>DCFC01000013.1:106393-118646 GCA_002314325.1 Megamonas hypermegale
AAATTGCCCGGCGCAATATAAGAATAAATTAAGAAAATAATTCTCTTTATCTTATATTGTGCCGAACTGGTATAATTATTTATTTTTTATTAATTATTGTGAGGATAACTTACTATGGCTAAAAGAAAAACATTGTATGTTTGTCAGGAATGCGGCTACAGTGTGCCGAAATGGCTGGGCAAATGTCCCGGCTGCGGCAAATGGAATACGCTCGTGGAGGAACTGGAAGATACCGGTTCTTCTGCCGGTTTAAACCGCGGTTTCAGCCTGAACGCCACCAAGACGAACACTGTGCCCAGACCGATAAAGGAAATAACGACGGAAGACCTGCCGCGCTTTTCCGCCGGTTCGCCGGAGATGAACCGCGTACTCGGCGGCGGCATTATTCCCGGCTCGCTCGTGCTCATGGTCGGCGACCCCGGCGTGGGCAAGTCGAGCCTTAACCTGCGCATCTGCGCTCATGTCGCCAAAAATCACCGCGTACTGTACGTAACAGGCGAAGAAAGCTCCCGCCAAATCCGCATGCGCGCCGACAGACTGAATGCGCTTGACGATAATCTGTACGTTCTGAGCGAAACGGATTTGGAACGCATTGAACGCCACGTACTCGACCAGAAGCCCGATTTACTCATCATCGACTCCATTCAGACGATTTTCCGTCCCGATATTCAGAGCGCACCAGGCAGCGTCAGCCAGGTACGCGAATGTTCCGTGAGCCTTCTGCGCATTGCCAAGCAGAACAATATCGCCATTTTCATCATCGGCCATGTAACGAAAGACGGCACGCTCGCCGGTCCGCGCGTACTGGAACATATCGTCGATACCGTACTGTACTTTGAAGGCGAGCGCAATGCCGAATACCGCGTGCTACGCGCCGTAAAAAACCGTTTCGGCAACACAAATGAAATCGGCATATTTGAAATGCGCGAAAATGGCTTAATCGACGTGCCCGACGCTTCCAAAATGTTTCTGTCCGAACAGACAGACAGCGTCTCCGGTACGGTAATCATTCCCGCGCTGGAAGGAACGCGCCCGCTTCTGGTGGAAATCCAGTCGCTCGTCGCACCGACGCCGTACGTACCGCCGCGCCGCACATCCGACTCTATTGACATAAAGAAAATTCAGCTGCTGCTCGCCGTGCTGGAAAAACGCGTTCATCTCAATATCGGCAGCTGCGACGTTTATGTAAAAGTCGCCGGCGGCATAAAAATTGACGACCCGGCCGTCGACCTCGCGCTCTGCTGCGCTATGGCATCGAGTTTCCGCAATCAGAGCATCAAAGCGCAGACCATCATCTTCGGTGAAGTGGGGCTGTCGGGCGAAGTCCGCTCTGTCAGTCAGCCCGATATCAGAGTGCGCGAAGCTGTCCGCATGGGCTTTACCAATATCATACTCCCTTACAAAAATCTCGAACGGCTTGACAACTATTCAGGCAATATTAATATTCACGGCGTAAAATATCTTAGCGAAGCGCTTCGCTATATTTTCGCCTGATTATAACTAATATTATCTCAAAGCAGTATAATGGTTTATATTTAATGAGGTTAAGTGACAATATCAGACCCGATGTTTTATCAGCACAACAAGTAATGATTAGATTTTGATTAGATTTTATCAATCTGCATAGACTTTTGTTCATTATTTTAGTACAATAGTTTATATCATCTTAGAAAAGGGGGTTTAAGAACAACAGTGCTATTAAATAAGGTATTGAAATTTTTTATTACAGCTTTCGCTGTAGTACTTGGCGCAACTTTATTCGAATTTGCCAGTCCGCTTCTGGCATTTATCATCAGCGCGGAATTTTTACGCATAAATTTGGACATCCTGGATATGACCATGATGAATGCCATATCCATAATACTGGGAAGTGCTATCGGCGGAACAGTCGGCTTTCTTTTCTCTCCGTACTGCATACGTAAACTTCGCATTTTCTCCATTTGGGTGGAACGTCAGCTCAGCAAAACGCCAATCCACGACGTGGTTGCCGGCGTGTGCGGTCTGGCTGTCGGTCTTATTATCGCGAACCTTTTGGGCGTCGCTTTCTCCAGAATACCGCTCATTGGCCCGTACATTCCCATCATCTTCAGTATCGTATTCGGTTATCTAGGTCTTTATATCACTATAAAAAAACGTAATGATATCATATCCATTCTGCCAAGCCGCAACAAGGAAGCTGCAAAGGAAGAAAATAAAGAAGAACAAACTCTGTCTGAAAAGGAAAAACGCAATCTTCCGTCGTACAAGCTGCTCGACACGAGCGTAATCATTGACGGCCGCATTGCCGATATCTGCAAAACCGGCTTTATCGAAGGGACGCTGCTCATTCCTGTCTTCGTACTGGAAGAACTGCAATTCATCGCCGACTCTTCCGACCTTTTAAAACGCACCAGAGGACGGCGCGGACTCGATATTTTGAAACGCATTCAGACGGATTTCGATATGCTTGTGGAAATCGACCATCACGATTACGACGATATCTCCGGTGTCGATTCCAAATTAATCCGCCTCGGGCAGGAAATCGGCGCAAAAATTATCACCAATGATTTTAACTTAAACAAAGTCGCTGAACTTCAAGGTGTGCAGGTTCTAAACATCAACGAACTTGCCAATGCCATAAAGCCTGTCGTTATTCCAGGCGAAACAATGGTTGTCACCGTAGTAAAAAATGGTAAGGAACAGGGACAGGGCGTTGCATATTTGGATGATGGTACAATGATAGTTGTTGAAAACGGACACAGACACTTGAACGAAACGCTGGAAGTCATCGTAACGTCTGTACTCCAGACATCAGCAGGACGCATGATTTTTGCTAAACCAAAATAAAACTATGAAGACGCTGCAATTATGTTTGTAGCGTCTTTTTTTAAGGAGAGGATTTTTATGGTATCCGTTATTTTTCCGGCGGCGGGACAGGGCAGACGCATGGGGCTGGGCTTCAATAAAATATTCACCGAACTTGCCGGGAAGCCGATATTAATTCAGACATTGCTGACGTTTTCCCGCTGCGACTGTATTGACGAGCTCGTTATCGCCGTCGACGTGAACGAGATGGACATTATCAAAAAAGTGCTCGGCAGAATGCCGGGACTGAAACCGTATAAAATCGTGGCAGGCGGCAGCGAACGGCAGTATTCCGTGTACAACGGTCTTATGGCGGTAAGTCCTGAGGCTGATATCGTACTGGTGCACGATGCGGCGCGGCCGCTCATCTCGGAAAGAGTCATTCAAAACGTAGTCGACGAAGTAATGCTGTCGGGCAGTGCCGTTTGCGCCGTTCCCGTCAAGGATACGACGGCCGTAATCGATGAAATGGGCTTCATTGAAAAAGTTCCCGACCGCGACAAGCTCTGGGCCATCCAGACGCCGCAGGGATTTCGCAAGGAAATTCTGGCGCAGGCACATCAAAAAGCGCAGGAGGATGATTTTCTCGGCACTGACGAAGCGAGCATTGTCCGCCGCACCGGCCGCAGTGTAAAACTTGTCATGGGCGATTACGATAATATCAAAATCACGACCCCGACCGATTTGTTCATGGCGGAAATGCTGTTCAGCCACAAAGCCGCCAAACACGTAAAAATAAAAATGTCTTCGCTCATAAGCGATATTTTAGGCAAAGTGCAGAAATAATAGTTTATCCGCTGTGCTAGTAAGACATCGCACTTTTAAGCCAGCAGTATACAGTTTATATTCGTTCGATGTTGTCACTTAACCTCACTGAATATAAACTATTATACTGCTTTGGGAAATCAACTAGCACAGTAAGTAATAATTTACTATCACACAGGAGGTTTTTTATGCGAGTTGGTATTGGTTATGATGTGCATAAATTAGTGGAAGGCCGCAAGCTTATTCTAGGCGGCGTGGAAATCGCGCATGAAAAGGGGCTGCTCGGCCATTCCGATGCTGATGTACTGCTGCATGCCATCGCCGACGCTCTTTTGGGCGCGGCATCTCTCGGCGATATCGGCAGACATTTTCCCGATACGGATGAAAAGTATAAAGGCATTTCCAGCCTTATCCTGCTGGAACACGTCGGCAGTCTGCTGGCAGAAAAAAATTACAGAATAAACAACGTTGACGCGACGATTGTGGCGCAGCGTCCCAAACTTATGCCGCATATCGAGAAAATGCGCCAAAATATAGCGGCGGCTTTAAAAACGGATTTGGACGCAATAAATATCAAGGCAACGACGGAGGAACGGCTGGGCTTTACCGGCTCGGAAGAAGGCATGTCGTCCTACGCCGTGTGCAGTATCGAAAAAATTGCTTAACGGCTTAACAGCTCGGCTTTTTATGGTATAATATAGTTTGCTGATAATCAACTGTAAACTCAAATATTTGGAGGTATTATTAATGTCTGAACAAATCAGAGTTAGATTTGCACCTAGCCCGACCGGCCCGTTCCATATCGGCGGTGCGAGAAGTGCACTTTTCAACTGGCTGCTTGCCAGAAAATATCCTGACGGTAAACTTATTTTACGTATCGAAGATACAGATAGAGTCCGTTCCACCAAAGAATCGGAAGAAAATATCAAAGCCGCTTTAAAATGGCTCGGCCTTGACTGGGACGAAGGTATCGACGTCGGCGGCGACTACGGTCCGTACCGCCAGACGGAACGCCTCGATATCTACAAGAAATTCACTGATAAACTCTTAGCGGAAGGCAAAGCATACTACTGCTACTGCACGGAAGAAGAAATCGAAGCGGAACGCCAGAAACTGCGCGCCGAAAACAAAATGCCGATTTACGGCGGCCACTGCCGCAATCTCACGCCGGAACAGATTGAAAAATACAAGGCGGAAGGCAGAAAACCGGTTATCCGCTTCCGCACGCCGACCGACCAGAGCGTAAACTTCGACGATATGGTTCGCGGCAAAATGAGCTTCGACTCCAACGGTATCGGCGATTTCGTCATCGTAAAAGCTGACGGTATCCCTGTCTACAACTACGCCGTTGTCATCGACGACGCTTTAATGCACATTACGCACGTAATCCGCGCCGAAGAACATTTATCCAACACGCCGCGTCAGGTCGTACTGTATGAAGCACTCGGTTTCCCTGTGCCGAAATTCGGTCATATCTCCCTGATTTTGGGCAAGGACCATACGAAAATGAGCAAACGCCACGGCGCAACTTCTGTTGAACAGTACAAAAACCTCGGCTATCTGCCGGAAGCCATCGTCAACTTCCTCGCACTGCTCGGCTGGGCGCCGCAGGGAGAACAGGAACTGTTCACCATTGACGAACTGATTAAGGAATTTTCCATGGACCATGTGGCCAAAAATCCGGCCGTATTCGATATCGACAAACTGAACTGGATTAATGCCCAGTATATGAAAAAACTGCCGGCGGAAAAAATTACGGAAATGGCAATCCCGCACCTAATCGAAAAAGGCTATATTACTGAAGCTCCGACCGGCGAAGAACTTGACCGTTTAAACCGCTTTACGCAGGTTATCCGCGACCATTTGAGCTTTGCCGCACAGTACACGGATTTTGCCGACCTCTATTACAAAGACGATTTCTCCGTTGACAGCGAAGAATGTCAGGCCGTACTGAAAGAAGAAACGGCAGCTGAAGTCATTACGCTGTTTAAAGACAAACTTGCTGCTGTAGAGGAATTCACGGCCGAAAACATTCAGCCGCTGTTCAAACAGATTATGAAACAGTTCAAAGCGGAAAAAGGTATAAAACTCGGCGGTAAATCCGTTTATATGCCGATACGTATCGCTCTGACGGGACAGATGCACGGCCCGGACCTTGCCGGTCTTGTAGAAGTGCTCGGCTGTGAACGCGCCGTAAAACGCATTGGACAAACGCTTAAAAGTATGCAATAATATATACAAATTTATTTTGTCAGTAAACATTCAGCCCTTATCTGCTCCACCGGTGCTGTATATCTGCTGAATACAATTAAACGGCATAATAGATTAATCATCATAACCCAGCTTTAAAGCTGGGTTATAACTTATAGGCGGTGAGAAATTGAGTCTGCTATCAACTCTGAAAAAAGATATCCGCGTCGTCTTTGAACGCGACCCGGCTGCAAAAAACATCATTGAGGTTCTACTGTGTTATCCGGGACTTCATGCTATCTGGTTTTATCGTTTATCGCATCATTTTTACTGTAAAGGCTGGGTAGTAGTGCCGCGGCTTATTTCTCATCTGGCACGCTTTCTGACAGGAATTGAAATCCATCCCGGCGCGCAAATCGGTCCGGGTCTGTTCATCGACCACGGCTCGGGCATCGTCATCGGCGAAACGACCATTATCGGCAAAAATGTAACGCTGTACCAGGGCGTCACACTCGGCGGCACGGGCAAGGAAAAAGGCAAGCGTCATCCGACCATCGGCAACAATGTTGTCGTAGCCTGCGGCGCGAAAGTGCTCGGCTCATTCACTGTCGGCGACCACGCCAAAATCGGCGCCGGCTCCGTCGTGGTAAAACCCGTTCCCGCTTATGCCACCGTCGTCGGCATTCCAGGGCGCGTCATCTTAATCAAGGGCGAAAAACAGCAGCCGCCGCAGAATATCTCGCCGAAAATGCGCGAGCTGGCGGAAGAGCTGGACGTCGACCTGTCGCACGACAAACTGCCGGACCCGGAACTTGACATGATTAAATCCCTGTCGCAGCGTATTTCCGATTTGCAGCTGCAACTGGAACACGTAAAAAAAGAATTGGAGGCTTCCAAGAAAAATGCTTAAAGTGTATAATACCCTCACTAAACAAAAAGAAGAATTCAAACCGCTCGTACCGGGACAGGTAAGCATTTACGTATGCGGCGTAACACCGTACAACCATCCGCATATCGGCAATGCCCGTCCGTTCGTCACCTGGGACGTTATTAAGCGGTATTTCCGCCATCTCGGCTATAAAGTAAAACACATTCAGAATTTCACGGACGTGGACGACAAAATCATCCGCACTGCCAATGAACACGGCGTGCAGTGGAGCGATGTATCCGAAAAATACATCAAAGCGTATTTTGAAGTAATGGATAAACTTAACATTCAGCATGCCGACGTTTATCCGAAAGTTTCGCAGACTATGCCGGAAATCATCGACATGATTAGAGTGCTTATTGACAAAGGCTATGCTTACGAACTGGACGGCGACGTTTATTACAGTGTGGAAAAATTCAACGGCTACGGCAAACTGAGCGGCCGCAAACTGGAAGACATGATGGCCGGCGCACGCATTGAAGTCAACGAACGCAAGCACAATCCAATGGATTTCGCGCTCTGGAAAGCGGCAAAACCGGGCGAACCGTTCTGGGAAAGCCCGTGGGGCAACGGCCGTCCGGGCTGGCATATCGAATGCTCCACCATGTCCTTGAAATACCTCGGCAAAACGTTTGATTTCCACGGCGGCGGCAGCGACCTCATCTTCCCGCACCATGAAAACGAAATTGCCCAGTCGCAGGCTTACTGCAGCGACGAAAACAGCTTCGCCCGCTACTGGCTTCACAACGGTTTCATCACCATCAATCAGGAAAAAATGAGCAAATCGCTCGGCAATTTCTTCACTGTAAAAGAAATTCTTGACAAATATCCGGCGGAAGTGCTGCGCTTCTTCATCGTTTCCACGCATTACCGTAGCCCGCTCGATTTCAGCGACGCGCGTCTTGATGAAGCAGCTTCCAGCCTTACACGCCTGAAAAACGCGCTCGACAACCTCAAGGAACTGACAAAAATGCCGTCCGGCAGCGACAATTCTGGCAGTGCGCTTTCCGCCAAAGCCGACGAAGCGAAAAAAGACTTCTACGCAGCTATGGACGACGATTTCAACACGGCGCTCGCCATTGCCGCTCTGTTCGATTTAGCTAAGGAAATCAATATTTATTACAATGAAGTAACTTCCGGCAAAGCAGCCTGCGACAAAAACGCCGTAGACAAAGCCCTTGCCGTATTCAACGAAATGGCCGACATCATCGGCATTCTGGGCGAAGACGACGCACCGGCTGACGACGGCCTTGTGGATAACCTGATGAACCTCATCATTTCCATCCGTCAGGATGCCCGCAAAAACAAAGACTGGGCAACGGCCGACAAAATCCGCGACGAACTGAAAAATATCGGTATCACGTTGGAAGACTCCCCAACCGGTGTCCGCTGGAAAAAATAATGAAATTTCAACAGTATCAATTTCTGAAAAAGAACCTGTTTCCGTTCGACGAGCAGGATATTTTGAATGACCGTTATAAAAATGAGGATACCAATCCGAAACTGCTCAATCCGCTGGTGCTCGCCTATATCGGCGATGCCTACTATCATCTGTATGTGCGTACCCGTCTCTTGAATTTCGAGCAGTCGCACGTGCATCTGCTCAACGATTTCAGCATGCAGATAGTGTCCGCCACCTTTCAGGTGCAGGCGTATGAAGCGGTAAAAGACGAACTGACGGAAACGGAAAATTATATTTTCAAACGCGGCAGAAACGCCAAATCGCATGCGCCGCGCGTGGCTTCCGTGCATGATTACCATATCAGCACCGGCTTTGAAGCGGTGCTCGGCTATCTGTATCTGAACAAAGAACAAGAGCGGCTCGATTTTCTCTGTGAAAAAGCTTTCGTACAGGTAGCGAAAAATATGTATCAGGCGCACCGCCGTTAATAAATTCATGATGAATTAAACAAAAACAGCTGTCAATCACATTATTTGCAGGACAAATTGCTTAATGCTGATTGACAGCTGTCGTTTTTTATACTATAATACATTTGTTATGCGCCCATAGTCTAGTGGATAAAACGTTGGCCTCCGGAGCCGAAGACGCAGGTTCGATTCCTGTTGGGCGCACCATCCATTGACATGTAATCTCATCACAAAAGGCTGTAACAGGAAACTGCTACAGCCTTTATTTTTTCTATCAAATTTTATCAAGGTAATGTTCTGATTTTATCAAGCGGCCAGAAAATGAGCACTGCCTTACCTTTGATTAAATCAAACGGCACCATGCCCACATCGGCAAAACGGCTGTCTTCCGAATTGTTGCGGTTGTCGCCCATTACGAAGATATGGCCTTCCGGCACTGTCGCAAGCGGATAATCGCCGCGCGTCGTACTCAAAATGTACGGCTCGTGCTGCAGCTGACCGTTTACAAATACTTTCCCGTCCTGTATTTCAATCGTATCGCCCGGTATCGCGATTACACGTTTGATAAAATCGCGGCTCGGGTCGCGCGGATACTGAAATACCAGGATATCACCGCGTTCCGGGGCGTGAATATCGTAAATGAATTTATTGACTACCAAGCGTTCCTGATTTTGCAGCGTAGGACGCATGGACGGCCCGTCAACCAGATACAGCTCCACGACGAAATGACGGATGAACAGCGCCAGCACGACAGCTATGACGATAGATATAACCCAATCCTTGATTTCGCTTCCTAAAGATGACTCTTTCTTTTCAGCCATAATAATCCTCCTAGACAAAATTAACACCATTATAACAAAAGGGACTCACCTCAAAGGCAGTCCCTTTTATTATACGATTAGCGTCTTTCTTTAATACGAGCAGCTTTACCAGTGAGGTTGCGGAGATAGTACAGTTTCGCTCTGCGAACGATACCTCTGCGAACTACTTCGATTTTTGCAAGGCGTGGGGAATGGATAGGGAAAGTACGTTCGATACCTACACCGTAGGAAATTCTTCTTACAGTGAAGTTTTCACGTACGCCGGAGCCCTGACGAGCGATAACAACGCCTTCGAATACCTGAATACGTTCGTTGGAACCTTCAACTACTTTTACATGTACACGTACAGTGTCACCAGGAATAAATTTCGGGATATCACTGCGTAACTGTTCTTGTTCTAAAACCTGGATAATATTCATTTATTTTTCCTCCTTAATTCAGACGTTCGTGTCGGCTCTGCCGTATAGAGGACCGTCTGTTGCATACTCGACTATTTTATCATATCTGAAAAAGCTATGCAATCATATTTTGTGAAAAACTTAATCGTTTTCTTGAAAAAAATCGTATTTCCTACTATTATATTATTGGAATAAAATTATTGATCTATAGTGAACTTCAAGTATTATAATTTTATTAAGATTATCTGCTGTACTGGTAACATAGAGCCTGTAGCCAGCAGTATAACAGTTTATATTCGTTCAATGTTGTCACTTAACCTCACTGAATATAAACTATTATACTGCTTCGGAATGTTAACCGGCACAATAGATTAAGATTTTCAAATTCTTTATTAATTAATGCAATATACTACAGAAAGGTATGATGATATAGACAATGAACCGGAGAGAATTTATTTTAAAGGGCTTAAAACTCGGCGGGGCGATTTTGGCGGGCAGCAGTGCGCTGACGACGCTGGCTTCCCTGCTTAATGCGGATAAAGCGAAAGCGGCGGACTACACCTTGTATGCTTCCGACCTGCCGATTGTCGAAAACTATTTCAATTTCACCTCACTGTCCGAGAGAAGATTTACACGGCAGATTATCGTACACCATTCCGCCACGACGGGAGATGACGTCTCTGCTGCGGACATTCACCGCATTCACCTGCAAAACGGCTGGTCAGGCATCGGCTACCATATGTTCATCCGCAAAAGCGGTCTTATCGAAACGGGCCGTCCGCTCGCCGATATCGGTGCGCATACATACAGGCACAACAACAGCAGTATCGGTATCTGTCTTGCGGGCAACTTCAACAACGAAATGCCGACGGACATGCAGATGACTTCCGCCAGCAAGTTAATCGGTCTTTTATGCCAGATGTACGGCTTAAATCCTGATGAAGGAACGATATTCGGTCACCGCGATTTCAACGTCACCGCCTGTCCCGGCGAAAATCTGTATGCCGATTTGTATTATCTGCGCCAGACGGCGGCCAATTTCATTTGATTTAATTAATTTAATGCAAAAAAAGAAGGCTTTGCTGCCTTCTTTTTTATTTTCGGTTATTTTATTAATCAATCGCTGCAAAAGCTTTATCAAGGTCGGCCAGAATATCTTCCACATCTTCAAGACCGACGGAGAAACGAACCATGCCGCTGTTGATACCGGCAGCAACGAGCTGTTCATCCGTGAGCTGGCGATGCGTTTCGCTTGCCGGATGAAGCACACAGGTGCGAATATCGGCAACATGCACTTCGTTGGAAGCAAGGCTAAGCGCATCCATGAATTTAACGGCATTGGCTTTGCCGCCTTTTATAATAAAGGAAATAACACCGCTTGCGCCTTTCAGATATTTCTGCGCTAAAGCATGATATTTATTACTTTCCAGACCCGGATACATAACGCTTTCCACTTTATCGTTGGCTTCAAGATATTTTGCCACCGTCAGCGCATTTTCGCAATACTGCTTCATGCGCACAGCCAGCGTTTCCAGACCGAGATTGAGCAGAAAAGCGGAATGTGCCGCCGGATAGCAACCGAAATCGCGCATGAGTTGCATTCTGGCTTTGAGAATATACGCCATTTTGCCGTATTCTTTCACATAAGAAAGACCGTGATACGATTCGTCCGGTTCAACGAGTTCTGGGAAATTGCCGTTATCCCAGTTGAATTTGCCGCTGTCGACGATTACGCCGCCGACCTGCAGGGCATGGCCGTCCATGTATTTACTAGTGGAATGCGTTACAATATCCGCGCCGAAATCGAACGGTTTGCACAAAATCGGCGTAGCAAATGTATTGTCAACGATAAGCGGTACGCCGTGTTTGTGCGCGATTCTAGCAAAACGTTCAATATCGAAAACAGAAAGTGCCGGATTAGCGAGCGTTTCACCGAAAACGGCTTTCGTATTCGGCTTGAATGCCGCTTCGATTTCTTCATCAGTAGCGTCTTCGCCGACGAAAATACATTCAATACCGAGTTTTTTCAGCGTGAAACCAAACAGATTAATCGTGCCGCCGTAAATCTGTGTCGTGCTGATGAAACTGTCGCCGGCGCGGCAGATATTCAAAATAGCGAGTAAGTTCGCCGCCTGTCCGGAAGTAGTGCACATAGCGCCGATACCGCCTTCCAGCTCGGCAATTTTATCTTCAACCGCCATAACGGTAGGATTGGCAAAACGGGAATAAATAAGTGCCTTTGTCGGGTCGTCGAATACAGCTGCTACATCGTCAGTAGAGTCAAAAACGTATGTAGTGCTCTGTACGATAGGCACGACTCTCGGCTCTGTATTTTTCGGATGATAGCCTGAATGCAGGCATTTTGTTGCATCTTTCATGAAAAAATCCTCCTTGGAAAACAAATATAGGTAATACTTTTGTGCTAGTTAATTTCTCAA
>DCFC01000013.1:118658-127968 GCA_002314325.1 Megamonas hypermegale
TAAACTATTATACTGCTGGCTTAAAAGCTCGATATTTTACTAGCACAACGAATAAGTAATATTATAATTCAATTCGACAAATTTATAAAGTAGTAATAGACAAAATTTATGATTATAATATCATTCGTTGTAATTATGTAAAAATATCTTTTTGTCTTTAATCATAATATATGATAAGATTTTCGTAGAAATGAGGTGATTTCTTTGCTGTATATTTTAATGAACAAAAACCGGCCGCTCTGCAAAATTTCCATTGATACAGAAGAACATTTCCTGATTGAAAAAATTCTCGACGTTTATGCCGATAAAAAATTTTTCCCTATCGGCGTAGATATAATCGCCGGCCGGCCGCAGAAAAAAAGTCTGGCTAAATGGTGGGCGAGCAGAGCCATCCCGGGAAGCCGTATCGGCGGCAACAGTTTTGAGCACCGCTACCGGATAAATCTGGCGGCACTGCCGTTTAAAAATTACGGTCTGAGCCTTTCCGACCAATACTGGATAAAGCCGGTAGACGAAACAGTGCAATGGCAGGATATTAACTTTTTTGCCAACGAATTTTCCCTCGATTTAGGTATGGCGCTGTTCGACCGTTCATACACCTCCGCCAATCTCGACTATATGTCTCCCGACAGCACCTCCGACGGCATGCTGCCGAAAAAATGGATTAGAGATATGAAAACGCAGCAGACATTTTTGCTAAAGGCAGGCAGCGGACCGTTTGAACAGGAGCCGTTCAATGAGGTTATCGCTTCCAAAATTTTTGAACTGCTGAACGTTGTTCCCTATGTCAAATACCGGATAATACACGAAAACGACAGATATCTGTGTTTCTGCGCAAATTTCATAACGGCGGATACGGAATTTATCACGGCTAACAGCATGTTAAGTACAAAATCCGTTCTGACGACACCGCACAAGAACAATTACGATTTTTTCCTGCAATGCTGCGACGCCTATAACATTCCCCGCGCCAAAGAAACATTCGACGTCATGCTCGCCGTTGACTACATTCTTTGCAATTACGACCGCCATTTCGGCAATTTCGGCTTTATACGCAATCTGAACAATTTGGCTGAAATCCGTCCTGCGCCGATATTTGACACGGGTAGCTGTTTATGGCACAAAGCGACACTCAATGAAATCGGCAGAAATTTTGAAGCCCGCTCTTTCTGTTCCACGCAGGATGAAAACGCCCGCCTTATCACGCATTTCGATTTACTTGATTTAAGCAAACTAATAGATATCGATGATTTAATCAAAACCGAATTGCAGAAAAATATCAATCTGCCCGAAAGACGCATAGATTTAATCGCCGCTGCCGCCAAAGAGCAACTGCGCAAGTTGCAAAATATAAAAGATGGCAAATAAAAAACTTCAACAAACAGGGTATCAGCTGAACTCCGTTTGTTGAAGTTTTATTTTTCTATTTTAATTATCTTTCGAAGAAATGTATTTTATAATACCGAAGCCCAATACTAAAGCTATCATGCAGATGATAATCTCACTGCCCGCCGGAATGCCCGGATACAGTTCCAAAAGCGAACCGAGGATAAAGCCGAGTATCACCAGAAACGTCGGGCGCGGGTGTTCGTTCATGAGCTTTTCCAGCAGTTTCGTCGTAAGCAGGATACCAGCGACAAGCCCGAAACCGAGCGGCAGCAGAAACGGCAGATAAAATTCCGACGCGGCACGCATTGTTTCATCGTACAAGCCCAGCAGCAACAGCATATACGAAACGCTTATGCCCGGCAGAACAAGTGCAATCGCCGCAATGAAACCGGCGATTACCAGCATCAGATACGTATACCAGTCCGCTCCCTCGTCGGCAGTAACTGTGCTTATCGGCGTCGTTTCAAAAAAGAACACGATGAGAAAACCAAGCACGATATACACTGGCGTCGTCCAGGAAAAATACGTGATTTGCGCCTGACGGAGCATGAGCGGCACGCTTCCCGCCACGGCTCCCATGAAAAAATACAGCATCGGCATCGGATATGTCTCGATTAAATGCAAAATCGGTTTGGAAAATGACACGATACCGAGCAGTGAACCGGCTAAAAAGACGGACAGAAAAAAAGTGTTGCGCAGTTTGTCCTTCATAAACGAGCTTACGGCATGTATCAGTTTCGTGTAAATCCCCAATATCATGGCCATAGAGCCGCCGCTGACGCCCGGCACTAGCATGGTGCTGCCGACAATCAAACTCTTGCCGAAAGTAATAAAGTAATGCTTCATAGATTATATACAATCCTTTCCCTTAAATATCATAAAATATAAAAATTTGTTATGCTAGTTGATTTCTAAAGCAGTATAATAGGTTATATTTAGTGAGGGTTAAGTGGCAACATCGAACAAATATAACCTATTATACTGCTGGTTAACGGCTAGATGTTTTACTAACACAATGAATAAAATATAAAGAAAAAGGCATAGCCTATTGGTTATGTCTTTTTCTCAAAAATCTATCACATAGTTTTTAATATCTCAATAAAATCCTGTCTTGTCTGGGCTGCATTGAAGCGCTGGCGCAGTTTGGCACTGCCCGGCAGCCCGTGCGTGTACCATGTGGCGTGTTTGCGCATTTCGCGCGGACCGATATAATCGCCTTTCCATTTTAAGAGCATATCGAGATGTTCCAAAATGACGGCGCGCCGCTCGTCCATTGTCGGCTCTCCCGGGTCCACACCGGTGAACAGAAATTCCTTGAAGCGGCGAAAAATCCACGGATTGCCCTGCGCTCCCCTGCCTATCATGACGGCGTCGCAGCCGGTACGGGCGAAAATATTCTGCAAATCGCGGCACGTTCTGACATCGCCGTTGCCGATTACGGGAATATCCACGGCATTTTTCACCTCACGGATTATATCCCAGTCGGCATGGCCGCGGTAAAATTCCTCGCGCGTCCTGCCGTGCACAGCTACGGCATCAAGTCCCGCTTTCTGTGCAAGACATGCCATTTCCACCACGTTGCAGTGCTCGCTGTCCCAGCCTTTGCGCATCTTTACTGTTACGGGCATATTCTTCACTGCTTCGCGCGTCGCGCACATTATTTCGTAAGCAAGCGACGGATTTTTCATGAGCGCTGAGCCTTCGTTGTTGCGCACGATTTTCGGCGCGGGACAGCCCATGTTTATGTCTATCATGTCGCAGCATTCAAGCGAAGCCACGTACTGCGCCGCTTTGTACATGCGTTCCGGGTCGCTGCTGAACAGCTGTATCGCTATCGGCCGCTCCTCCGGCACTGTCTTGAGCATTTCCAGCGTGCGCTCATTGCGGAAATTAATTCCCTGGTCGCTGACCATTTCCGAATACACAAGACCGCAGCCCATGCGCTGCGCCAGTATGCAGTAAGCCGTATCCGTGACACCAGCCATCGGTGCTAAAAATACAGGCGTAGTTATTTCAAGGTTTCCTATTTTCATGCGTTGTTGTTAGACTGTGCAGCCTGTGCTTTCAGTCTTTCCAAATACCCCCTTCTGGCAATGGCATTGCGTTCGTACAGCACCCGCAGACCGGTCAGAGTCAGAAAATGGTCTGTCTTGTCGATAGTGGTCGATTCTTTGGCAATCATGCGCGCCAGTCCGCCCGTCGCGATTACTTTCATGTCCTTGCCGTATTCCTTCTTTATGCGGTTGACAATGCCGTCAATCTGTCCTACAGCACCGTAAATAATACCGGACTGCATATTCGTAATCGTGTTGTGGCAGATTACCGTTTTCGGCGTGACAAGCTCGATACGCGGCAGATTGGCAGCTTTCTGGAACAGCGCGTCCGCCGACATGCCGATACCCGGTGCGATTACCCCACCGAGAAAATCACCTTTTTCATTGACTACATCAAATGTCGTCGCCGTGCCGATATCCACGACAATCAGAGGGCCGCCGTACTGTTCAAATGCCCCTACGACATTGACGATACGGTCGGCACCCAAAAGGCGCGGATTTTCATACACGAGTCGGATACCCGTTTTAATACCCGGGCCGACGAGCAGCGGTCTTATTTTAAAATAGCGCTCGCACATCTTGCTGAGCGGAATAACGAGCGGCGGCACAACCGAGGAAATGATGATATCATCTATATCGGTCATTTTTATCCCCTGAAAACGGAACAGCTCATTTATCAGCATACCGTACTCATCGCCGGTCTTTTGCCGGTCGGTGGAAATTCGCCAGTGGTAGCACAGTTTTTTCCCTTCATATGCTCCCATAACAATGTTGCTGTTGCCAATATCAAAAACTAATAGCATTTTCTCCTCCATCTGCGAGTTTAGCGGTTCATCTAGGCCGTATCGACACGTCGCCTGCTAACACGCGTTTTATTTGTCCATTTATTTTTACAAGTAATGCACCGTCGTCATCAATGTCCACAGCTTCTCCGTATGTAACATCATTTCCGCTGATTACTTTTATTTCCTGATTTAAGGTAATCGAATATTTTCGCCATTCATCAAGGATTGGTGCAAAACTCTGCTTCTGTGCCATTATATATAATTGTTCCAGATGATACAAGAGTTTATTTAAAAGTTCCAGACGCGAAACTTTCTTGCCCGTTATCTGGCTCAGCGACGTCATAATATCCCGGATATCCTCCGGCGTTTCCTCAACGGAAATATTCACATCAATCCCGATACCGAGGACGATATAATTAATGCGTTCCATTTCCGCACTCATTTCCGTCAGAATACCGACAAGCTTCTTGCCGTTGTACAGGATATCATTCGGCCACTTGATGCCGACTTTAACGCCCGTAACGTCGTAAATGGCTTTCGTTACCGCCACAGCCGCCAGCAAAGTGCATTTCGGTGCTTCCTGCGGCAGAAAATCGGGACGCAGTATCACCGAAAACCAGATGCCTTTATATTTGGGGCAGAAAAACGACCGCGACAGACGGCCTCTGCCGCCATTTTGCTCCTCGCTGATGACGATTGTCCCGTCTACAGCTCCGTCCAGAGCCAGTTTTTTCGCCTGATTGTTCGTCGAATCCGTCGTCGTGAAATATTTTATATCAGAACCCAGTATCTTCGTGGACAGAGAATTTTTCACTTCCTCCGCCGACAGTAAATCGGGTGAATGCAGCAGCCGGTAACCGTTTCGCGGCACGCTTTCAATATCGTAGCCGCTGTCGCGCAATGCTTTTATATGCTTCCAAATAGCAGTACGCGATACATTCAATGTTTCTGCCAGATATTCTCCCGACAGAAAATTGTCGCCGGCTTGCTTTAACAAATTCAAAATCTGTGAACGCATGGCACAGCCTCTTTTCTCCAAAAATAACACTTAATAATTTCTAACCTATATAATATCTTATGCAGGCAAGATACGCAACAAATTCAGTAAATTTTTCGTAAAAAAAGGATTTTGACTACCTTTTCGCTAATTAAATATACAAACCAAAAAATTAAAATCAAATCATTATATAGGAGATGAATTTTATGATGTCATTGAATTTCCAGGCGCCGAAACACGAAAAACTGCTCATGGCGCGCAAAAAAAACTGCACCGTCCGTTTGGGCGACGTCCGCAAACAGTATCCGGAAAGCTCCATCGTCTGGATTACGACCGGCAAAAAGTACGAAGTGAAGAAAAAACTCTACACGGCTTTCATTGATAAAGTGCGCGTAAAGAAATTTTCCGAGCTGACGTCCGCCGATTTGGGTCATCAAAATCCGGAGATAAACACGACGGAAGGTCTGCGCCTCGATTTTGAAGAAATTTACAAACGCCGTATCACTATGGATGATATCGTTACCGTAATTTATTTCTCCGAAGTCCTCTAATTCTGCAGAAAAATTTTTATAAAAAGCCGTAACGGAAAAATTTCCGTGCGGCTTTTTCTCTGACGAAAGCCTTGCCGTTAAAGCGTTTATCCCTAAAAATACACAAACTGAAAAATTTTTTAAAAAAGTTGTTGACAAAACCATATGGTATGGATATAATAATACATGTCGCTGATACAGCGAAGCAAAAAACAAGTCAAATGCGGAAGTAGCTCAGTGGTAGAGCACCACCTTGCCAAGGTGGGGGTCGCGAGTTCGAGCCTCGTTTTCCGCTCCAGACGGCGACATAGCCAAGCGGTAAGGCAGAGGTCTGCAAAACCTTTATTCCCCAGTTCGATTCTGGGTGTCGCCTCCAAACGAAGATAACGCACTGTGTATATGCACAGTGCTTTTTTTGTATTCTGAATAAAATTTAATCCTATTGTGCCGGTTAATTTTCTACAGCAGTATAATACTTTATATTAAGTGAGGTTAAGTGCCAACATCGAACGAATATAAAGTATTATACTGCTGATTACAGGCTCAGTGTTTTACCAGCACAATAAGTAAATTCAATAATTCTTGAGGTGATTTTATGCGTAAACGCGGTTTTGAAATAATTTCCGACTATACAGACAAAGATATCCATCTGCCCGTGCGCAAAACGGCCAAATCGGCAGGCTACGATTTAGAAGCGGCGCAGGACAAACTCATCAAAGCCGGTCAATGCGGCGTTATCGCCACCGGTCTTAAAGCGTATATGCAGGATGATGAATATCTCGGTATCCATATCCGCTCCAGTCTTGCCTTCAAAAAACATTTAAATCTCATAAATTCGCAGGGCGTAATCGACGCCGACTATTACAACAATCCCGACAACGAAGGCCATATTATGATTGGGCTAATCAACTTCGGTACAGAGGACGTATTCATTCAAAAGGGCATGCGCATCGCTCAGGCTATTTTCTACAAATTTCTGACCGTGGACGATGATATTGCCAACGACAGTGTCCGCCAGGGCGGCTTCGGTTCGACAGGAGAGTAATTATGGAAACTTTGGATTTATTTTCGGCCAGCCTGCCGGAAAACAATACTGCAGAAAATAATGAACTTGTAAATTACAGCCCGCTTGCCGCCCGTATGCGGCCGCGCAATTTCGGCGAATACGTAGGACAGGAGCAGATACTCGGCAAGGGAAAATTTCTGCGCCGCATGATTGAAGAAGACAAAATCCCGTCCCTGATTTTGTACGGACCGCCGGGGACAGGCAAGACGACGCTCGCTAAAATGATTGCCAATATGACGAAAAGCAATTTCGAGCGGCTGAACGCCGTCGCTTCCGGCATAAACGACGTGCGCAAACTGATTGATAAAGCGAATGAACAGCGCAAATTCTACCATAAGCGCACCATTATTTTCCTTGACGAAATCCACCGCTTCAATAAGGCACAGCAGGATGTACTTTTGCCGTATGTTGAGGACGGACGCATTATCTTAATCGGCGCTACTACGGAAAATCCGTATTTTGAAGTAAATCACGCCCTATTGTCGCGCGTCCGCGTCATTTCGCTGCAACCGCTGACGGACGAGCATATCGAAAAAATACTGCAAATGGCGCTGACGGACAACGAGCGGGGATTGGGCAGACACAATTTCAAATGCACAGAAAAAATTCTAGCCGCCATCGCCCAGTTTGCCAGCGGCGATGCACGCATTGCTCTCAATATTCTGGAGCAGGCAGGCGATATCGCTCATGAAAATAATAATATAATTGATGAAAACATCGTAAATTCGATTGTCAGCGAACGCATTCAGAAATACGACAAAAACGGCGACAATCATTATGATATCGTTTCCGCCTTTATCAAGAGCATGCGCGGCAGCGACCCGGATGCCGCCATTCACTATCTGGCGAGAATGCTCGCCGCCGGTGAGGATGTAAATTTCATCGCCCGCCGCATCGCCATCTGCGCTTCCGAAGACGTGGGCAACGCCGACCCGCAGGCACTCGTCGTCGCTATGGCGGCCGTACAAGCGGTGCAGTTCGTCGGCATGCCGGAAGCGCGAATTCCGCTGGCACAGGCCGTAACGTACGTCGCCAGCGCGCCGAAAAGCAATGCTAGCTATCTCGCCATCGACAAGGCGCTCGCCGATGTACGCGCCAAAGACTGCGGTCCTGTTCCTGTCCATCTGCGCGACTGCCATTACAAGGGAGCCGCCAAGCTCGGCCACGGCGTAAACTACAAATACGCGCACGATTACCCGTACCATATCGTCAAACAGGATTATCTGCCCGCTAAAATGAAGGGCACGAAATATTACACTCCGACGACGAACGGCTACGAAAAAAACATCAGCCAGTATCTGCAATTCTGCGCGCAGCTGAAAAAATAATTTTGACAAAAAGCATCCGTTCTGCTAATATTGAATAAATCTTAGTTATATAGTATGAATTAAAGCGAGGAATATCTATGAAGAAAAAAATAGCCGTAGCCATGAGCGGCGGCGTCGACAGTTCGCTGACGGCGGCACTTCTGCTCGAGCAGGGTTATGATGTGTTCGGCGTAACCATGACACTCAGCGACGACTCGCGCGAAGCTGGCGGCTCAACGGCAGTCGCCGATGCGAAAAAAGTGGCTGACACGCTCGGCATCAAGCATTACGTCGTAAATTATCATGCTGAATTTCAGAAAAACGTCATCAACTACTTTATCCGCGAATACGCCCGCGGCAGAACACCCAATCCGTGTGTTGCCTGCAATAATAAAATAAAATTCGGCGCACTGCTGGAAGACTGCTTAAAGCTCGGCGCTGACGCCGTAGCCACCGGCCATTATGCCCGCATTGAATACGACGAAAATTACCGCCGCTACGTTTTGAAAAAAGGGCTGGACACGCATAAGGACCAGTCGTACGTTCTATATACCTTAAACCAGTTCGCACTGGAACATTTTCTGCTGCCGCTCGGCAATTACACGAAAACACAGACGCGCCAGCTGGCGGAAAAACTCGACCTGCCCGTCGCCCATAAACCGGAAAGTCAGGAAATCTGCTTTATCCCGAATGACGATTATAAGGCGTATATCAAAGCCAAAGCGCCGCATATCCTCAAAGCGGGCGATATCGTCGATACGGAAGGCAATGTACTCGGCCGCCATGAAGGCGTACCGCTCTACACCGTTGGTCAGCGCAAAGGGCTCGGCATTGCCGCCGCCCATCCGCTTTATGTTACAGGTCTTGACGTAAAACACAGCCGCGTCATCGTCGGCGAAAACAGCGCCACGCTCGCGCAAGGGCTTGTGGCGCAAAATCTGAACTTCATCACGAAGGACGATTTTACAGCTCCGTTCACGACGACGGCGAAAATCCGCTACGGCAACCGCGAATGTGAATGTGAAGTAAGCCCATTGGCTGACGGCCGCCTGGCCAAAGTCATATTCAAGGAAAAACAGCGCGCCGTAACACCGGGACAGTCCGTCGTCTTTTACGACGGTGAAATCCTCGTCGGCGGCGGTGTAATCAAACAGGTAATAAAATAAATAAAAAACAGCTATC
>DCFC01000013.1:127991-138606 GCA_002314325.1 Megamonas hypermegale
TATATTTAGTGAGGTTAAGTGACAACAGGCAGCGAATATAAACTATTATACTACTGGCTACAGGCTCGATGTTTTATTAGCACAACGGATACTTATTCTTTATCCGTAAGTTCCAGATACGGTACGGCGTTTAAATCGCTACCTGCAAACTGACCGGCAAGTGCCTGATAATAGCCGCGGCAGGCAATCATTGCGGCATTATCCGTACAAAGAATTTTGCTCGGATAATAAAACTCCAGATTACTTTCTTCGGCAGCCCGGCGCAGATGTTCTTCCAGCGAACTGTTGGCTGCTACGCCGCCTGCCAGGACGAGTTTTTTCATGCCTGTCTGACGCGCTGCCTCCACCGCTTTATGCACGAGAATATTCACGACCGATTTCTGGAATGAAGCCGCCACGTCCGCCTTGTTTATTTCTATATGTTTCAATTTCATACTGTTTAAATAATTGAGCACCGCCGATTTCAGCCCGCTGAAGCTGAATTCATAATTACCCTTTTCGTTCAGCGCCATCGGGAAATCTATTGCGTCAGGGTTGCCTTCTTTCGCCAATTTGTCAATCTGCGGCCCGCCCGGATACGGCAGCCCCATGACGCGCGCTACTTTGTCAAACGCTTCACCGGCGGCATCGTCGCGTGTCTGTCCCATCAGGCTGAAATGATTGTAATCCTTTACATGCACGAGCGACGTATGGCCGCCCGATACGACGAGCGCCATAAACGGCGGCTGCAAATCAGGATGCGACAGAAAGTTGGCGAAAATATGCCCTTCCAGATGATTTACGGCGACAAGCGGTTTATCGAGCGCGAACGCCAGCGTTTTCGCCGCCGACACGCCGACGAGCAGTGCGCCGACAAGACCCGGACCGTACGCTACGGCTATGCGGTCGATATCGGCAAGTGTTACGCCCGCTTCATGCAGTGCCTCGTCCAGCACCGGCATGATATTTACAATATGTTTGCGCGATGCGATTTCCGGCACTACGCCGCCGAATTTGCGATGAACCGGTATCTGCGTGGAAATGACGTTCGCCAAAATTTCCCTGCCGCCGCGCAGTACAGCAACGGACGTTTCATCACAGCTTGATTCTATACCTAATGTAAGTGAAGTATCCAAAACTATTCCTCCTGAAAATTATAAGCCTAAAGCCTGTTTTGCCAGTTTGTCGGCAAGCTCATTGCCTTCTACGCCGGTATGACCCGCCACTTTTTTGAACGAAACGTATTTCAAATACGGCTGCATGAACTGCGCATAGTATTTCGTCAGCTCCCTGTTCGTCTTCCAGCGTCCCGTCGCCCATTCGGACAGACCGATGTAATCATGGCAGATGACGACTTTCTCACCGTTTGCTGCCGCCCATTTTGCCGCTTCCATCGCTCCTTCGATTTCACCGGCGACATTGTGCAGTTCTCCGGCGTCCGGCGATTTGCCCAGCCCGTTGTACGTGGCGATTAATTCACCGTAGCGGAAAATCGCCATGCCCCAGCTGTAGCGGCCGTTTATATACGAACCGTCTACATATATATAATAACGGGCATCATCGCGTTCCGAAACGGCAGTCTCTGGCTCGTCGTTCAAATAATCCTGCGCTTCCTTCAACGTGGCAAACGACTTGAACAGAGCGCCCTTAAACCCCTGCGTCTGCTTCTGACACTGCGCCCACGTATCGAAAATTCCCGTCTGATAACCCTTTTTCACCGCATAAAATTTTTTCTTTATAATAAACCCTCCATTACACTTCTGTATTATATCTGTTGTGCCAATCGATTTCCCAAAGCAGAATAATACTTTATATTTAGTGAGGTTAAGTGCCAACATCGAACGTATATAAAGTATTATTCTGCTTGTACAGCCTCGATTTTTTATTTTAATCAGTACAAATGATTATAGCATTTTTGTCCGTTAAAATCGACTTAAAAAATCATTTACGTCCAAAACATGATATAATACACATAACTTGTTATATCAGTTGATTTCCTAAAGCAGAATAATACTTTATATTTAGTGAGGTTAAGTGCCAACATCGAACAAATATAAACTACTATACTGCTGGCTACAGGCTCAATGTTTTACTTGCACAACAGCTATTATATATTTTACTAAGGAGTGATTACTTTGCCCGCAACTTTAAAAAATATTTCCGCCATGCTGATTTTCGGCAGCATCGGCCTGTTCGTGCGCTATATCGACCTTGCCAGTTCCCAGATAGCGCTTGTGCGCGGTTTTATCGGCGCCGCCGTCTTATTATTCGCCATGTCAGTTCTGAAAAAATCCCTCGATTTTTCCGCCTGGCGCAAAAACGCACTTATTCTACTCATTTCCGGCGGTGCTATCGGCTTCAACTGGATTTTCCTGTTTCAGGCGTATCACTATACGACCATTGCCGTCGCCACGCTCACCTATTACCTTGCACCGACCATCGTCGTGCTCGTATCGCCGTTTTTCCTGCACGAACGCTTCACGCGGCGCAAATTAATCTGCGTAATCCTCGCGCTCATTGGCATGATGCTGATTGCCGACATCTTCACCGGTCTCAGCTCCGGAGTCGGCAGTATGCAGGGCGTCATTTACGGTATCTGCGCCGCGGCTTTTTATGCCAGCGTCATCATCAGCAATAAATTTCTGCACGATATCTCGGCTATGGACAGCACTATCGCTCAGCTGATAATCGCCACGCTCATTCTGCTGCCGTACGTTGTCTGTCAGGACAACAGCTGGTCTGCCGATATTGCTTCCCTGCTGCTTTTACTGACGGTCGGCGCAATACATACAGGCTTTGCCTACTTACTGTATTTTTCCTCACTGCAAAAACTGTCTGCGCCGACGGTTGCACTGTTCAGCTATATTGACCCCGTTACCGCGATACTCTTATCCACGTTTCTTCTTGCCGAACCGATGAGCCCTGTTCAGTGGCTCGGAGCCGTTCTAATTCTGGGCTCGCTGTTTATCAGTCAGTTTCCCGCGGGAAAATCATGATTGCTTATTGACAAAAAATCATAAATAAATTATATTATATTTATGAATTCAATACGGGGAGCTGGTGCACCGGCTGAGAGGAAGTGTAAGCTTCGACCCATAACCTGATTTGGATAATGCCAACGTAGGAATGAGATGAACAAGCAGAGATGGCATTTTTGTCATCTCTTTTTTATTGTAAAACTCTATAGAGTTGACCATGTGATTGAGCGAGAGTTCATGAAGGGGTGCACCACCGCGGGTGTATTTCTTTCGTGAACTCTTTTTTAGTATAAGGAGGAAATTTTTTGATTACAGTAAACGGACAACAGGAAAATCTGGCAGGCGATATCAGCGTTTTTGCTTATCTCGTGCAGAAAAACTATCCGACAACACGCATAGCCGTCGAAAAAAACGGCAATATCGTGCCGAAAAGCCGCTATGAAAGCACGATGATTACCGACGGCGACAAATTGGAAATCGTAACGTTCGTCGGTGGAGGCTGATAAAATGAATACACCGACAAAAGAAGAAATATACAGAGTGCTTTGCGCCCGCCACACGAAAGAAAATCAGGATAAGCTCATGCGCGCCAAAGTCGCCGTGGCAGGGCTGGGCGGGCTCGGCTCCAATATAGCCGTACAGCTTGCCCGCGTCGGTATCGGTCAGCTTCACCTGATTGATTTCGACACGGTCGATTTGAGCAATTTAAACCGTCAGCATTATTTCATCCGCCATCTCGGTATGAACAAAACGGGCGCACTCGCCCAGCAGCTATTGCAGATTAATCCGTATCTGCAAATAAAAACGGACTGTATAAAACTTACGGAAAAAAATATCGCCGCCTTATTAAAAGACGACGACTATATCTGTGAAGCGTTCGACGTGCCGGAAAATAAAGCGATGCTTGTAAATGCCGTTTTAGAACTGTTCCCGCACAAAAAACTCGTAGCCGCCAGCGGCATGGCAGGCTTCGGCGACAGCAACGCCATCCGCACGCGCAAAATCATGCGCAACTTTTATCTGTGCGGCGACGGAGAAAGCGGTATCGACACGAAAAAAACGCTTACAGCACCGCGCGTTGCTCTTTGTGCAGCACACGAAGCCAATATGATAGTACAATTAATTTTAGAAGAATAAAGAGGTTTTAATCATGACAAATGCAAACGACACTTGGAAATTAGGCAAATACGAATTCACTTCCCGCTTCATTTTAGGCTCGGGCAAATATTCCCATGAATTAATCAAAGCCGCCGTGCAGCAGGCACAGGCGCAAATCGTAACACTGGCGCTGCGCCGCGTAAACGTCGGCGGCATGGCGAATATCCTCGATTTCATTCCGGAAAATGTAAAACTGCTGCCGAACACCTCCGGCGCCCGCAATGCCGACGAAGCTGTACGCATTGCCAGACTGTCCCGCGAAATCTGCGACAGTGATTTAGTCAAAATCGAAATCATGCGCGACAGCAAATATCTGCTGCCGGATAATCAGGAAACGATAAAAGCAACGGAAATCCTCGCCAAAGAAGGCTTCACCGTAATGCCGTACATGTATCCCGATTTAAACGCCGCCCGCGACATGGCAAATGCCGGTGCAGCCTGCATTATGCCGCTCGGTGCGCCGATTGGTTCCAACCGCGGTCTGGCTACGAAAGAATTCATTCAGATACTCATTGACGAAATCGACCTGCCGATTATTGTCGACGCCGGTATCGGCAGACCGTCGCAGGCATGTGAAGCTATGGAAATGGGCGCAACGGCCATCATGGCAAATACAGCCATCGCTACGGCAGGCGACCTCCCGCTCATGGCGCAAGCATTCCGCCTCGCTATCGAGGCCGGCCGTCTCGGTTACAGAGCTAAACTCGGCCGCGTAAAAGCAAAAGGCGGCAGCGCGTCTTCCCCATTGACCGGTTATTTACAGGACTAATTTATACGGAGGAATTACCATGGACCACGTTAATGAAAGCATATTAAATGATGAAATAAAAGAACATTTAAAACAGAACAGAACGAACCATATGCAGTATCTGCCCGATATGGAAGTCATCGACAGCGATATCCTCGACAAAGTCGTAGCCGATATGCAAAGCTACGACTATGACAGCTACACGGCGCAGGACGTACAGGCAGCGCTTTCCCACGACCATATCACGCCGGAGGATTTCAGAGCACTGCTCTCGCCTGCCGCACTGCCGTTTCTCGAACAGATTGCCCAGCGCGCCCAGGCGGAAACACGCAAGCACTTCGGCAACTCCATCTACATGTTCACGCCGATTTACATTGCCAACTACTGTGAAAATTACTGCATTTACTGCGGCTTCAACTGCCACAACAAAATAAAACGCGCCCAGCTCAATTACGAGGAAATCGACAAGGAAATGGCGGCTATCGCCAAATCGGGTCTGCAGGAAATTCTGATTTTAACGGGGGAAAGCCGCAAAAAATCGACCGTTGAATATATCGGTGAAGCCTGCAAAATCGCCAAAAAATATTTCCGCTTAATCGGTCTGGAAATTTATCCTTTAAACAGCGACGAATACGCTTATCTGCAAAAATGCGGCGCCGATTATGTAACGGTTTTCCAGGAAACGTACAATTCCGACAAATACGAAACACTTCACCTCGCCGGACATAAACGCATATTCCCGTACCGCTTCTACGCGCAGGAACGCGCCCTGAAAGGCGGTATGCGCGGCGTCGGTTTTGCCGCCCTTCTCGGTCTTGACGATTTCCGCAAAGACGCACTGGCAACCGGTATGCACGCATATTACCTGCAAAAAAAATATCCGCAGGCGGAAATCGCCTTCTCCTGCCCGCGCCTGCGCCCGATTATCAACAACGACAAAATCAATCCGATGGACGTGCACGAACGCCAGTTATTGCAGGTTGTCTGCGCTTACCGCCTGTTCATGCCGTTTGCCAGCATAACCGTATCCACCCGTGAATGCGCCCGCGTGCGCGACAATCTCGTCAATATCGCCGCTACGAAAATCTCCGCTGGCGTAAGCACCGGTATCGGCGAACACAGCGAAGAAAATCCGGACAAGGATAAAGGCGACGCACAGTTTGAAATATCCGACACACGCTCTGTCGATGAAGTCTACAACGATTTGCTCAAAATAAATCTCCAGCCGGTAATGGCGGAATATATTTACGTCTAAACAAAAAAAGACAAGGTTTCCCTTGCCGATTTGTTGCAGTTTAAAATTTATTGTAGTATAATACAAATAGAAAGAAGAGACCGCTGATGTTTGTGCCGTCAGCTTTCTTCTATAAATGTGGAAATAGAAAGAGCCGGACGATGTCTGGCTCTTTTCTATTTCTTAAAAAACTCAGTTTTTCTTGAAATAACCTAGAATGGTGAATACAACACTGATTATCGTCAAAATTAGCATAGCCAATTCGTAATCCGTCATATTACCACCCCATCTCGAAAGAGGAGAGTCTGACACATCTGCGGTATCTCTTCTGCCCAAAGGCAAAATCTATTATACCACAAAAATAAACTACCCGTGAAATAAAAAATACCCCAATAAATAAAAACGGCTGCTTAAAGTTAAATGCAAAATCCAACTTTAAGCGGCCGTTTTTTACTGAGATGATTAAACTGCTGAAAATATCTTTTATACCGCTTTTTTCCGTTTTTCCGCTTTCGGTTTATGCGGATGCTTCCAGTATAATTTTTCACAGTGAGGACTGCAGAATTTTCTGCGTTTATCATTTTTACTTATAACAAGCACCAATTTATCACATTTGCAGCACCGAAATTCACGCAATACTTTTGCACCGACTTCATACTGCGGTATCGGACGTGTTCTATCATAGTAAACTTTCTTATGATGCGCTTTCCTGCACCGCACGCTGCAATAAATCTGGCGATTGCCATTTACTTCAAAAACCGTATGGCATACGGGACAAACTTTTTTCATCTAACATCACAACTTTTACTTATTCATCATTGATTGAAACCGCTGTTTATTTTCCAGTACTTTCAACGCATTAACGTAAATATCCGATATTATTTTTTCATCAACAGGCTTCATCTGCATATCGCTGCCCAAATCGGCGCATACCTTGCCGTCCTTATCCACCAGATAACGCTGCGGCACACAGTAAAAACCGCCTGTATTCGTGAACATATACAAATCAAGCGCTGAAACGGCATCTTTCGTTTCTTCACTCTGGCGGAGCTGCTGCAGGAATGTTTCATCCGTATAGCGTTCCTCTACGGAAACGATTAAATAATACATATTGTCTTTCTTTACCGTATCCACCGTGTCCATATCGATATACACCACGCCGAAATCGCTTTTGCCCACTTCCTGCTGCTGCGCCTGTACTTTGTCATGCGGCCGCAGCCACATAAAAGCAGCAACAAATACTATGCAGATTACAACCACAAAGAATATATGGTCTTTCAAGAAATTCATATCCATAATCATCATTCAATCATCATTCAGCTGCTGCCTGCGAATTTTGCTGCTGCATAGGCGTAAGCGCAAAATTTACCAGCTTCAAATCTTTATCAAAGGAGAACACAATGGCAACCAGATTGGCATTGTCAAAACTTGCAATATACGTTACGCGGTCACCCTGGTCAAAACGCTGATAGGAATAAAATTTTGCTTCCGTCAAAGTACCCATCTGCACTTTTACATCTCTTTGCAGTTTGCTGTACGCTTGTTCCGTAACGGTGTTTTTCAGACTGTCAGCAAAATCCTTCGTAAAATCTTCATAGCTCGGCACTTTCTGTCCTTCAAATACAGAAATAAAAGTTTGCGCCGTTTTCTGTTCCGTATTCAAATCGCCGCCATCAGCCGCAAAGCACAGACCGCTGACAGCCATTGTCATCACCATTGCTAAAACGAATAATAATTTTTTCATGATATATCCCCCAATTATCAGAATAAGCGACAGATATACTGCCGCTTATCCCAAGCATGTCTGATTGTTTAATTGTTATAGCACACTAATTTATTTTGCAGCTTCTCTTTCAGCCAGCATCTGCGCATGTCTTTCTCTCTGCGCTTTTACTTTTTCAGCTTTTGCCATTTCCTGCATTTCTTCCGCTTTAGCTACACGTTTTTCTTCTACAGAGCGTGCTTTTTCAGCGGAGGATTTGCGGCCGATTTTCCAAGTAGCACCGATACCGCCCATTACTTCATCGCCGGAAGTGGAAATGCTTGCGCTGAGCATGAAGTCCTGATTTGGATAATGGAATACACCAAGAGCAAGGCCCGTTTCGCTTTCATACTGACCAACGCCTACAGCGATTTCAGTCGGAGCTTCAGGGTCATAACCCATTGTACGTAAGTTAGCAATAGCAGCAGCCATAGCACCAACTTTATCAATACGGTCTTCAACATCACCCATACGGTCTTCCAAGCTGCCAACACGGCTTTCCAAGCCATCAACACGGCCGCTTAACTGCTGACGCATAGCAGATTCAGCATTAATAGCACCAACTAAAGACTGATTGTCTTTATATTCCTGACGAGCAGTGATATCTCCATCAAGAGCTTTCAAATCGCCGACTTTATTATCAACAGCATCTACTTTATTGTTTACTTCAGTGATTTCACCTTTTACACCACTAATATCTTCATTAGTAGCTAAATCATTAAAATCTTTACCATTAATAGTACCGTCAACTATAAGGTCTCCGCCAATGTGTGCTCCACCTTCTACATCAAGGAAACCACCTACATTAACATCTCCTCCAAAGTTACCATCACCTGTTGTAGTTACTCCACTACCATTAACAACAGTAGAGCCATTCTGATCTGTTACAGTAAGACCATTTTTATCAGTTGTTATAGTAGATACTGTAGTACCAACAACATCTTTAATGGTATTAGTAACGCTACCATTTTCCGCTACTTGGAAATTACCATTAGCAATACCTTCACTATTAGAACCTAAAGCACTGATATTAATCTCATTTGCCCAAACATCCTTACCTTCGGTTCTCATATATACACCATTAATGTATTTACCATTAATTACTGTTTCATCTGTACCATTTGTTATAGTTAACTTGCCTGAAGTTATTGTAGCGCCTGTACGATTCATTACAATGCTATTACCTCTATAGCCAAGTACAGCATCGTCAGCACTTATTCCAATTATTCCACCATTTGTACCAGCATTAGCCGTAAATTGACCATTTTCATCTACTGTAAATTTACCATCAGCAGCAGTAAAAGCACCATTAGATAATACTTGGAAATTTGTATTTCCTTCATCATCTGTTACAGATAATGTATTTGTTTTTACCGTTCCTGCATCTATATTGCTAGCAGTTACATCACCATTGGCATTTACAGCAAAAGTTCCATCTGTATTTTTAATGGTATCTGCACTAATCGTATTAGCAGTAATAGTATCACCACTAATAGTGCCAATATCTATTTTATCAGCAATTACAGTTCCATCTGATAATACCTGGAAATTTGTATTTCCTTCATCATCTACTACTGATAATCTTGTTGTGCTTATAGTTGTTGCACTTACATTACCATTAGTATCAACTGTGAAATTACCTTGTCCTACCGATAAACTACCATCACTATTTATTTCAGTTCCATAAATTGCGTTACCATTTTCATCATAACCGATAAGACCTGCTTTTAAACCATTATCTGCTGTAAAATCACCTGTTACAGCTACTCCGTCTTTATTTACAATAACACCATTATCACCATGACGTAATACTGCCTGATTTTCTGTTACCTGCAATTCAGAACGACCTGCATGAGCATATGTTGTTCCATCTGCATCAACTGTGAAATTACCATTTGCAGCAGAGAAATTACCTTCTTCATCAACTTTTACACTGTAAATTTCATTGCCGTTTAAATCATAACCCATAAGGCCTGCTTTTAAGCCATTATCTGTTGTAAAATCACCCGTTACAGCTACTCCGTCTTTATTTACAATAACACCATTATCACCATGACGTAATACTGCCTGATTTTCTGTTACCTGCAATTCAGAACGATTTGCATGAATATATGTTGTACCATCTTCATCTACTGTAAATTTACCATTTGCAATATTAGCATTATCTGCTGTTATCGTAGTAAGGTCAGCACTAACTGCATTTAAATTATTTGCTGTAACTGCACCTGTAGCAGCATCAACGGTAAATTTACCTTCACCAATATTTAAATCACCTTTGGAATTAACCGCAAATTTATGACCAGCTATTGAAGCAGCTCCGTTTGTATAAAATGTGCTATCGCCAACTGTAAGAGTATTAGTACCATCAGTACCATTTTTTCCAATAATTAAATCTCCACCACTAATTGTTAAATCATGCTGACCAACAATTGTCATATCAGCACTAACATTAAAACCTGGTGTATATCCTAGACTATTACCTTCTGGTCTAAATGCGATAGAACTATCGCCGATTGTAATTTTTAAACCGTCATTTGAAATATCATATTCGGCGTTAGTTGTACCTGGTACTGTTCCTTGTGCAGCTGAGGAAATTGCTGGCGACACCCCTGCAACTGTTGCTGCGCACATTACGGCAGCCAAAATCTGGGCTTTTTTATTTTTAGCCATTTTTAATAAACCTCCTTGCAAAAATCAGCAACATTGCAATAGGTATCAAAAATGTAAGTTTAAATAATTGTTTTATATAAATAATT
>DCFC01000010.1:0-43146 GCA_002314325.1 Megamonas hypermegale
TGTTTAGTTTTCAAAGAACATCTCTGTTTTTTCAACTCTCTCGAGCTGACTTTTAATATTTTATCTTACCCAAAAGATTTTGTCAAGCACTTTTTTCAACTTTTTTCAATTTATTTTTTAGTGCTTTATTTTTTCTTTTAAGTGATGCTCTCTCATCGAGTGCTTAAATATTATATCTTACTGAATTTATTCTGTCAAGCATTTTTTCAAATTCTTAACAAGTTTTTTCAGTTTTAGTGCCGCCTCATCAGCGACGAAAAATATTATATCTAAAATATAAATGCCTGTCAACACTTTTTTTCATCTTTTTGTAAAATTTTTAATCAGATTTTAATTTCTTTCTATAACTATATGGATTATAATAAGAATATAATAGTTTACTTCATATTACAGTCAATTACATAATTACATGCACTTTTTAACGAAGGGAGTGTTTCATATGTTAAAGAAAACTTGTAAAAAATGGCTATCAGGTGCTATCGCTCTCAGTTTAGGCGTAACTTTATCCTACGGTGCTGTTCCAGCCAAACCGGCAGAAGCATTTAACTGGGGCAATCTTGCCGGAGCTGTTTTCGTTACGACGGCGCAGCAGCAACAACTGGAAAAACAACTCAACTATCTCGATAACGACGGCCGTCATGAATACTTCAATAAGATAAAATCCGAACTCGGCGAAAATCAGGATTACTATTATAATGCTATTTTGGATGATATTATGAATCGTTTGACATACGTAATATCACTTGAAGACCCTTCCATAAATGACAAACCGTACAACTATTTTGTCAACAACGACGAAACATACAACGCCTTTTGCACTGTCGGCCACAATCTGACGGTAAACACCGGCATGTTCAAACTGCTGAACAATAATCAGGATGAACTGGCTGTGGTCGTAGCCCACGAACTGGCGCACGGTCAGGAAGAGCATGTACAGAGCTCCGCCAAGAAAAGTTTTTCCATCAATCTTTTAGCCAATATCTACGCTTCGCAAAATCCTGATATTCTATCCGTAATCGGTACAAATATTCTTGCCGGCAATATGAAAGCCAAAGGCATTACCAAGCGGCAGGAACAGCAGGCGGACGATATTGCCTTCGAATATACGGTAAAAGCCGGTTATAATATCGGCGCCGGAGCTGCCACCTGGCAGAGATTTATCGATAAGATGGGCGTATCCAAAACCAATTTTGTCGGCGAGCTTTTCTCTCCGTCCGACCATCCGAGCCATCAGTCCCGCCGCGACAATTACTCTGAAAAACTGACTGAGTACAGCAACGATAAAGTTGAAGTCGATGAAAAAACGGGCATGATTAGAGTAAATCGCCGCGATTTCATCATACCGGCAGCAGCAAATGATATGAGCAGCCAAGAACGCGCGTACTTAATCGCCGGCAATCTGGCAGCAGTATATCATGCCACACCGAAAAATCCGCCGAAAGCTTATTTGGAAGGCGACACGATTTATATGGGCAGACAGGCAATTATGGTCGTTGAATACGGTGAAAACGGCCGTGATATCGTAGATTATTTAAATGCAATACGCTGATAAAAAAAGACTTACCGACAAAATAATCGGTAAGTCTTTTTTTATTTTAAATATCAAGGTTGCGAACAAGGTTGGCATGTTCTTCAATGAAACGGCGGCGCGGTTCTACTTTATCACCCATCAATACGGTGAAAATCGCATCTGCTTCTTCCGCTTCACGCAAATTCACCTGCAGTACGGTACGTTTTTCCGGGTCCATGGTCGTTTCCCAGAGCTGTTCCGGGTTCATTTCGCCCAGACCTTTATACCGCTGTACAGTAATACCGTCGCGGCCGATTTCGTCAAGTTTAGCGGCCAGCTCCTCATCACTGTAGGTGTACCAGTGACTGCGGCCTTTTCTAATCTGATAAAGCGGCGGCTGCGCTATATATACGTGACCGTTTTCAATCAGCGGTTTCATATAGCGATAGAAGAATGTCAGAAGCAGTGTACGGATATGCGCTCCGTCGACGTCGGCATCCGTCATAATAATAATTTTACCGTAACGGCGTTTGGTAATATCAAATTCCTCGCCGATACCGCTGCCGAAAGCCGTAATCATCGTACGGATTTCCTCATTATTGAGCACTTTGTCCAGACGCGCTTTTTCCACGTTCAGAATTTTACCGCGCAGCGGCAATATAGCCTGAAAACGTCTGTCGCGTCCCTGTTTGGCACTGCCGCCCGCACTGTCGCCTTCGACAAGATAAATTTCCGCCTGTTCCGGGTCTTTCACGGAGCAGTCAGCCAGTTTACCCGGAAGCGAACTTACTTCCAGTGCATTTTTGCGTCTTGTCAGCTCACGCGCTTTGCGGGCCGCTTCTCTAGCACGCGAGGCCATAATGGATTTTTCAATAATCTTTTTGGAAATAGCAGGATTTTCTTCAAAGTATTCCGATAAACCTTCTGTAACAATCGAGTCCACTATACCGCGCACTTCGGAATTGCCCAGCTTCGTTTTCGTCTGTCCTTCAAACTGCGGTTCTCTGAGTTTAATGCTGATTACACACGTCAATCCTTCACGGATATCCTCGCCCTGTAAATTATCATCATTATTTTTGATAATTCCCTGGCGGCGGGCAAAATCATTTGCGGCACGTGTCAACGCGCTCTTGAAGCCGGCAAGATGCGTACCGCCTTCTTCCGTGTTGATATTGTTTACGAAACTGTAAATATTTTCACTGTAACTCGTGTTGTACTGAAGAGCAATTTCCACAACCGTGGTATCTTTCGTGCCGTTAAAATACACCGGCTCCGGATTTATTACTTCCTTGTTGCGGTTCAAATGTTCCACAAATGAACTGATGCCGCCTTCAAAATAAAAGACCTCTTTTCGCACTTCTTCGCCGCGTTCATCCGTTAAAGTAATCGTAATGCCGCGATTTAAAAACGACAGTTCGCGCAGACGGTGTCTTAAAGTGTCATAATCATAAACCGTTTCATCAAAAATTTCCGCATCCGGCAGAAAATGTACATACGTTCCCGTTTCAGCCGTTTCGCCGACAACGTGCAGCGGTTCTTTCGTCACGCCTTTGGCAAACGAAATTTCATATACCTTGCCGTCGCGTTTTACTTTTACATCCATACTGGTACTCAGCGCATTTACAACGGATACGCCGACACCGTGCAGACCGCCGGAAACCTTATAGCCGGAGCCGCCGAACTTACCGCCCGCATGAAGCACCGTAAGTACGACTTCCACTGCCGGTTTGCCGCTTTCGTGCATATCTACCGGAATGCCGCGTCCATTATCGGTTACAGTGATACTGTTATCCTTATGAATGGTAACTTCCACATGCGTGCAGTATCCCGCCAGCGCTTCGTCGATACTGTTGTCCACAACTTCATACACCAAATGATGCAGTCCGCGGGCCGACGTGCTGCCGATATACATGCCCGGACGTTTGCGCACAGCTTCCAGCCCTTCCAAAATCTGAATTTGATTGGCGCCGTAATCGCCTTCTACAGCAGTAACCTGAGCACTTTCTTCATCCAGATGAATTTTTACCGGTTCGTCTGTATTTGTATCTATTTCACTTTGCATTTTTTCATTAAAATCAGCCATTTTCGTCCTCCTTTTCACTATTATATTTTATCATTTCTAAATGTAGTAAGCAAATATCTTGTCTTGTTATTCCTGCTTTTGCCTGCCTTAAACTTCCCTGCAAAACTTAGTACAGCCATTTATAAATACAAATCCGTTTTCCCTTCGCAAATTTATCATTTTAGAAAAAAATATTATTTTTATGTTTTTTTATAGATGACAAATGTATTTTTATATGATATTATATATCACTATATTGCACTTGTATTTTTATTTTAGTTTAGGAGGACTTATTTAATGGACTTTTATACTCTAATTCAAACAATTGACACGTTCATCTGGGGACCACCTTTGATTATCCTGCTGGTTGGCACGGGGATTTTCCTCACCTGCCGTCTGCATTTAATTCAGGTATTCAAGCTGCCGCTGGCTATGAAGCTGATTTTAACGGCCAAAAACAAAGGCTCGGGCGATATCAGCAGCTTTAAGGCCCTGTGCCTTGCCATGTCGGCAACTATCGGTACAGGTAATATCGTCGGCGTCGCTACAGCTATTGCTGTCGGCGGTCCCGGTGCCATTTTCTGGATGTGGGTATCGGCATTTTTCGGTATGGCGACAAAATACGCCGAAGGATTACTCGCCATCAAATTCCGTTCCAAAGACGAAATCGGACAAGTCGCCGGCGGACCTATGTATTATATCGAACTCGGTCTCGGTAAAAAATTCCGTCCGCTCGCTATTTTATTTGCCGTATTCACTATTCTCGTTGCCTTCTTCGGTATCGGTACATTTGCTCAGGTAAATGCTATCGTTGACAGTATGCAAATTTCCTTCGGTGTGCCTATTTACATAACCGATATTGTTCTTACACTTTTAGTAGGTATCATCATCTTCGGCGGGCTGAAAAGCATCGCCCGCGCCGCTACGGCAATCGTTCCGTTCATGGCTGTGCTGTATTTCGTTACCTGCTTCAGTATTCTAATTCTCCATATCACGGAAATCCCGGCTGCCATCATGCTGATTATCGACAGCGCTTTCAACGGTCATGCAGCCCTCGGCGGTTTTGCAGGCTCCACTATGATGATGGCTATGCAGAACGGTATCGCCCGCGGCGTATTCTGCAACGAATCAGGTCTCGGCTCTGCACCGATTGCCGCTGCTGCCGCTAAAACGAACTGGCCGGCGGAACAAGGTCTTATCTCCATGACCGGTACTTTTATCGACACATTATTCATCTGCACTATGACGGGTACAACACTCATCCTGACTGGTGAATGGGCGGGAACTCATGCCGGCGCCGCTATGACGAATGCCGCTTTCAGCTACGACTACGGTACAATCGGCGGTATTATCCTGACAGTTTCACTCATCTTGTTCGCCTTTACCACGATTTTAGGCTGGAACTATTACGGCGAACGTGCCTGCCAGTATCTGTTCGGCATTAAAGGCATCGTACCGTACCGCATCATCTTCACTATTCTCGTTGCTTCCGGTGCATATCTTGAACTTCAGTCCATCTGGGTTCTCGCCGATATCGTAAACGGCCTCATGGCCATCCCGAACCTTATCGCTCTTCTCGGTCTTTCCGGCGTAATCGTAGCCGAAACGAAAAAGTATTTCGACCATCTCAAAAACAATCAGCTTTAATAAAAAAGCCCCAGAGAATTACACTTTCTCTGGGGCTTTCGCTTTATATCATTTTATTACCCACAAAATTTCTTCCGGCGAACCTGCCGTAAAATCCGGCTTAGCTTCCATAAGTTCCTTTTCCGTGCCATAGCCGTACGTAACAGCCATACTTTTCAAATCGAAATTTTTAGCACCGAGTATATCGAATTTCGTATCGCCAATCATCAATACTTCATCCGTATTTTCTATTTTGTTCGTCTTCAATACATAATCAAGCACCTGAATTTTAGTTATGCGGCTGCCGTCCGTCAGTGAACCGCCGATAAAATCAAAGTACTTTTCCAAATCATGCTGCGCCAAAATATTATGAGCGAATTTTTCCGGCTTGGAAGTAGCCACCATGAGAAATTTGCCCTGCGCCTTTAACTTTTGCAATACACTGTCAATACCTGCATACATTTCATTTTCCAGAATACCTTTCGTTTCATAGTATTCACGGAAAAACTTCACGGCTTCCATGCTCTTTTCCGCCGAAAATCCATAGCATTTGGCAAACTGCTGATTGAGCGGCGGACCGACAAACGTTCTAAGCTGTGCTTCATTTTCTTCTTCAATGCCGTATTTTCGCAGTGCATATTTCACACCTTTTATAATACCAGCACCGGAATCAATCAATGTCCCATCCAAATCGAACAGTATATATTTAAAATTACTCACTATTACTCTTTCCTTCCGTTTTTGGGTATAAAAAAACGCCGCTGTAAAAGCGACGTGTAATTTCAAATGGCAGGGGTAGCTGGACTCGAACCAACGCATGCGGGATTCAGAGACCCGTGCCTTACCAACTTGGCGATACCCCTGTGTCTTGCTGACTTTTAATATTATATTAGCCTTAAGCGATTTTGTCAATACCTAAATTAAAAATTTTTAACAAATACGCGGAATTTGTTCTCCCTGCGGCATATCAACAATGCGAATTCCGCCGACAGCCGTTCTAAGACCGACTTCGCCGACAGCTTTATCTATTACTCTGCCGATTACGCAGGCATGTCTGCCGTATTCATATTTGTGCATGACGGACAATACTTTTTCCGTATCCTCATCATTCACGAAAGCGATTAGTTTGCCCTCGTTCGCCAGATACAGCGGGTCAAATCCCAGAATATCGCAAAAGCCGCGCACTTCCTCCCGCACAGGAATTGCTTCTTCCTCCAAAAGTATGCCGACGCGCGCCTGCGAAGCTATTTCATTGAGCACTGCCGCCGTGCCGCCGCGTGTCGGGTCGCGCAGTACGGCGATATGCGGAGCTACGGTAAGCATTTCCTGCACCATATGATTGAGCGGCGCACAGTCTGTCTTTACCGTTTCCGGCAAGGTGAGATTATGGCGCGATGCCATTATCGTAGCGGCATGGTCGCCCAGATAACCGCTGACGATGATATTCTGTCCTGCTTTTGCATTGAGCGGCGAAATATCCGTACCGTCTATGCGCTCGCCGATACCTGCCGTATTGATGAAAATTCCGTCAGCCATTCCTTTATTCACGACTTTCGTATCGCCCGTAACGATATACACACCGGCTTCATCTGCCGCCCGGCGCATTGTATTCACAATTTGGCGCAAATCGCTGAGCGCAAATCCTTCTTCGATTATCATGCCTACGGAAATGTATTTCGGCACTGCTCCCGTCATAGCCAGGTCGTTTACCGTGCCGCATACTGCCAGTTTGCCGATATTGCCGCCAGAAAAAAACAGCGGCTTAACTACGTACGAATCCGTAGTAAAAGCAATTTTCCCCGTCGTTAAGTCCAATTTCGCGCCGTCGTGCATTTCTCTGAGATACTCATTGTCAAACGCCGGCAGCAGTATTTTTTCCATAAGCTCATGACCTGCCGCACCACCGCTGCCGTGCGCCATAGTTATTACCTCGTCCAGCAAAAAATTCACCACCTATTCAACCATTCAATCTATTCAAAATGAAAAGTTCTTGCACCGTATTTATACCATGCAGCGCATGTTCCCTCTACCGATACCATGCAGGAACCGACTGCGTGATTTGGCGTGCAGACCTTGCCGAACAGCGGGCACTGCGTCGGTTTTACCAGACCTTTCAATACCTCGCCGCAGCGGCAGCCTGCCGGTTCTTTGGAAATTTCTTTTTCTACCGGAAGCATTTTCCGTGCGTCAAATTCAGCAAAATCGTCATTGATATCGAACCCGGATTTTTTTATCGTTCCCAGCCCGCGCCAATCAGCATCAGCCAGTTTGTACACCGTCTGCATTATTTTCTGCGCCTGAATATTTCCTTCATCTTTGACGACGCGCCTGTACTGATTTTCTATCTGTGCTCTTTCTTCATGCCGCTGTTTTGCCAGCATGTAAATCGAGCTCAAGATATCGAGCGGCTCAAAGCCGGCGATGACCGACGGCAGATGATACCTGTCTGCGATGAATTCAAATGGTTTTCTGCCTGTAATAACACAGACATGACCCGGCAGTAAAAAACCGTCCACTTTTATATCATGGCCGCCTAAAAGCGCATTTACGGCAGGATATGTCAGTTTATGCGCTGTCAGTACATAGAAATTCTTTATATTCTGCGCTTTAGCCGTAAGTATCGTAGCCGCCGCCGTCGGCGAGGTAGTTTCAAAACCGACCGCCAGAAAAATAACTTTTTTTGTTGGATTGTCCTTCGCTATCTGCAGGCTGTCCAGCGGCGAATACACAATCCGCACATCATAGCCTTCCGCTTTTACGCTGTTTAGACTGGAACTCGTCCCCGGCACTTTGAGCATATCACCGAATGTCGCGATAATCACGTCTTTCTGACGCGCATAGGCGATAGCCGTATCGAGGTAATCATTCGGCGTAACACATACGGGACAGCCCGGACCGCTTACAAGCTCCACTTTTTCCGGCAGGAGCTGACGGATGCCGGCGCGGAAAATGGCGACCGTGTGCGTGCCGCATACTTCCATAAAGCGCACCGGCTTTTCAATCAGTCTATCTATCTCTTTAAGAAAAAAGTCCGCCGCCTGTTTTGTTTCCTTTGCTGTCAACATCATCAGGATAAAGCACCTCTTTCAATAATTCGCTTGTAATGCGCGCTTCCTCTTCATCTATAACCTGAATGGCAAAACCGGCATGCATTAAAATATAATCGCCTTCTTTCGCCTCCGGCAAAAGCATCATGCTGATATCGCGGCGGATGCCTTCCACTTCCACCGTAGCCATCATGTCCTTTTTTTCAATTATTTTAGCAGGAACTGCTAAGCACATCGTCCTGCCTCCTCTCACAAATTTATCAGTCCTTTTTTGTACCGCGCCAGAGCGACAGCCGCCTGTCCTAAAGATATGCCGCCGTCGTTTACGGGGACTTTTTCATTGATATATACGCTGAACTTATCGGCAAGCTGTGCGTAAATCAAATTCATCAGTGTTATATTCTGGCATACGCCGCCGCTCAGTGCCACTGTTTTTATGCCTGTAGTACGGCTGATTTTTTTTACCATATTGCATACGGCCTGTGCCATCGTCAAATGAAACGACTGCGCCGCATAACTTACGCCTTTAAGCTGTTTTACGTCATACAGAGCTTTATACGCCTGTTTAAAGTCCAATATATCCTGCCCGCCGTCAACGTAAATTTCGTAAGGCAGAATTTCGCCGGTACTGCCGTATGCCATACGCTCCAGCTCGATAGCCGCCTGTCCTTCGTAATTTATTTTATGGCGGATGCCCAACAGCGCCGATACCGTATCAAACACTCGGCCGGCACCTGAAGACAGCGGCGAATTAAGCCCCGCCTTTGCCGCCTGCACGAGCAGCTGCCAGTTATTCTGCAACAGTTCCGGATATTTTTCCGCCAACTGTTCGCCGTATATTTCATATGCCTGATAAAGCGCCAGCCGCCACGGTTCCTTCACGGCTTTTGCGCCGCCCGGCAGCGGCATATAAGCAAAATGACCGACTCTTTCATACCCTGTCAAATCGGCTACCATAAATTCGCCGCCCCAGATATGACCGTCTGCGCCGTAGCCGGTGCCGTCCAGCGCCACGCCGATGACTTTATCAGACAAATTATGTTCAGCCAGAACAGAAGCAATATGGGCATGATGATGCTGCACTTCCACCAACGGCAAATTCTGCTCTTTAGCATACTTTGTCGAAAAATATTCCGGGTGCATATCACAGGCGATTAAATCCGGCTTAATATCGAACAATCGTTTAAACAGCTGCACGCTTTCCCTGTAAGCATCATTGACTGCCATATTTTCCAAATCGCCGATATGCTGACTCAAAAAAGCTCTGTCGTGCTTTGTCAGGCAGAATGTGTTTTTCAGCTCCGACCCGCAGGCTAAAACGCTGATACCGCTTTTCAGACGGCCAAGATTGACAGGAGCCGGTGCAAAACCGCGGCTGCGGCGGATTATCATCTGCCTATCGCGAAATACGCGCACGACAGAATCGTCTACGCGCGTATTAATTATGCGGTTATGCACCAGTTTGTAATCGGCAATTTCCCTTAAATGCGAAAAAACGTCCTCATCGCGGTATACAATCGGCTCGTCGCTCAGATTGGCACTCGTCATTACGAATACGTCATCATCGTGCAGAAGCAGACAGTGCACCGGCGCATATGCCAGCATCACACCCAGATACGCATTATGCGGTGCTACCTCCTGCGCCAGATTGTACTCTTCTGATTTATGGAGCAGTACAATTGGCGCCACTGCCGACGTCAACAGTTTTTCTTCCCGGCTGCTTACACAGCACAGTTTTTTTATCGCTTCCATATTTGCCGCCATTACGGCAAACGGCTTGTCCTCGCGGATTTTCCGCCGCCTTAACGTTGCCACCGCTTCAGCGTTAAAAGCATCGCAGGCAAGATGATAGCCGCCAATGCCTTTAACCGCCACGATAGCGCCCTGTTTGATTAAATCGTGCGCTTTAGCGATAACATCGTCGCAAATTATTTCCGTCTCGCCGAATAAACGGTATTGCGGCCCGCAATCGGCGCACGCATTCGGCTGAGCATGAAACCGTCTGTCCAGCGGACTGTCGTATTCCGTCTGGCATTTTCCGCACATAATAAAATCCTGCATCGTTGTATTTTGGCGGTCATACGGCACATCGCACACAATGGAAAAACGTGGCCCGCAGTTAGTGCAGTTCGTAAACGCATAATTATATCTTCTATCGTTTTTATCTTTTATTTCACGGCGGCAATCGGCACAAATCGCCAAATCAGGTGAAATAAGCGTTTCACGTTCGACTGCCTGCGGACTGGGCTTTATAACAAAATCCGTCTCCTCGTTTTCAAACGGCAAATCAACTGTCGCTATCCTAGAAACGAAAGATGCCGGCGGCGCAAGCAGCCTTATATTTCGTATAAACTCATCCAGTTTTTCGCCCTGTGCCTCAATCAGCACGCCTTCACTGTCGTTTAATACATAGCCCGTCAGATTATTTTCCTTTGCCAGCCGGTAAACAAACGGACGAAAGCCTACGCCCTGCACAATGCCTGTTACACGTATTTTACACCGTTTTATTTCTGATACTGTGCTACCCATTTATCGACAACTTCCTTGGCTTTTTGCGCCACCTGCGGAATTTTCGCCGCTACGGCCGGCGTCAAATCGACTCCCATGGATACGACCTGCGGCTTTATACCCATTACGACGATTTCATCCACAGGATTATCCGTGAGCTTCAATACGGCCAGCATATCATTCACACCCAAATCATGCACGGACATTTTATTTTTAAAGTAGGCATTGAGCTCATCACCCGTAAACTGGTAAAAATCGCCCACATTTCCGTCAATATCCATCGCATCGATAAACAGCAATTTTTTCGTTCCGGCGATATACGGCATTAAATCCATGCCGAGCGTTCCGCCGTCGATAATCTGCACGCACTCCGGATAATTCGTAATTTGCTGCAGATATTCGGCGCATCTCACACCGAAGCCTTCATCCTGCATGATGATATTGCCGATACCTACAACTGAAATATCTGCCATCTTAAATTCCCCTATTCAAACGCTGTTGTTTTTTCTTAAATTCACTGCGGATAAAATCGCACCATTTATCTACGCCCTGCCCGCTCGAAGCTGCCGTTTCCATGATTTCCAGCTGCGGATGAATACATTTCAAATCATGTTTGGCGCTTTCCATATCAAAATTGGTAAACGGCAGAATATCTACTTTATTTAAAATAGCCGCCTGCGACTCTTTAAAGATAATCGGGTATTTAAGCGGCTTGTCATCACCTTCCGTGATGCTCAGCACCGTAACTTTCATATCTTCGCCCACGACAAATTCCGCTGGGCAGACGAGATTGCCCACATTTTCAATAATCACCACATCGAGATTTGCCAAATCCAAATCGCCTAAAACATCCTTGACCATAGGCGCATCAAGATGACAGCCGCCGTTTGTATTAATCTGAATTACCGGCACATTATGCTGAGCAATCCTGTCGGCATCCTTATCCGTAAACAAGTCGCCTTCAATTACCGCCAGACGTAAATCATCTTTCAGATTGGCAATCGTTTTTTCCAGCAAAGTCGTTTTGCCCGACCCCGGCGAACCGAGCAGATTTATCGCCAGTACGCCGTTCTTGTCGAACAAAGCTTTATTTTCACTCGCTATCATATCATTTCTGCCAAGAATATCTTGCATTACAGGTATATCCATTATTCCGCCTCCAAAGACTCGACTCGAAGCTCCCGTCCCGATACAATCTCCATGCGCAGAGATTTACAGTTCGGACAGGTAAAATTGTATCTTTCAATTTTAGTCTCGTTTCCGCAATCCAAGCATCTTGCCACGAGCGGAATATGCTTCAACACAAGTTTCGCTCCTTGCGCTTTCGTGCCTTTAGACAGTGAGTCAAAGCAAAATTCCAAAGACTCCGGCACGACACCCGTCATCTCACCGACTAAAATCGAAATTTCCGTAACTTTTTTCGCTTCGTTTTTATCCGCATAGCCGAGGACAATATCCAAAATGCCCTCCGCCAATGCCATTTCATGCATAATAACAATAACAAAACAGCCGGGAGGTTAACCCGGCTGTTTAATTCTCCTTATAACAGTGCAGTCAGACCGCGCTGAGCAAATTCAGCAGTCAACTGAGTCAGCGGTGTTTTTGCAGGATTGTAATTAATCGTGGTTTCACCGTTATGCGCATGAATATGAACATTATACACGCCAGGAAGACCAAGCAGGGATTCTTTGATTTCCCTTGCGTTTTCCTTCGTATAACCTTCAACTTTAAATCTTAATTTATTACCCTTGCCGCCGAAAAGGCAGCCGCAAGTAAGACACATTAACTTAACACCTCTTTAGTCTTCGGCAATCTTACCGTTTTTATCCTTGAGGTCATCAATATCAGCCGGAATGTGCGCCAGCGTTTTGGCACCGGAAAACATACTGCCTGCTTCGCCTTCACGTTCCATGAGGTCGGCTCTGAATACCATGTAAACGTGACCCATAGCAAAGAAGATAATAAACCAGGCAAAATAATGATGAACCCAATGGAAAATCATTTCACCGTACATACCAATGGACCAGCCGAAGATAGTCGCCGGAAGGCCTGTCGGGTTCGGCATGAAGTACATAGCAAAACCGGTCACGATTTCCACCAGAACCATTACGTACAGTGCCAAATACGAACCGCGCGCCAACGGATTGCGCAGATACGGTTTATGCGTGTATTTAAGCAGGCTGTAGTGCATGCCGACTTCCACCATTTCTTCCATGTATTTCGTCGTCCAGAATTTCGGCAACAGACGGTCGCCGCGGTTGATTATCCAGCCGTAAATACGCAGTACAAACGATGCAGTGAAAATAAATCCCAGCAGAAAATGCACATTGCGCACCAAATCCACGGATAAGCGCCAGTCAGCCAGCGCCGGTTCCATGCCCGGGCCGCCAGAAACAGGGTTCATAATCCAAAGACCGGTTACAAACAGACCGGCAATGCACCATACCATAATCCAGTGGAATATTCTCAGAAACGGGCTGAAAATATAGTACTTGCGCAGCTGTCCTTTCGGATGAATTAATTTTACTTTAGCCATTCAAACCACCCCTAATATAAGGGTCAGTATTAACTGTTGTTATTGTTCTTCCCTTCGCATCATATAAGTGAGTAGCACAAGCTATACACGGGTCAAAGGAGCGTACAGCTCTAACGATTTCCAGCGGTTTTTCCGGAATTTTAACGACTGTTTCCATCATAGTACGTTCAAAGGCGCCGCGTCCTGCCACTTCGTCGCGCGGACATGCATTCCATGTCGTCGGAACTACAGCCTGGTAATTACTGCATTTGCCGTCTTTAATGGCTACCCAATGGCTGAGAGCACCGCGCGGAGCTTCATACAGGCCTACGCCTTTTACTTCTTCCGTCGGCCATGTGGAAGGTTTCCATTTCGTAACATCAGCCGTATCCGTATCACCAGCGCTGATATTTTTAACGAGTTTATCAAAGAAATACTTATTCATGCAAGCATTAAGCTGAGCATCCAAGCCGCGCGTTACAGTACGGCCGAGCGTGGACAATAGCCATCTTTCCGGAGCTACGTTGAGCAGACGGGAAATAGCATCCACCTGGTCAACCATCATTTTTTCCGCCCAGTTCGGCTGAATAAGGTTCTGTTTAACTTTTGTATAAATAATAATGTAACGAGCAAGCGGACCAACTTCTGCCGTTTTGCCGCGCCACATCGGAGTTTTAATCCAGGAATATTTACCCTGTTCATCGAGCTGCTGCCAATGGCTCTTATTGCCGCTCTTATCGCCGGTATATTCAGCTTCGGATTTTCCGTCCCAAGGATGGAGAGCTTCGCCGTCTTTATACCAGGAATGCGTTGTCGTTTCCGTCAATACTTCCGGGTCTTTCAAATCATCGGAGGTAATGTCGGTTACTTTAGCATTCATAACGCCGTTTTTGAAGTTTTCCACTACGGCATTGCAGCGTACCATAATCTGGCTGAACCATTCGCCGTTGCCGTTAGCTACACCTGCAAACGGTTCTTCTGGGAATGCGCCGAAACCGAGCACACGGTCGCCGGCAAGTCCGCCGCCGTCCAAAGCCGCGCCTTTCTGCGCACAGATATGGCCGATAGCCAGCAGGTCAGGCAGATAGAAATTGTTTACCAAATCCATGCTCAGTCTGATGGATGTATCAACAGCAGCAAGTCTCTGGCTGTTTACCGGCGCATTCATTTCATCCATGGAGATAGCGCACGGCATACCACCGACTACATAGTGCGGATGCGGGTTCTTACCGCCGAAAATAACATGCGGAATGACAACTTCACGCTGTTTATCGAGCATATTGAGATAATGAGCCACCGCCATTAAATGAACTTCCGGCGGAAGAAGCTGATAATCAGGATGGTCCCACCAGTTGGCAGCGAAAATACCGAGCTGTCCGCCGCTTACAAGTGCCTGTACTTTATCTTTAACAGCCTGGAAATATGCCGGTGTTGCCTTCGGGAATTCTTTCGGATATGCCGAAAAATCATAATCCATAGGGCCTGCAAACGGTAATTTATAATTTGCCAGTACTGTGTTCTGCAGATTTGCCGTAGCTGTTGCATCCGCCTTGAGCGCTTCAATCGGGCTTACCCAGTCCAGCGCATGCAGATGATAAAAATGCACTAAATGGTCATGTACCGTAAGTGTAGCCGCCATGATATTGCGGATGTAGTTGGCATTCTTCGGTATTTTAATACCGAGTGCATCTTCAACGGCACGAACGCAGCCGAGTGAGTGAGAGCTTGTGCAAACACCGCAGATACGCTGAATATATGCCCATAAATCGCGCGGGTCGCGATTTTTTGCAATTACTTCCAGCCCTCTCCATGCCGTACCGCTGGAGATTGCGTCTGTTACTTGATTTCCTTGTACTTCAATTTCAACACGCAGATGACCTTCAATGCGTGTTACCGGGTCTACTACTATATGTGGCATTATTCATCAACCGTCCTTTCTGTCACTGTTTTTTTCAGCTGCATCTCTTTTCTTCTTCTGAATAGCCGATGTAGCTGCATGACCTGCTATGCCGACAGCCATAGCACCGAGAGCTACGGCACCAAGCGTATCCACATTGCCGAGGCCCAGGAGATTTGCGCCCGGAACTTCCGGCATGCGTTCATAAAGCGGGTCTTCATCCCAGAAATTCTTATTCGTACAGCCGATACAGCTTGCACCGGACTGAACAGGATAGGAAAGACCGTTGTACCAGCGCAGATTACCGCAGGAACTGTATGTTTCCGGTCCGCGGCAGCCTAATTTATACAGACACCAGCCTGCTTTAGCACCTTTATCGTTAAAGTCTTCCGCAAACAATCCGGCATCAAAGAACGGACGGCGGTAGCACGTATCATGCAGACGATTGCCGAAGAACTGTTTCGGACGGCCTTCACTGTCGAGAGGCGGCAGTTTGCCGAACATCGCATAATGCGCAATAACGCCCGTCATTACTTCCGGAATTGGCGGGCAGCCCGGAACATTGACAATCGGTTTGTTGCCGATAATATTAGGTACGCCGGTGGATTGCGTCGGATTTGGACGAGCCGCCTGAATGCCTCCCCAGGCAGAGCAGGAACCGTAATTGATGATAGCCGCGCAGTGAGCAGCTGCTTCTTTGAGCTGGTCGATAAAGGCATGACCGCCTACCATGCAGTAGCCGGAATCAGCCAGAGCCGGTACAGCACCTTCTACAGCCAAAATATACTGTCCGTCATACGCTTTAATGATATCCTGCAAATGCTGTTCAAACGGCTGACCGCTTGCTGCTGCCAAAGTATCATCGTATTCAAGCGCAATCATGTTGAGCACGACATCGGAAGTCATCGGCGCACCCGAACGGATAAACGCCTCACTGCAACCGGTGCATTCATGACCGTGCAGCCATACAACGACCGGAAGTCTCTTCTCCGCAGCCTCCACAACGCTCGAAAGCATCGTAGGAGCAATTCCCAGCATTGCCGCCATCGCTGTGCATGCTTTGATAAAGGAACGTCGACTCATTCCTTTTTTCTGGTACATGTCCCAAATAGAACTATACTTTTCCACAATATCCCTCCTAGATAAATTAAAATACCAGACCTGTTTTCCGCCCATTAAAAAATGTACGCAAAAATAAATATTAGACCCAATATTTATATGAAATAATAAAAATATTATTTTTCCCTAAATAAAATTATATAAAACAAAGTATGTATAAAAAATTCATAATTTCTGACTATATTATTATATATTTTTTTTATTATTAATTGCCGTTATATAAAGTTTTCTTATACCTTGTATTATAGTTCTGTACTCGTTGTATCGTCAAGTTTTTTCCGCAATCAATGGCGTTTTTTCCGACGAAGTCTGCCGCCTACGATATCGCTCACCGGATTAATCGTAATAAAAGCCGCCTCGTCAATATCGAGCACAATACTTTTTAAACTGTCGATTTCCAGACGGGTCACAATGCAGTACAAAATCTTGCGCTTTTCTTTGGAATAACCGCCTTCGCCGTGCAGAAGCGTTACGCCTTTATCCATCTGCTTCATTAATTTATCGGTAATTTCATCGTGCTGCGACGTCACAATCATGACAGCGTACGTTTCTTCCAGCCCTTTTATCACCACGTCAATCATTTTGGAAATTACAAAATACGCAACGAGCGAATACATCGCTTTATCCCAGCCGAAAACAAAACTTGCGCTGCTCAATATGAACAGATTGATGAACATGACTATTTCGCCGACGGAAAAAACCGTTTTCCTGTCTGTTATGATTGCGACAATCTCCGTCCCGTCAAAAGAAGCCCCGTTGCGGATGACAATTCCCACACCGGCGCCCGTTATTATTCCGCCGAATACAGCCGCCAGAAAAAAGTCGTTCGTTACCGGCAGCACCGGCAGAAAAATATTCGACCAGAACGACAGGCAGATTACGGAAAAAGTCGTAGCTATCGCAAAATGCTTACCTATATATTTATAACCCAGAAATAAAAAAGGCAGGTTAATCACGATAAGAAACATACCAAATGGCAGACCCGTTACAGCACTGAGCATAATCGCAATACCGACAACGCCGCCGTCTATGATATTGTTCGGAATTAAAAAGATTTCCAGTCCTACCGCCGTTATAATCGCACCGATAAATAAATACAAATACTTTCTCAAATAAAAACTGATTTTTCTCTTCTTTGTTAAATTCTCATTAACCAATAATAAAACCTCTTTTCTTTACCCAAAAATTTAACTGTTATCTATTATTTATATTATACCATTAATAAATTATTTTTATAGATTTGTTTGTTATGAACGATTTTGATTGGCTTTTAAAAAATTTTATTAAAATACGTCATTTTATGATTGACTTTGACTGAATTTGAATGATATAATACAGATAAAGAGGTGAGAGATATGCTTACACAAGACCGCCATTCCACTATACTGAATTTATTAAAGAAACAATCCAGTGTCACTCTAACAGAACTGACAACACTCTTAAACACCTCCGAATCCACCATACGGCGCGATTTGACGGCTCTTGACAAAGCCGGAAAGCTACGCAAGGTTTACGGCGGTGCCACCAGTCTTGATTTCTACACAGCCACGGAAAAAGATGTGCAGACTAAACACGACCTGCAGATAACAGAAAAAAAACTGATTGCCCAAAAAGCAGCCGGCATGATTGAAAAAAACGACTTGATTTATCTCGATGCCGGTACGACGACCGAATTTATAATCGATTATCTGACGGAACGCGACGCCACTTATGTAACAAACGGCATTTACCATGCCGGCAAGCTCTCCGAACGCGGCTTCAACGTCATCATAATCGGCGGTCAGCTGAAAAAACTGACAGCGGCCGTAATCGGTACGACAGCTGTGGCTAATTTAAAACCGTACAATTTCACCAAAGGTTTTTTCGGCACGAACGGCATCAGCACTCAGGCCGGTTTTTCCACACCAGACCCCGTAGAAGCCTGCGTGAAGAAAACGGCTATGAAACACTGTCAAAAAGTTTTTGTCGTTGCCGACTCCACCAAATTCGACCAGATAACGCCGATAACATTCGCCAAATTGGAAGATGCCGTGATTATCACGGATATCTTAAAGGATAAAAGATATTTAGACTTCACAAATATTTTGGAGGTGCTTTAATTGATTTATACTGTAACATTCAATCCTGCAATCGATTATATTGTCCGCCTGGATAAATTCGTTGCCGGAGCCACCAACCGCGTAAATTACGAACAGGTTCTAGGCGGCGGAAAAGGTATCAATGTTTCCATCGTGCTGAAAAATCTCGGCATTGACAATACCGCCCTCGGTTTCATGTCCGGCTTTACCGGCAGGGAAATTCTCCGCCAGCTGCACAGCTTCGGCTGCCAAAGCGATTTTATCGAACTGCCGGACGGATTTTCCCGCATAAACGTAAAAATCAAAACAGCCGAACAGGAAACGGAAGTAAACGGACAGGGACCGGATATTCCTCAATCCGCTATTGACGAACTCTTTGCCAAACTCGACAAACTGACTGCCGGCGATACGCTCGTTCTTGCCGGCAGCATTCCGCAAAGCCTGCCTGACGACATCTACGAAAAAATCATGGCACGGCTGGAAAACCGTAATATAAACATCGTCGTAGACGCAACGAAAAAGCTTATGCTCAACGTCTTAAAATACCGTCCGTTCCTGATTAAACCGAACAATCATGAACTGGCTGAAATGTTCAACGTAACACTGTCCGGCCACGATGACATCATTTTCTACGCCAAAAAATTACAGAATATGGGCGCTAAAAACGTGCTTGTTTCCATGGGTAAAGACGGAGCCATCTTAGTCGACCAGAACGGCTCCACCGTTTATTCACCTGTTCCGAAAGGCAAACTCGTAAATTCCATCGGCGCAGGCGACTCCATGGTAGCCGGCTTTTTAACCGGTTATTATGAAACAGGCGATTTTAAACACGCTTTCTACATGGGCGTTGCTACAGGTTCCGCTTCCGCATTTTCGGAAAACCTCGCTACGCGTCCGGAAGTGGAAGCACTTCTAAAAACTCTTATTTAATAAAATAAAGGAGAGATTTACATCATGAAAATTACCGATATTTTAAAACCGGTCAGCATTCAGCTCAATGTTGCTCCGCCGAAAAGCAAAGTTGAAGCAATCAACATTCTGGCTGATTTAATGGAAAAAGGCGGCAATCTCAGCAATAAAGAAGAATATGTAAAAGCTGTAATCGCCCGCGAAGACAGCGGCTCTACCGGTCTGGGCGACGGCATCGCTACGCCGCACGCCAAAAGCAGCGCTGTCCGCGAAGCCGGTCTTGCTGCCATGGTCGTACCGCAGGGCATGGATTTTGCAGCACTCGACGGCAATCCGTCCCGCCTGTTCTTCATGATTGCAGCACCGAACAGTGCCAGCGACCTGCATGTACAACTTTTGAGCAAACTTGCCACCATGCTGATGGACCCTGATTTCAAAGACGCACTCATCAATGCCAAATCCGTTGACGAATTCCTTCAGTTGATAAACGAAAAAGAAGAAGGCAAATCCTCCGCCGAAGAAGCTCCTGCTGAAGCGGAAAAAACACCAGACGGTTATGAAGTTCTCGCCGTAACAGCCTGCCCGACAGGTATCGCTCATACGTATATGGCGGCTGAATCGCTTGAGCAGCATGCCAAACGCAAAAATATCTCTATTAAAGTGGAAACGAACGGTACAGGCGGCAGAAAAAATGTTCTGACGGACGAAGAAATCGCCAAAGCTAAATGTATCATCGTTGCCGCTGACAAAAACGTACCGATGGCGCGCTTCAACGGCAAACACGTTATCATCACCAAAGTTGCCAACGGTATCAATAAAGCCGATGAGCTTTTAGATAAAGCCATGGCGCAGGATGCCCCGATTTACCACCATTCCGGTAATGATGAAGAAGCTTCCGGCTCGGTGGAAGGTGAAAGCATCGGCCGCCAGATTTACAAACATCTGATGAACGGCGTATCGCATATGCTTCCGTTCGTTGTCGGCGGCGGTATCTTAATCGCCATTGCCTTTTTAGTCGACGTATACGACCCGGCAAATCCATCAAACTTCGGCTCTAATACGCCACTTGCTGCATTCTTCAAAAACGTCGGCGGTGTCTCCTTCGGTTTCATGCTTCCTGTACTTGCCGGTTTCATCGGTATGAGTATTGCTGACCGTCCGGGTCTCGTAGCCGGTTTTGTCGGCGGCGCTCTTGCCAACTCCGGCGGCTCCGGTTTCCTCGGCGCCCTCATTGCCGGTTTTGCCGCAGGCTACATCATCCTCGGTCTCAGAAAAGCTCTTAATTTCCTGCCAGCATCGCTTGACGGTATCAAAAATATTCTTTTATATCCTCTGCTCGGCGTATTCTTAATGGGTATTGCCATCACTTTCATCATCAACCCGCCTGTAAGCGCTATCAACACCTGGCTCGTTGAAACGTTAAAAGGCATGGACCCTAGCAGCCGTATCTTAATCGGTATCGTTGTCGGCGGCATGATGTCCATCGACATGGGCGGCCCGTTCAACAAAGCGGCTTATGTAACAGGTACTGCTCTTTTAGCTGATGGTGAATTCGGCGTTATGGCTTCCGTTATGGCCGGCGGTATGGTTCCTCCGATTGCCATCGCTCTTTGCACCACATTCTTCGGCAACCGCTTCACAGAAGCAGAAAGAAAATCCGGACCTACCAACTACATTATGGGTCTGTCCTTCATCACCGAAGGTGCTATTCCGTTCGCCGCAGCTGACCCTGCCCGCGTTATCCCTTCCTGCATCGTCGGTTCGGCTGTAGCCGGTGCTCTTTCCATGGCATTTGAATGCACACTGCGTGCTCCGCACGGCGGTATCTTCGTTGTTCCGACAATCGGCAATCCGCTCATGTATCTCGTAGCGATTGCAGCCGGTGCCGTAGTAAGCATGATTTTACTGGCAATCCTCAAAAAACCGTTAAATAAAAAACAATAATATATCTTAAAAATAAATGCAGGAGAACGTCTCCTGCATTTATTTTTTCTGCCTATACATTATATAAATTTCTCCAACTTGAAAAAATAGTTAATCTCCTATACAATGGTATTAGAGATTATCATTGTACCACTCTATTCTTATTTCAAAACAATATAAATTCATGATAAATATGCCATTTATCAGTAGCAGTAACAATGGTTCTATTCTTTCCATCATAGCTAAAATTTATATTTTAATAATTTTTTATTATTTTAAAATCATATTATAACAAAAACACTTTATATTATCATTTTATTTTATTAAACTTTTTATTATCATATAAACTAATGGAGGTAGTTGTTATTTTGGAAATTCGCATTACAAAAAATGATAATCTGAACGTCATTTCTTTAAACGGCAAACTTGACGTTTTCGGCTCCCAGCAAGCTAAAGAAGCAATCTTAGATAAAATGACTACTCAAGAAAATATTATTATAGATATGTCTCATTGTAATTTTGTTTCCAATTACGGTTTGTATTTATTGTCTGTTATTGCCGATAAAGCTAAATTATTAAATATAAATGCTATTTTTGTTTCTATTACCGATAAAATATCCGAAATATTTTATTTGACAGGCTTCACTGATACGATTACACTTGAACCAACAGTTGAAGATGCCATAAAAAAATATTCTCTGGTATCTTAAAAATATGACGAGGTGTAAACATGCCCTTAGACGTACTGCCTACTGATACGTATAAACAGTTTAAAATCAGACGCGGTTTCTTCCGCTTAAATGGTTCTACCATTTTACCCGGAGGTGTGAATTTTTCCATTTACTCCTCCGGTGCTACCAGTTGTGAATTAATCCTTTACAGAAACGGCGCTAAAGAACCCTTTGCCACTATTCCCTTCCCGAAAAATTACCGTTTGGGAAATGTGTTCGCTATGATTGTTTTTGATTTGGATTATGAAAATATTGAATACGGGTTCCGCATTGACGGCAAACACAATGTGCAGAGAGGAGATATCTACGACAAGAGCAAAATACTCCTCGACCCTTATGCCAAAATGATATCAGGACGCAACGAATGGGGCATTATGCCGGACAGAACCAATAACTTCCAATATCGTTCCAAAGTCGCCATCAATGACTTTGAACTGGAAACCGACCCGTCTATAACGACTTCGCAAAATGACCTCATTATTTACGAAGCTCATCTGCGCGGTTATACCAGACATGCCTCTTCCGGCGTAAAACATCCCGGAACGTATGCCGGTTTTATTGAAAAAATCCCTTATCTGAAAGAACTGGGCATCAACGCTGTAGAATTTCTGCCTATCTTTGAATTCGACGAAAACGAAGACGTGATAAATGATACCGTTCGTTATGACAGTAAGGGAAACCGTTTACTAAACTATTGGGGATACAATCCCATTTCATTTTTCGCGCCTAAGGCCAGCTACGCCGCCAGCGGCAAATATTCCATGCAGATTTATGAACTGAAAAATCTCATAAAGGAACTGCATAAAAACGGCATCCGTGTAATTCTCGATGTTGTTTTCAACCATACTGCCGAAGGCGATGAGAGAGGTCCGTATATTTCTTATAAGGGAATTGACAACAAAGCTTATTATATTCTCGGACCGAACGGTGAATACTACAATTTCAGCGGTTGCGGCAATACATTAAACTGCAACAATCCGATTGTCCGCCAAATGATTTTAAACTGCCTGCGCTATTGGATATCTGAATACCATATCGACGGTTTCCGATTTGACCTTGCCTCCATATTAGGACGCAATCAGGACGGTTCGCCGATGAGCAATCCGCCGCTTTTGGAACTGCTGGCATTTGACCCTTTGCTTACCAATACGCTTCTGATTGCGGAAGCCTGGGATGCCGGCGGATTATACCAGGTCGGCACCTTCCCGTCTTACGGACGCTGGGCTGAATGGAACGGCCATTACCGCGATGATGTCCGCCATTTTCTCCGAGGCGATTTGGGTTATGCCAAAGCCGTTGCCGCCCGCATTACTGGGTCAGAGGATATTTACAACCCTGCCCTCCGCGGCAATGCTTCAATAAACTTCATCACCTGTCATGACGGTTTTACATTATGGGATTTATTCTCCTATAATACGAAACACAATGAAGAAAACGGCTGGAACAACACAGATGGTACAAATGATAATATTAGTTGGAATTGCGGCGAAGAAGGAGCAACTTCCGACAAGGAAATCTTAAATCTGCGTTACAAAATGGTCCGCAATGCAGCCGCCATTTTATTATGCAGCATAGGAACGCCTATGATTTTAGCCGGAGATGAATTCTGCAACTCTCAGTTCGGCAACAACAATGCTTACTGTCAGGATAACGAAATATCGTGGCTTGACTGGTCCTTACTGGAGGAAAATAAAACCATATTCGAGTTTTATAAAAATCTGATTGCTTTCCGCAAACAGCATCCGATTTTCTCCCGCACCAGCGAAGATACGCCGAAGGATTATCCGGCAGTAAGTCTGCACGGTGTAGAACCTTGGAAATTCGATTACTCTTATACCAACAGAATTGTCTGCGTTCTGCTGACCGGCAAAACGGCCGAAGGCAAAGATGATTTTATCTATATTTGTATCAATTCCCATTGGGAGGACCACCGTATTCATCTTCCTGCTCTGCCTGGTAACCATCCGTGGAAACTCGTCATCAATACCGATTTTGGCGACAAAGCCTTTATTGATGAAGACAATCGCCCCGATGTTTACCATATCAGCATTTTACCTGCTCGTTCCGTTTTGGTGTATAATGCTGTAATCTAGTATATATAAAGGTGAAATATTATGGCACAAAAATTTTATATCTGTTCTCACTGCGGCAACATTATCGCTTTTGCTAAAAACAACGGCGTACCTGTTTTCTGCTGCGGTGAAAAAATGACGGAAATTGTTCCCGGCACTACTGACGCCGCTATTGAAAAACATGTTCCTGTTATCTCGCAGCAGGGCAATATCGTAACGGTTACAGTAGGCTCGGTGGAACATCCGATGATACCCGAACACTTTATCGAATGGATTTCGCTTGAAACGAATAAAGGCAATCAGCGTAAATTACTCAAACCGAATACAGCGCCAAAGGCTCAATTTGCTCTTCTCGATGGCGAAGAAGTAGTTGCAGCTTATGCTTACTGCAATCTCCACAGTCTTTGGAAATCCTAATGAAAATAAAAAGTACGTTCTCCCATTATGGAAAAGAACGTACTTTTTTTGTTTATTTTTTATAACCCGTTGCAAAATCAACCTGATTGATTAACTCTTTTCCCGCCAGAAAACGCATCAGATTTTCCTTTGCAATATTCACGATATTATCATGCGTCGCCGCCAGATGATACTGACCTGCCGTATGCGGCGTTATATGAATGTTTTCCGCCTGCCACATTGGGCTTTCCTTCGGCAGCGGTTCCGTTTCCGTAACATCGACGGCTGCTCCCGCCAAGTGGCCGCTTTCCACAGCTGCAATCAAATCATTTTCCACTACGGCACTGCCGCGTCCGCCGTTGACGAAAAATGCGCCTTTTTTCATCAAAGCAAATTTTTCTGCGTCGAATAAATGGTGCGTTGCCTTTGTTCCCGGCAGAATATTTACGACGACATCCGCCTGCGGCAGATATTCTGCCAGATTGTCGAGCGTTCCCAGTTCATCGACATAGTCCGGCTTAGCATTAATCCGTCTTTTTATGGCAATTACCTTGGCACCGAGCGCTTTTACTTTGCGGGCAAAATTACTGCCGATATCGCCCAGTCCCACGACCAATATGGTAGCATTGAAAATCGACGTTACTTCGCCTTCGTCGTGCCATAAATTCTGTTTCTGATTATCATGGTAGCGATACAGTTTTTTCTGCATCGCCATGAGCACTGCCAGCATATACTCCGACAGAGCCAGTCCGTATGCTCCCGTGGCATTCGTAAGCACCGTCTGCGGCGGCAACACGCCTTCGTCGCAGTAACCGTCCGTACCGGCACTGTTCAATTGCAGCCATTTCAATTCGGCAGCATATGCTAAAAGCTGCGGTTTTACATTCCCGATAATCGCCTGAACATTCGCCACCTGCTCTTTGTCCGGCTGCCGTTCATAAATGAAATTCACCTGCGGAAAATTTTCTTGCATAAGCTGTTTGTGCTTTTCCTTAAACGGCATTACTACTAATACATTCATCATCTATATCACCTCGAATACGTTATAGACCTTCAAAAAACGCCCGCACGAGAAATTCCAATGAGCGCTGGTCGATTTTGCCCATCGTTTCGCGTGCCGAGTGCATGGCAAGTATCGGCGCGCCGATATCAAGCGTCCGCATGGTCAAAAGTGCCGACGCTATCGAACCGATTGTCGAGCCGCCGGCAATATCTGAACGGTTCACATACAGTTGATAGTCTATTTTATATCTGTCACAGATTGATTTTATTACGGCAACGGCTTCCGCGTCGCCTGCATATGACTGACTGGCTGCCGTCTTTATGGCGACGCCGTGATTTAATATCGGCTTATTCGTTATATCGTTTTTCTCCGGATAATTCGGATGCAGTGCATGCGCCACATCTACGGAAAGCATGAAGCTTTTTGCCAAATCCGCCAGAAAAGCCGCGCGCGAATAACCGCATGCCTGATAAATCCGTTCCAGCACGTTTGCCAAAAGAAGCGATGCACCGCCCTGCTTCGTTCTGCTGCCTACCTCTTCATTGTCAAACAGCACAATCACATCCAGCCCCGTTTTGCGCTTATCCGCCACTATTCCTTCCACACATGCTTTCACCGAAGTCAGATTATCTAAGCGCGGCGCGGAAATAAATTCACTGTTGAAACCGAGATAGCAAGGATTTTCCGCCTGATAAACGGTCAAATCATAGCTTAAAACAGCCTCCTTTTCACAGTGTATCTGCTGGGACAATAATGACAATAAACAATCTCTGTCAGCCATTTCATCCGTATGCATAAATGCCAGCGGCAGCATTTCCTTCTGTTTATTCAGCGCCTTGCCCGTATTTATTGTTCTATCCATATGAACGGCCAAATTCGGCACCGTCAATAGCGGTCTTTTAAAATCAATAAATTCCACTTTAGGATTAAAAACATCTTCACTTTTCAATACTACTTTACCTGCCAGTGAAAGCGGTCTGTCGAGCCACGTATTTAAAATCATACCGCCGTAAACTTCGGCATTCAGTTTTCCGTAGCCGTCCTGGAGGACCTGTGCTTTCGGCTTTAATTTCAAACACGGAAAATCCGTATGCGATACAGCAATGCGCATACCGTCGCGCAAATTCTGATGCGGTATGAACGCAATCAGCGTACTGTCGTACACTTTTACGAAATATTTCTGCTCCGCATTGAGCTGCCAGTCATCACTTAAATTCAAATTGACAAAGTGATTGCGCAATAAATAATTCTGCGCTGTAAGCACTGCATGGTATGCTGATGTCGAGCTGTTTATGAAATTCAGCAGCGAACCCGTATAACTCATAATATCATCTCCGTACAAAATATAAACTATTATACTATCCGTTGTGCTAGTAAAGCATCGAGCCTGCATGAGCAGTATAATAGTTTATATTNNAATATAAACTATTATACTGCTCTAAAAAATCAACCAGCATCATAAGTTGTTATTATAATTTTACTACAATTGCAGACGAAAAAAAAAGACACAATCAAATGACTGTGTCTTTTCAATCCTATCTATTCAAATTATTTACCGAAATAGCGTTTTAAGAGGCCGTTGAAGCCGCAACCATGACGAGCTTCGTCTTTAGCCATTTCATGAACTGTATCATGAACTGCATCGAGACCGAGTTCTTTTGCCAGTGTAGCAAGTTCTTTTTTACCAGCGCAAGCACCGTGTTCAGCAGCAACACGAAGTTCAAGATTTTTCTTAGTGCTGTCAGTTACAACTTCGCCGAGAAGTTCAGCAAATTTTGCAGCATGTTCAGCTTCTTCAAAAGCATAGCGTTTGTAAGCTTCAGCAATTTCCGGATAGCCTTCACGTTCAGCAACGCGGCTCATAGCGAGATACATACCAACTTCTGTGCATTCGCCAGTGAAGTTCTGCTGCAGACCTTCGATAATGCGAGGGTCAGCGCCTTTAGCCACACCAACGCGATGTTCGTCAGCGAATACTAAATCGCCAGCTTGTTCAACGAATTTATCAGCCGGAGCTTTACAGATAGGGCACTGCGCCGGTGCGCTTTCGCCTTCATATACATAACCGCAAACACTGCAAACCCATTTTTTCATTCTAAATTCCTCCAATTTCTATATACACATTTGTTTTAACTCAATAACTGTTTCTTGTTATGGTTATATTATATGCGTTATTACGCTATAATACAAACATAAAAAATACCTGTTTTTCTTTTTTTTTCTCAATTATTCTCCTAAAATCTTCTTTATTCTTTCATTTTTATAATTTAAAATATTTTTTTATAAAATATTTTTTGTTTTTAATAATTATTATCAGTTATTTTTATGTTTTTACCAGAAATTTTCATTTTTATGCTAAATTTTCCGTCAAATATGATACAATTAGTTATATTAATTTGTATAGGAGGTTTTTTTATGATTGGTATTATAGTTACTGGTCATGGTAGATTTGCATCGGGACTGGCTTCTTCCATCGAAGTTATCGCCGGTAAACAGGATAAATTCGAAGCGATTGACTTTCCCGTCGGCTCTACAAATATGGACTTAGCTCAAGAATTAAAACAGGCGGTTGAAAAACTGGACTGTTCCGATATAATATTCTGCACTGATATCGCCGGCGGCACGCCGTTCAATCAATGCGTAATTTTATCCACTCATCTTGCCAACAGCAAAGTAATCAGCGGAACGAATATCCCTGTACTCTTAGAAGCGCTTTTCAGCAGAACAAACCAAAATGCTTCCTCTCTGGCGCAAATCCTCGTCGACAGCCACCAGTCGAGAATACAGGTTTTCCAGTCGCGTTCCAATGTAACCAATCTCACTAAATTAGCAGGTGGCTTCGGTGAATAAAATCGCTGTCAAAGCCGCCAAAATATTTACGGAAACTTCTATCGAATGTGAAAAATATCTACTGATTGAAGATGATAAATTCGCCGGATTGGTTGCCAAGGACAATCTTCCTTCCGATATAACCGTCAAAGATTTTTCCAACTTTCACATTCTGCCCGGCCTCATTGATACCCACATTCACGGAGCAGTGGGATACGATACGATGGACAGTACGCCGGAGGCTGTCCAAAATATCGGCGATTATCTGTTAAGTCAGGGGACTACCGCCTGGATGCCGACAACTGTAACTGCTCCGCTGGAAGATATCTACAATTCCATCGCCAACATCCGCACATGTCGGGAAAAATCAAACAGCGCCCGCATTCTCGGCATGTTTATCGAAGGGCCGTACATTACAGCCAAGCACAGAGGCGCTCATCCAGAAAAATATATTCGCGCTTTGAACAAAGATGAAATCACCGCCATGCACTCATCCGGCGTTATAAAATCCCTCATCATTGCACCGGAAAAAGAAAACGCCGTCGAGTTTACGGATTGGATGACCGGCAAATTAAATCTGAAAGTATCACTAGGACACAGCAGTGCTGATTATGCCGAAGCCTGCGCCTGCTTTGATGCCGGTGCTGATGCCAGCGTACATACATATTGCGCTATGGAGCAAATGCACCACCGCAGTCCCAATCTTTTAGGCGCATCTCTTATACGCGACGATGTCTATGCCGAATTAATTGCGGACGGCATACATGTCAGCCTGCCTGCAATAAAAATTCTCTTTAACTGCAAACCGAAAGATAAAGTCCTGCTTGTAAGCGATGCCATTCGCGGCACCGGTTTGCAGGACGGCCGCTATATGCTCGGCACTCTGCCGTTCAACATGAAAAACGGAATTGCCCGTCTGGATGACGGCAACCTCGCCGGCAGCAGCACCACCTTATTAAAAGAAGTGGCGCTTTTAATCGAAAAAGTCGGTATAAAACCTGTTGACGCCGTCAACGCGGCTTCGCTCAATCCTGCCAAACGGTTTAATCTGGATAAATATATCGGCAGTATCAAAAAAGGCAAGTATGCCGATTTCATCATCATCGACGAAAATTATACAGTACAGCAGACGTGGCAAAACGGCCAATGCGTATTTTCCCGCTGAAGATATAAAAGCATTTTCTTAATTTATTTTAAGGAAATGCTTTTTCTGTTGGCGGCGGCTTATCGTTTCTACTGGCACAATATGTGATTTTATATTATAATTAAGTATTAGATTTTTCGATTTTTATTTAAATGAAAGGATTTTATAATGACACATAATAAGCTACGTCCCTTGACCGAAAGTAGCCTACTTACTGCCATAACCGTGATTATTGCCATCGCCGGTCTGTACATTCCCTTTGTAATTTTATTTTGGACCCTGCCGATTACGATAATTACAGCCAAACATCATTTAAAATACGGTCTTGCCAGCGTTTTAATATCCGGCGTTTTATTGTGTATGTTCATGACGCCTGTTACGGCACTGCCGCTGATATTTTCGTCCGCACCGCTGGCTCTGACGCTGGGCGCCGGTTTTAATCTGAAGTGGTCAGCTGTAAAAATATTTGTCAGCAGCTTCATAGCTTCGCTGCTGGGCACTGCTTTATTTTTAATACTGACATTTTATCTGACAGGCATTAATATTTTCGTCGAACAGCTCGATGCCTTCAAAACGGCAATGCTCGATACGAATGAGATGTTTTCTTCCATGGGAGTAACTACCGAAGCAATGATAGATGCCAACAGGCAGACACAGAATATTATCGAGACTTTAGCACTCGTCCTGCCGATGCTGTTCATCTTCAACGCTTTGCTGAAACTGGTCATTAATTACATGGCGAGCTCTTTTCTGCTGAAAAGACTGGGCACGACCGATATCAACACGCTTCCGCCGTTTACACTGTGGCATTTTCCGAAAGTATTCGTTTATATATATGCCTTTTCCCTAATCGGTATGTATTGGGGAACGACGCGCGAAATCGCTTTGCTCTATCAGGTTTCCCTGAACATTTATCTTTGCGCCAATGTTATCGGTTTAATTCAGGGGCTGTCCGTCATCCGCTTTTTCTACAAACTGAAACAGTGGCCTACTGCTGTATGGATTTTTATAATTGCAATGATTTTTCTAAACATGATAATTGCTCAAATCGTTGCGCTCGCAGGTTTTTTTGATATGATATTCAATTATCGTGACAAAATAAAAACTGACCGTAATTAGGAGGCTTTTTCATGATTGGCAAATTATCCGTCTGGATAGATATTTGCGTGACAATGATAGCGTCTTTAGGCTTATTAATCGTACTTTTGCAGTACAACTGGTATATCTTCGGCGGCGGTGTCGTCTTATGGATATGCCTTATCCTGTACCTGAAGGAACGCTGCATTGAACGCCGTCACACATTGAGAAAATACTATGAAAACGTCGTCAAAAATGTAAATGAACTTTCCAATTTTGCGCTGGAAAAACTGCCGCAAGTCATCATGGTCATCAATAAGGACTCGCGTATCGAATGGTATAATCATGAATTCAAACGCTGGCTCAAGACCACGCCGGAAATCGGCTCGTTTATCTACGATTTGTGGCCGAACATGCCGCTCGACAAATTCTGGGGACGGGAAGGCAGCTGCGTTTTCTCGCAAAACGATAAATTCTACTGGGTAACGCACCGTCCGGTGGACAAAAGCGGAGAAAACACCGACTTAATGGCGCTGTACATCTATGACATCACCGAATACGAACGGTTCAAACTGGATACGGCCATGCGCACGCTCGTTTTCGGCTACATTCAGATTGATAATTACGATGATGTAATGCAGGGGCTCAGCGAGGCCAAACGGACTTCCATCCTGTTCGAAGTCAACAATCTGCTCGATAAATGGGCGCATAATCTCGGCATACTGCTGCGCCGTCTTTCCGACGATATGTACATCATCATGATGGAACGCCATGCTCTCGATTTGACCATCAGTGAAAAATTTGATATTCTCGACAAAATCCGCAATCTGCACGGCGATAACAAATATCCGATAACGCTCAGCGTCGGCCTCGTGCAGAGCCGCCCGAAAATCTCCATGGAGCAGCTCGGCGCTTTGGCTCAGTCGCACCTTGACCTGGCGCTGGGACGCGGCGGCGACCAGGTGGCCGTAGACCTTGACGGCAAAGTGCAGTTTTTCGGCGGCAAGGCCAAAGCGGTGGAAAAACACACGCGCGTTAAAGCCCGTGTCGTTGCTCATGCCGTTTATGAACGCATGGAAAATTCCGACGTCGTCTTCGTCATGGGTCATCACAATGAGGATTTCGACAGTCTCGGCGCCGCTATCGGCGTGGCTCACATGGCGCGCCAGCTCGGTAAACCCGTCTATATCATTTTAAGCGACATGAATGAAGGCGTGGATAAATTAATCACGCTGTGCAAAACGGAAAAAGTCTTTGAAAACCTGTTTATAACGGCAAAAGAAGCATTGGCCATGACGGCGCTGAACCCTGTACTGTTCGTCGTGGATACGCATATACCGTATCTGGTAGCGGGAGCCGATTTGCTCTCGTCCATCAATAACGTCATCGTCATCGACCATCACCGCCGTTCCGAAAATGTAATAAAAAATGCGCTGCTCATCTACATTGAACCGTATTCCTCCTCAACGAGCGAACTCGTCACGGAGCTTTTGATGTATTTCAATGAAAACGTCCAATTATCGCGCCTTGAAGCTACGGCGCTCTATTCCGGTATCGTCGTCGATACGAAAAATTTCCGTGTGAATACGGGCGTGCGTACATTCGACGCCGTGTCGTACCTGCGCCGCTGCGGAGCCGACCCGGAAGCTGTGCATTATCTGTTCCGCACCGACTATGAAGCCAATCTTGCTGAAGGCAAAGCCATTGCCAATTCGCATTTCTACAACGAAGGCCTGTTGGTGGCAGTATGTCCGGAAAGCACCGCCAATATTCAGGCTACCTCCGGCAAAATCGCTGATGACTTATTGGGAATTGAAAACGTGCGCGTCAGCATTGTGTTCTTCAAACTGAAAGACAATATAATCGGCGTCAGCGCCCGCTCCACCGGCGAAATCAACGTCCAGGTAATCATGGAAAAATTCGGCGGCGGCGGCCATCAGAATGTCGCCGGTACCCAGGTCAAAGACCGCGACCTGACAGATTTAAAAGCAGAAATAGTAAATACTACTCTAAAATACATGAAAGAGGTTGACGAAAATGAAAGTAATAATGCTGCAAGACCTTAAAAAAGTTGGTAAAAAAGGCGATATCATAGAAGTTGCCGAAGGATACGGCCGAAACTACCTAATCGCTAAAAAATATGCTGTAGAAGCAACTAAACAGAATTTAAACGAAGCCCGCGCCAAACAGAAATCAGCCGAACGCAAAAAACAGCAGGCAAATGACGAAGCCCGCCTCATGGCAGCTCAGCTGTCGCAGGTGGAAATCACCATTCCCGTAAGAGTGGGCGAAGGCAGTAAGTTATTCGGCTCCGTAACGAGCAAGGATATCGCCACCACGCTGAAGGAAAAACACAACATCGATATCGACAAACGCAAAATCGAAGTGAGAAATATCACCTGCCTCGGCGATTACACGGCTACCATCAAAGTTCATCCGGAAATCAGCACGAGCATAACAGTTCATGTCGTTGAAAAATAAGTGAGGCTGTAATGAGTATTTTTTCTCGTTTTTTCCAACATAAAAATAAACACAAACAAAAAAAGGCTGCTGTAACTATACAGCAGCCTAATATTTCCGCCAAAAAAGTTCCCAGCGAACCTACGCCTGTCGACCACGACATTGAAGCACTGTATTCCATACTGATAGATATGGAAGGGTCAGACCGGCTCGTATTAAAGGCGGGCAAATTGAATGCACTGAAACTGATGCGTTCGGAAAACCGTAATGAACGTGTACTGGCTCTGCAAAAAATCATCTATGAAAATCCTACGCTGGATAAAGTGCCGGCCGATGCGGAAATCGATGATTTAATCGCTGAAATGATGGAATACATGGCCAATCAGATGGCGCGCCGCTCACTGGAGGACCAGCTGGAAAAGCGCATTGCCGCCAAAATGGAAGAAAATCATCAGGATTATATCGAAGACATCCGTCAGCAGATTTTAAAAGAAGAAGTACGCGAAGTGGATACGCCGCAGGCCAAAGCAAAACTTGCCGAACTTGAAGCGAAAGACAAAATCCATTTGACGAAATCCGTCATGGAACTGTTGCGTCCGCAAAGCCTCAGTGAAATCGTAGGTCAGGAGCGCGCCATTCATGCGCTCAAAGCCAAACTCAGCTCACCGTATCCGCAGCACCTGCTCTTATACGGTCCGCCCGGCATCGGCAAGACGACGGCAGCCCGTCTCGTCTTGCAGGAAGCCTGCCGGCAGGCACATACACCGTTTCAACCGGACGCGCCGTTCGTCGAAACGGACGGCACCACCTTGCGCTACGACCCGCGCGGCATAACCAATCCGCTGCTCGGCTCCGTACACGACCCGATTTATCAGGGAGCTCGGCGTGACCTTGCCGACGGCGGCATTCCAGAGCCGAAACCCGGTCTTGTCACGGAAGCACATGGCGGCATTTTATTCATCGACGAAATAGGCGAACTGGATGAAATGCTGCAAAACAAACTCCTTAAAGTTCTGGAAGATAAGCGCGCCCGCTTCGACTCGGCCTACTACGACCCAACGGACGAAAACATTCCGACATATATCAGAAAACTGTTCGACGAAGGCGCACCGGCCGATTTCGTCCTAATCGGCGCCACCACGCGCGATGCCGGCTACATCAATCCCGCCTTGCGTTCGCGCTGTGCGGAAATCTATTTTGAACCGCTCACGCCGCAGCATATTCAGACAATCGTGCAAAATGCCGCCGTTAAATTAAATGCCCGCCTTGATGATAATGTCGCTCAGCTAATCAGCGAATATACGATTGAAGGACGCAAAGCCATAAATATCCTGGCCGATGCTTACAGCAACGCCCTTTCCCGCAGCGGCGACAATTTGGAAAACATTCTGATTACAGCAGAAGACATCTATACCGTAGCGCAGGTCAGCCGCCTCACGCCGTACATTACACAGAAAGCCTCCGACCGCACTGAAGTCGGCAGGATTTTTGGGCTGGGCGTTGCCGGTTTCATCGGCTCCGTCATTGAAATTGAAGCCGTAGCTTTCAAGGCCGCCGAAAAAGGCAAGGGCTCACTACGCTTCAATCAGACGGCCGGCTCCATGGCCAAAGACTCCGTATTCAACGCCGCTGCCGTCGTGCGCAAACTGACGGGCGAGGATATAAACGACTACGACATTCATATCAACATCATCGGCGGCGGCAATATCGACGGCCCGTCCGCTGGTACCGCCATCATGACGGCTATCGTCTCCGCCATTACCAACAGACCGATACGGCAGGACATCGCCATAACAGGAGAAATTTCCATTCAGGGAATGGTGCGTCCTGTCGGCGGTGTTTTTGAAAAAGCATACGGTGCGCGTCAGGCAGGCATAAAAACGCTCATCATCCCGTCGGAAAACGAGCAGGATATCCCGCCCGACCTGCACGGACTTGATGTTCACCCTGTAAAAACAGCACAGGAAGTATTGAATTTAGCTCTAGTTTAATTTAAGAGAGGTGATTTTTTTGGTCGACAGAATGCCTCCGCAAAATATCGAAGCTGAACAGGCCGTTTTAGGCGCCATGCTCATCTCCAAAGAAGCCATTGCCGAAGCTGCACAGATTTTAAATCCTGTCGATTTCTACCGGGAAGCACACCGCATCGTCTATGAAGCCATGCTCGATTTGTCCAACAAAAATCAGGCCGTAGACAATCTGACCGTCATCGAGCAGCTCAATAAAGCGGGACTGCTGGAAAAAGTCGGCGGTATCGCTTTCGTTACGGCTCTTGCCAATACGGTGCCGACTGCCGCCAACGTCATATTCTACGCCAAAATTGTCAAAGAAAAATCGCTGATGCGCCGCCTCATAAACACGGCGACAGCCATCGCCACCATGGGCTATGAGGACAGCGAAGATGCCGACACCATCATGGACAAGGCGGAAAAAATGATTTTGGAAATCGCTGCCAACCGCAAGACGAGCGATTTTACACCGATAAAGCAGATTGTAATCGATACCTTCAGCAAAATCGAAGGACTGTACGAATCAAAAGGCGGCCTTACGGGACTTTCCACCGGATTTAAAGACTTGGACCGCCTCACCACTGGTCTGCAGCCGTCCGATTTAATTCTCGTCGCAGCCCGCCCTAGTATGGGGAAAACGGCATTTACGTTAAATATTGCCTCCCATATCGCCATAAAGGAAAATAAGCCCGTCGCTTTCTTTTCGCTGGAAATGTCCAAAGAACAATTAATGCAGCGTATGCTCTGCGCCGAAGGGCTTATCGAATCGCAGCGGCTGCGCGTCGGCGACCTCGACGAGCAGGACTGGCAGAAGCTGATTGCCGCCGCCGACAAATTCTCCAAAGCGCCGCTTTACATCGACGATACGCCGGGCATAAGCATTATGGAACTGCGCTCCAAAGCACGCCGTCTGCAGCAGGAAAAAGGGCTGAGCCTTATCCTCATCGACTATCTGCAATTAATGCAGGGACGAAACAATAAAGGCAGCGACAACCGCCAGCAGGAAATCTCGGAAATTTCCCGTTCCTTAAAATCACTGGCGCGCGAACTGAACGTGCCGGTCATCGCCCTTTCCCAGCTGTCGCGTAGCGTGGAGTCGCGCCAGATAAAAAAGCCGATGCTCAGCGACTTGCGCGAGTCCGGCTCACTGGAACAGGACGCCGACATTGTCATGTTCCTCTACCGCGAAGATTACTACAATGCCGAAACGGAAAACAAGAATATAACAGACGTCATCATCGCCAAGCACCGCAACGGGCCGGTAGACAGTATCCAGCTGTTCTTTCATAAACAGTTTACAAAATTCGCCGACCTTTTACGCACGACTGACGACAATATGTGACAAACTGTCCGCTCACTGCCAAAATACCGGCGGTGAGCTTTTTTATTCGTGCCTTTTAATTGACACTAAAGCCTATATAATGCTATGATATGAAGGTAAAAGCTCCATAAAGATTTTACACAACAACTCAAATGCGGAAACTAGCATTCCATTTGAGTTCTTTTTGCTGTTATAAGTAGAAAATTTTAGCTGGTTTTAAATATGAGGAGGAAATTTTTAAATGATTGAACGCTATACCAATCCTGAAATGGGCAGAATTTGGACTCTCCAACACGAATTTGAAGTAATGCTCGAAGTTGAAATCACAGCTTGCGAAGCTATGGCTGAGCTCGGTCAAATTCCGGTTGAAGCTGCTAAAAACATTCGTGCTAAAGCAAAATTCGACTTAAACCGCGTTAAAGAAATTGAAAAAGTTACAAATCATGATATTATCGCATTCTTAACCAATGTTGCTGAATACGTTGGCGAAGACTCTAAATACATTCACAAAGGATTGACTTCCAGCGATGTAAAAGATACGGCACTCGGCATTATGATGAAAAAATCCGCCGAAATCATCCTGGATGACCTCGAAAAACTGCGCGACGTTCTGCTGCGTCAGGCGAAAAAATACAAACACACCGTTTGCATCGGCCGCACGCACGGCATTCATGCCGAACCGATGACTTTCGGACTGAAATTCGCTCTGTGGTATGACGAAGTATGCCGCAATATCGAACGCGTAAAACGCGCTAAAGAAGTCGTTGCCGTTGGTAAACTCTCCGGTGCAGTCGGCACTTATTCCAACATTGACCCTCGTATTGAAGAAATCACTTGCAAAAAGCTCGGCATCACGCCTGTAAAACTTGCAACTCAGGTTATCCAGCGTGACCGCCATGCAGAATATATGACAACGCTTGCCATCGTAGCCAGCACATTTGAAAAAATCGCGACGGAACTGCGCAATCTCCAGCGCACGGATATCCGCGAAGCGGAAGAATATTTCCAGCCGGGTCAGAAAGGCTCGTCCGCTATGCCGCACAAACGCAACCCTATCACAGGCGAACGCATCAGCGGTATGGCCCGTCTTGTACGCGGCAACGCCATCGCAGCTATGGAAGACATCACGCTCTGGCATGAACGCGACATCTCCCACTCCTCCGTTGAACGTGTAATCCTACCGGACAGCACTATTAACGTCGACTACTGCTGCCGCAAACTCACTAACCTTGTAGACAAATTACTCGTTTATCCGGATGCCATGATGGCAAACCTCAACAAAACAGGCGGCCTCATCTTCAGCCAGCGCATCATGCTCGCCGTTGTAAGCAAAGGCGTACTGCGCGAAGACGCTTACAAATGGGTGCAGAGAAACGCTATGGCTAGATGGCTCAAAGGCGAAGATTTCCGCACCAACGTGGAAAAAGACCCGGATATCACAAAATACCTCACTAAAGAAGAAATCGACAACTGCTTTGATTATAAATGGTTCTTACGCAATGTAGACATGATTATGGCTCGTTTCGGCATTGAATAACAAACAATAAAGCAAACAGAAAGGAAGTATTTTCATATGTCAACAGTCGTTGTAACCGGCACCCAATGGGGTGATGAAGGTAAAGGAAAAATCGTAGACTATCTGGCGGAAAAAGCCGATATCGTCGTACGCTATCAGGGCGGCAGCAATGCCGGTCATACCGTTTCCGTAGACGGTAAGGAATTCAAACAAAGACTCATGCCGTCGGGCATGCTTTACGATAACAAAATCTGCGTCATCGCCAACGGCGTAGCTTTCGACCCGGAAGTTATCCTTCAGGAAATGGAAGCTCTCAAAAAAGACGGCTACAGTGTTGACGGACTGAGAATTTCCAATCGTGCCCACGTTGTCATGCCGTATCACCGCCTCATGGACGGACTGGAAGAGGAAGACAAAGGCGAACTCAAAATCGGTACGACGAAACGCGGCATCGGTCCTTGCTATGTCGACCGCGACAACCGTATCGGCATCCGCGTATGCGACTTAATCGACAAGGATATTTTCTGTGAAAAACTGAAAACAGCGCTCGAGCTCAAAAACCGCGAACTTGTTAAAATCTACAATAAAGAACCGTTAAACTATGAAGAAATCCGCGATGAATATCTAGGCTATGCGGAAAAACTCAAAAAACACGTCATTGATACTTCCGCATTCTTGAACCGTGAAATCAAAGCCGGTAAAAAAGTAATGTTTGAAGGCGCACAGGCAACCATGCTCGATATCGACCACGGCACATACCCGTACGTTACGGCATCCCATCCGACAGCAGGCGGCGTCTGCTCCGGTGCCGGCGTAGGCCCGAACAAAATCGACAAAGTTGTCGGCATCGTCAAAGCATACTGCACCCGTGTCGGCGAAGGCCCGTTCCCGACGGAACAGCTCAATGAAATCGGCGACAAAATCCGCGACTGCGGCCATGAATACGGCACCGTTACCGGCCGTCCGCGCCGCACAGGCTGGCTCGATGCCTGCGTAGTCCGCTATGCAGGATATTTAAGCGGCATTGATTATATGGCCGTTACGCGCCTTGATATTCTCGATACATTCGACGAAATCAAAATGTGCACGGCATATAAATACAACGGCGAAATCCTCGACGAAATGCCGGCCAACCTCAATATTCTCGCTAAAGTTGAACCGGTCTACGAAACATTCGCTGGCTGGAAAACAGATATCAGCGGCATCAGAAAATATGAAGACCTGCCGGAAAATGCCCGTAAATACCTCGAAAGAATGGCTGAGGTTACAGGTATCGACCTCGGTTTCGTATCCGTCGGCCCGAACCGCGACCAGACCATTATTCTTCATGACGTATTTTAATTGACATACAGAAAAACCCGAAGATAAAACTCTTCGGGTTTTTTTATTTTATACTCTTAATACTCCTGATATATATTTCCACCAATCCGGCTGTTCACTCGCTCCCAAATGAGCATCAGTTATCTGCACCCAACCTTTCGTTTTATCCGGCAATTCAACTTCCAACCAGACATCAGCATTCCTACGTGAAGCAAAAAATGAAACTTCCCTTTTACCTCTGCTGGTATATACCATATCTTTTATTCCAGAATTATCATTTGAGAAATCTTTTTCATTTTTCATTTATATTCCTCACTGAACAATATTCTATCGGCGATAAAATTACTGTTTTCCCCATACGAGGATAAATATACACTTTAAAATCTATAATATTCATCATAGATTTATCATCTATTACCGGCGCACCTTCATTTATTATATTGGCTTTTGGTATAATACCAACTTTTTCACTTGCTAATGAAGGCTCTTTATAAACGGCTGTATTTCTTTCTGCGGCAATTTGCAGTGGCACGGAATTATCAATCACCAATCCGACATATTTTATATTAGCCGTTTCAATCACAAGTGGCGGCAACTCATCATTAGCCTGAGCACTCACCGTGCTAAAACTCAGCAAAATACCGAAACATAACAGCATAACCAATTTCTTAAACATACAATCACAGCCTTTCTTTTTCATCATAAATAGAATTCCTACTATCATTATATTCCCTATTTATTAGAAAATGATGAAAAACTGTTTTCATATTTCTATTTATCGATTTCTTTGTTTGTCAAAGAAATTGAAATAAAGAAAGTGCCGGTGCGGCACAATATAATATAAAGAGAATTAATTTCTTAATTTATCTTCATATTGCGCCGGGCAATTTTTCTTTGCTGGCACAAAGAAAAGTTGCCGAAAAAGAAAGTGCCTTAATTCGTGCGCAGACAAAAATTTAACATGAATGGCGATTTATAGTGTCAACAATTCAGATTTTAGTTCCTGCTGGAAACAAAAGGCACGAGCCAAATTCCAAATGTTTCGAGCCAGTTGTATCGTCTGTAATCTACGAGAGCTACGAAGGATTGCCCAGTGCAGCGATAGCGAAACGTTAAAAAATGTTTCTTTTTGGTTCGTTTTTCTTTGCGCCAAAAAAAAATGAACTATAAATAGAAATTTGTTTTAATTTGACATTTCAAAATCATTGTGCAAAAATATATGTGAATTATAGGGTTTATGGATTTTTAAGGAGGTTTTTATCTTGAAATTATTAAAAATCTTACTGACTGTACCATTTATAAGTCTTATTATGGCAAGACTTTATTATCCTTATATCTATTCATTCTCCATTTTGCCTCATAGAGAAAGTATTTTTCATTTGATATTATTATTCATGCCTTTATTATATATCCTTCTGCCGCTGGAAAAATTTTTTCAGCCTAAATCACGCATTATTTTTACGAAAATTATTGCCAGCTTTATATATTTCATTTGTTTATTTTCCTGTTTCGGTGATGTCGTATTTAAACAAGTAATTATCGCTCTTGTTTTAACTTTATTAATAGCGTATCTGTACTGCCCTGCTTTTTTGCGTTTCAAATTTTTAGATATAATCACAAGCATTATTCTTTGTCTTTTTATTATCGGAACAAGTGCATTTACGCTTTACATTCCGTTTCGCATGGCAAAAAATCGTTATATCGAAACGCATCAGTCTTATACAAAATATGTCGATATAATCCCTACTATAAAATACACTATTACTACGCAAAACGGCTATGATGAAAAAATTGCTGAGCATATGTCAGAAAAAATTTTTAAACAGCTCAATCAAAAAATACGCTATCCCCAATTAGACCATTTCGCTACATTGGAACTAACTGAACTGTATCAAAAGCAGGATGAAAACGACCCTTGTATTATCTACGTAGATACCCGCTCCATTAAATCTTTGGAAGATAAAAACAATAAACATATCTCCGGCGGTCAAGGCTATCAGCAGTTTACCGTTTTTCTCGAAAATAATACCTGGTATCTTATCGATTATATTGAGCCTGTTTCCAGTGATTGGCGATAATTAAACAATACTGTTCATAAATAAAATTTTTTCACGATAGGAGTGAACATTCATGAAAAAAATCCTTCTCATTTTCAGCTTATTACTTATACCCATAAATATCGTCTTTGCCAATTCTGCTACAGAGCACGGCACCAATGATATCTATGAAGATTTACTGCACAACAGATATTATCTCGCCTGGTATATGAATATAAACGATATCCTGCCCAAATACGATTTACAGCTGAAATCTTCCGAAGGCTCTGTTTCCGTATATACTTTATCTTCAACTCAAGATGAACCTTCTTTGACATTTTATTTTGATGAAGACAAATTATATACTGTTTCTTTGTATTTCAATAAACAGCTTAATCTGCAAAAACAGCAGTACAATAATTTTTCCAAATATTATGTCATAAAAAACGGTCTGAATAAAATATTGCCACTAGCTACAGTCATAACCAGTCCAGACGGCAATACCATTACATGGCAAAACCAGAAACCACCTCAGGCTGTATCTTCTGCTGCGCTCCCAAAAAGTAATCCGCCCTACCATTACATCTACAAGGATGTTTTGAATAACGACTTTCCTTTAGCATGGAATGATGACTTGACCAAAATAAACAACATCTACAACTTAAAATATTCCGGCTATGGCGGTAAATATTACAAATCATACGTATTACCGGTAACGGAAAAATATTCTCCTGATGAACCGTTCGTAATTTTATATATCTACAATGATAAATTGTACAAAATCGGTCTGTTTTTCGATAAAAAGACCAATTCCGCCAAACAACAGTATAATAACTTCACCAAATACTACCTTATACAGCGCAGTTTCACCAAAAATTTCGGCGAACCGACCGCTGTAACAAATGACGGAAAACTGACTGTATGGCAGGGCATAACAATTGATGAAAGCTCTGTGCAGGACATCATCGACGGCGTACCAACATTTTATGAAAAATACTTTAATTATTTGTATGAAACTCATCAAATATAATATTAAATAAAAAAGACCCGCAAAGCCGTTCATTCAGCTTGCAGGTCTTTTATTTTTATTCCGTTTGCGCACTTATTTTACTGCCCATTCTGTTCACTTTGCACTGCTGTCTTAATCTGCCGATACGTTTTATGCGCAATTTCAGCAGCATATTCATAAAGAATTTGACGAGCACACCGGTGGAAAATGCGGAAATAAGCGTGCCTTCACGAATGCCGAGCACTTCGCCGAAATAATACAGCGATAAAAGCGCCGCAACCGTAACAAGACTCCAATCGAAAATTACTTTCGTCCTGCCGAAATCGAGTTTCCACCTCGTAACAATCGCATAAACAAGTCCTTCACCCGGCAGCATTACCACGCGGCCCAAAAGTTCGCACGTTACACCGATGCCCATGGACAAACAGCCCAGAAGCAGCACGATTAAATGCTGATAATACGCCTGCGGAATAAGTCCCGCAAATATATACATGAAAAAATCAATAAATGCGCAGAAAATAAACGTCATCGGCACCTGCAAAATCTGCACCCGTTCAAAACGTTTGCCCAGAATAAGCGGCTGCAGTAAAAACATCATCGTACTGAATACAAAATTAAATTCACCCACGGTAAACGGAAATTCCAAACTCAAAATATACGGAATGCTGGAAATAGGCGACGTTCCGAGTGCCGATTTAATAATAAGCACAATACCAAGCGCCATAAATGTCAGCCCGATTAAAAACACCAAATATCTTTTCGCTACACTCATTAATTTTTCATCCTTTCTCAATAATTAACTACTTAATTATTCTAATTCCAAACAAGGATAAAAGTCAATATATTTCAGTTATTTATTTTTATATATTTATAGATTATATTTATTAACTTTATTATATTTTTTGTCAATTCAAGAAATAAAATACAGCTATACAAAAACGGGTCTTATCACTGTATGGATAAAACCCGTTTCTTTCATTTCATTAAATCATACTTGTTGTGCTAATTGATTTTTCAAAGCAGTATAAT
>DCFC01000010.1:43175-61075 GCA_002314325.1 Megamonas hypermegale
AATATAAACTATTATACTGCTAACTACAGGTTCGATGTTTTACCAGCACAACGGATTAAATCATTTAAATTTTTATGAGTTTGTACTGGCAGGTGCCAAGACCGATTTTTTCGGCATGGTCAAGACATACGTGCCAATTCGTATTCGGATGTGTATTGTGGAAATGGTCATGTTTTGCCGCTTCAATACTGTCTTTCAATATATTTTCGGCTAGTTCGGAACCGGCAATAACCGGTGCTTCATTGACGATATCGGCACATGCCTGGTCAACTGCAACCGGGTCGAAAGACGCCGCCATACCGAGGTTCGGCACGATTGGCATGTCGTTTTCTCCGTGACAGTCGCAGTTCGGCGATACATCAGTAATGATATTGATATGGAAATGCGGTCTGCCGTGCAGTATTGCCATAGCGTATTCCGCCATGCGGCAGTTTAACAAATCTTCCGCATTCCAGTTATTCGGGCTGATAGCGTCAAAATGGCACGCTCCGATGCAGCGGCCGCAGCCGACGCATTTATTCTGGTCAATGGTGCATTTTTTATCCGTGATAATCGGCGCGCCGTGAGCACAGATACGCGCACATGCACCGCAGCCGACGCATTTTTCCGCATCAACAGAAGGTTTGCCGTCGCAGTGCATTTCCATTTTGCCGGCACGCGAACCGCCGCCCATACCGATATTTTTGATAGCTCCGCCGAAGCCTGTCATTTCATGGCCTTTAAAATGCGATAAGTCGATAATGATATCCGCATCCATGAGCGCCTGACCGACTTTTGCTTCTTTCACGTATTCACCGTTCGGCACCGGCACGTATGCTTCATCCGTACCTTTAAGCCCGTCGGCAATAATAATCTGGCAGCCTGTCGTGAACGGACTGTAGCCGTTTTCATACGCTGCATCCATATGTTCCAGCGCATTTTTTCTGCGGCCTACGTATAACGTATTGCAGTCAGTCAAAAATGGTTTGCCGCCGCGCTCTTTTACAGCGTCAGCTACGACTTTAGCAAAATTCGGGCGAAGATATGCCAGATTGCCCGGTTCACCGAAGTGAATTTTAATTGCGACAAATTTATTTTTAAAATCAATCTTGTCGATACCGGCTTTAACCATTAAGCGGTTAAGCTTCTGCAATAAATTTTCCTTGCCCGGATATGCACGCATATCGGCAAAATAAACTTCAGCTTTTTCCATTATTATCTCTCCTTTTATATAACATATACAACTGCATTTATCATAACATAAAATAAAGCCGTTTTGCCATAGCTTTGCTATCATATCATTTAGAGTTCACTTTAAGTCAACAAAAAAAGGAACAGGCAGCTACCACCCATTCCTTCTCAAGCTATTCTACTTTTCTATCTGCTTTGTGCAAAACGCACACCGAATTCTTCACATGATTTCAAACCGCCTTCATCCGGTGCTTCGTTGATGATTAAACCCTTCTCGAACAAATCTGCACCGGCATTTTTTACCTGTTCTTCCCAGTTTTCCATCCATTCACCTGAACCCCAGCCGTAAGAGCCGAATAACGCTACCGATTTGCCGCGCAGCGAATTTTCCATTTCATCATAAACCGGCTGAAACTCGCTTTCTTCCAGAACTTCCGCTCCCATGGCAGGACAGCCTAGCATTATTCCGTCATAATCGCTGACGGAAGCGACATCAAAATCACTGACAAATATCAAATCACAAACAGCACCGGCTTTTTGCACGCCCTCTTTAACGGCATTTGCCATCGCTTCCGTATTACCGGAGCCGCTCCAAAATACAACTGCTATTTTTTTCATAAAAACCTCCTGATTATACAGCTTTCACTAATTCTTCTATGGACTGCCCGCGAAGCAGGCAGGAACAGTAACGGTCGCAGCATTCCGCATATTTAGCGAACAATTCCTCCGCCCGTTTCGTATCTGAATACACTTTCCACTGTCCGCACAGTTTAAAATGACGGCCGCTGTTTTCAATAAATCCTTTTACATCTTCCAGCGGATAACCTAAAAACACACCGATTTCGTGCGGAAAACCTTTTTGCAATGCCATTCTGACTTTCAGATGATGCAGATAACGGTTTAAATTTCTGCAATTCTCATACCCGTAAAAAGCCAGAAAATCCTGTACTTCCCTGTTTTTCAGCAACTGCTCTAGAGAATTTTTCCGGTAGATAAACAACAACAGCCAGTTTTCCGTTTCTGACAAAACGAAAAAATAAATGCCCTTGCATTCCATACAGATTTTATACTGCCTTAAAATACGCTGACAGTTCTTTATCCGTTTTTTGCTAAAAGAAATCAAACTGCCCGGTTTTATTCCTTCCAATGTCGGCGCACCATGAAAAGCCAACATTGTTTCTACATTGTCATATGCCCGCATAAGCATTACCTCATTTTAATTGATAATAATTATCACAAATGTAATTATATATTAATTGAGAAATATTTTCAATAAAAACTTTCATGAAAATAATATATAATTAAAGAAAAACTTTTATCTGTGGGTGATATTATGTATAAAAAACTGATTTTTACGTCCGAATTATCCAATGATGAAAAAGTGCAGGAAATTCTGCCGCTTTTAGTTCAAAAAAATTATGAAACAGAATTTAAAACATTAAACGAAGACTTCTCCCTTAACGAACCGGCTTCTACTCTGGTTATCGGCACCAATACCGACGAGAGCATACTGTGCAAAAACCTAAATATCTCTTTCGGTCTGGCAACGTGGCAATGCCAATCCTTTCGGCATATAAAGACCGATTATTATTTCCGCCAGCCGTACGATATTTTAAACCTCTTAACCAGCATTGAAGCGCCGTATAAAAACATGAAATGGCTCACTACGGCAATGGAGATGCAATTTATCGCCCAGGCGGGTCTTGCCTACACAAAAGACCGCTTCGACCATGAACGCTTCACCCGCCTCAGCGAAATGGCAGCGGAAATAATGGCGCAGTACACCGACCTGCCGAAAGAAAAAGTGCAGAATCTGTTCTGCAATGAAACGGGCTATCAGACACCGAAAATAGATACGCGCTCCGTAATTTTCCAAGATGATAAAATCCTGCTCGTCAAGGAAATCGACGGCCGCTGGTCCATGCCGGGCGGCTGGGTCGATGTCAATCAGTCCATTTGCGACAACATCATCAAAGAAGCCCGTGAAGAAGCAGGCCTTGATGTCGTGCCGACCCGCCTTGTCGCCATTCACGACCGCAACCGCCACAATACGCCGCTGTATGCTTACGGCATTGCCAAAGTTTTCATGCTCTGCGAAGTAATAGGCGGCCACTTCAGCCCGAATATCGAAACGAGCGAAAGCGCCTATTTCTCCCTCGACAATTTGCCACGTCTTTCCGTCGGCAAAAACACCGAAGAACAGATACGGCTCTGTTTTGCCGCCTATAAAGATAAAAACTGGATACCAGTTATTGACTAATTCTATGTTCATTTTTCTTTGCTTGTTTTTCTTTGCTTGCCAAAAAACTTGAGCCAAAGAAAGTGCCGGTGCGGCACAATATAAGATAAAAAGATTTAATTTCCTAATTTATCTTCATATTGCGCCGGGCAATTTTTCTTTGCTGGCACAAAGAAAAGTTGCCGAAAAAGAAATGCCTTGGTTCGTAGCCCATAAGNNAAAAGAAAAAGATTTAGATATAATGTTTAAAAACTCGCTTACGCTCAAACATTTAAACTAAAACCATATCTAAATCTTTTTCTTTTTAATAGCTAAAGCTACCGTGAAAATCTCTAACATGGATGAAAATTTAACATGAATAGCAAATTGCAGTGTCAACAGCTCAAGCTTTAATTCCTGCTGGAAAATAGAAGGCACGAGCCAAATTCTAAACGTTTCGAGCCAATGTACCGACTGTATTTATAGAAAAGCTACGAAGGCTTGCCCAGTGCAGCGATAGCGAAANNAAAAGGTTTTTTCTTTTTGGTTCATTTTTCTTTTGACCTTTCAAAAGAAAAATGAACAATAAGTCTTATGAAAATAATATGTTGACTTTAAATTTTCTGATAAAAACAATATCATATAGTTTGCACCCAAAATTTTTTCGGCTATATTTCAGATAAATCCTGTAATATCAAGCTTGTTCACGTTTTCACGTTGTAAAAAAAAGCAATATACTATAGATATAAATGCACAAAAAAAGTTATAATATACTCATAAAGAAACATAAAACGTATCAAGAGTTAATAATATTTATTAAAAATCAAAAGGTGGTTATTAAAATGATTAATGTTGGTATTATTGGTGTAGGCCGTATTGGCCGCGTGCACGGTGAAAGTATCTCCAAATTCGTTCCGAACGCTCGTGTAAAAGCTGTTGCTGACCCGTTCTTAAATGACAACAGCATTGCCTGGGCAAAATCCATGGGCATTGAAGAAACTTACACTGATTACAAAAAAATCCTGGCAGACCCGGAAATCCAGGCCGTTCTTATCTGTGCTTCCACTGATATGCACTCCCCGCTTTCCATCGAAGCTATCCAGGCAGGCAAACATGTATTCTGCGAAAAACCGATCGACCATGATGTAAATAAAATCAAAGAAGTATTGGATGTCGTAGCAAAATCCGGACTTAAATATCAGGTTGGCTTCAACCGTCGCTTCGACCACAACTTCAAAGCCGTTAAAGAAGCTGTAGCAGCCGGCAAAATCGGCAAACAGCAGATTATCAAAATCACTTCCCGCGACCCGGAACCGCCTTCCATTGATTATGTAAAAGTTTCCGGCGGTATCTTCCTCGACATGACAATCCATGATTTCGATATGGTTCGTTATCTCTCGGGCAGCGAAGTAACGGAAGTTTACGCTGTAGGCTCTGTTACTGTTGACCCTGCAATCGGCGAAGCAGGCGACGTTGATACGGCTGTCATCACATTAAAACTTGCTAACGGCGCAACGGCTGTTATCGACAACTGCCGTCAGTCCGTATACGGTTATGACCAGCGCGCTGAAGTATTCGGCACGGAAGGCTGCGTCGCTATCAGCAACGACTCCGACTCCAATGCTGTAATCAGCAACAAAGACGGCGTTACGGCTGAAAAACCGATGTTCTTCTTCCTCGAACGCTATATGATGGCATATGCTAACGAAGTTAAATCCTTCGTAGATGCAATCGAAAACGATACTGAAACAATCGTTAATGCTAACGACGGTCTTCAGCCTGTTTTAATCGGTCTTGCTGCTAAAAAATCCGTAGAAGAAGGCCGTCCTGTAACTATTAAAGAAATAGCTGACAGCTATGGTTTATAATTCCCTCTATTAATAAACTCTCAACATATTGTACTAAGTAGCCGAAGACCCCTTTCGGCTACTTGGTGCGATAAATCGCATAAAACGCAAAAAATGTATATTATTCGACAAACTTCTTTAATGACAACCAAGATATTTCCTGATATTATGAATTTACAAAAAAGTTAAAGAAAACAAATAAAACACTTGTTGTGCTAGTTAATTTCTCAAAGCAGTATAATAGTTTATATTTAGTGAGGTTAAGTGCCAACATCGAACGAATATAAACTATTATACTGCTGGCTACAGGCTCGATGTTTTACTAGCACAACGGATAATAAAACATGTTATCGTATTGAATTTTATTTTTATAATTTAGAGAGATTAAATATAATTTATTAGTGTGTTATTTTTTATTTTATATATTTAGAGAGGAGATTTATTTATGACTAATGCACAAGCAGAAGCTGCGGCTTCCGGCAAACTGTCCTGGTTTACGCGTATATCGTATGGCCTTGGTGATACTGCCCAGAACGTTGTTTGGGGTGCAATGAGTATTCTGACATTCTTCTACACGGACTATGCCGGAATTGACCCTGCAACTGTCGGTCTCGTAATGTTATTATCCCGTTTATTCGATGGTGTTTCCGACGTTATCATGGGTTTCATCGTTGAAAAGACCAATTCCAAATGGGGTAAATCCCGTCCTTGGATTTTATGGATGAGCTTGCCTTTTGCTATATCCATCGTCCTCATCTACACCGTGCCGCAGACAAGTTCGGCTCTGCAATTTGCGTACATCTTCGTTACGTACAACTTGTGTACAACAGTCTGCTACACAGCGCTCAATCTTCCGTACGGCAGTTTGTCCGCGATGATGACCCGTATTTCCAAAGAACGCGATATGCTCAGTATCGTCAGAATGTCTCTTTCCCCGCTCGGTAAAATTTTAGCTGTTTCCGCTACACTGCCGCTCGTTAAAGTTTTCGGCGACAGCCAGATGGCGTGGGTTCAGGTTATGTCCATTTGGGCATTTCTCGCTTTCCTGCTCCTGCTGCTCTGCTTCTGGAAATGTAAAGAAACGGTTGTTATTGAAGCTCGTAAAAAAGTAAATGATATCCCGGCAAAAACGGCATTGAAATGCCTCGTTTGCAACAAATATTTCTGGCTCGCCATGATAATCTGGATGATGCAGAACGTTATTTTCTACATCACCGGTACAGTTCTTCCTTATTACTGCAAATACATCTTCTTTGATGACTCCTTATACAGCATCCTGTATCTGGTTGAAACCGGCATCATGATTGTCTTCTCCATCTTCTTCAGCCCGATGCTGCTCAAGAAATTCGGCAAGAGAAACATGTCTTTAATCGGTGTTACGCTCGCTCTCGTCGGCCATGTTCTCTATCTGTTCAATCCGACTGACTTCAACTGGGTACTGTTCAGCTGCATTATCCGCGGTATCGGTTTTGCTCCGCTCAACTCCGTTATCTTCGGTTTTCTCGGCGACGTTGTAGAATACGGCCAGTGGAAATTCCACATCCGTCAGGAAGGCCTCATCTTCTCCGGCGGTTCTGTCGGCACGAAAGTAGGTTCCGGTCTTACAAGCGCCATTTTGACAAGCCTTCTCTCCTATGCAGGCTACGTATCCTCCACTACTGCTTCCGCTGTACAGCCGCAGAGTGCTATCGACATGATTGTCAGCCTCTACATGTGGGGTCCGATTTTCGTATGGGTAGTAATCATCATCGTATTACTTCTCTACAAACTCGACAAAATGTATCCGCAGATTATGCGCGACTTAATCCAGCGTGAAGCTGAAGGCAAACTTTAATCGGAAATCGGAGGTTTTAGTATGAAAGACAATACACTTATTACTATTACTCGCCAGTACGGCAGCGGTGGCAGAGAAGTTTCCGCCATTGTCGCTAAAAAACTGGGACTGCGCCGCTACGACCGCAAAATCGTGGAAATGGCTGCCAATAAAATGCACGAATACACTGATATGTCCTTAGACGAAATCATCCAGAATTCCTATACGGCTCCGGATAATACAGGCAGCGGCATCGGTGATTATGCCTTTGAACGCATTCCGCAATTTAACAGAATGTACATCGAACAGGCAAAAGTTATTTTACAAGTAGCTAAACAGGGCAGCGCCGTTTTCCTGGGCAGATGTGCCGATTACATTCTGCGCGATTTCCCGAACAGATATTCCTTCTTCATCTATGCTGATGACGAATTCAGATTGAACCGCGCCAAAGACCACTACGGCACGCATACGCTGATAGACCTTGACAATGAGGATAAAAACCGTCAGAGTTATTATGCTTATTACACCGGTCAGACCTGGGGCGACCCGAAAAATTATGATTTGATGATTAACACGAGCAAGATTTCTCTGGAAGAAGCTGCCGATTTAATCATTAAATACATTGAGTTAAAACAACAAGACTGATTTATACAACACCAAAAGGCTTTGTATCTTTGCTACAAAGCCTTTTTTTCTAAAATAACCGTTGTAAATCAGCCGTATTCCTATGATATAATTAAAAGCAAAATATATTAAGAAAGATGTGATTTTTTGGGTACAATGGCCTACATAGCTATTGCCATCTTCGTAGTGGCATATATGCTTATTATCTCGGAAAAAGTACAGCGTACTGTTGTCGGTCTAACCGGTGCCATGCTCATGATTTTTGCAGGAATTTTAACGCAGGAGCAGGCTATCCACCATATCGACTTCAATACCATCGGTCTGCTCGCCGGTATGATGATTATCGTCAACATTACCAGCGAAACGGGTCTGTTCAATTATCTCGCCGTATGGTCGGCAAAAAAAGTACAGGCAAATCCGGTTAAACTGTTAATCGTTTTATCCGCTCTGACGGCTGTCTGCTCAGCTTTTCTCGATAATGTAACGACCGTTCTTCTGACTGTGCCGGTTACGTTCAGTATTACTTCGCAGTTAAAAGTGCCGGTTCAGCCGTTCCTCGTGGCGCAAATTCTCGCTTCCAACATCGGCGGTACGGCAACACTCATCGGCGACCCGCCGAATATCATGATCGGCAGCGCCGTGCCGGAACTCGACTTTATGGCGTTCATAACGAATTTAGCTGGTGTCTGCATCGTTATTTTTCTCGTAACGATAGCTATTTTAATCGCCATCTACGGCAAAAAGCTGGTTACTACGTCTGAACTTCAGGCCCAAATAATGCAGATGGATGAAAAGAAGGAGCTGCGCGATACCGCACTTTTGAAAAAATGCTTAATCGTACTGGCTCTCACCATCCTCACATTCATGCTCCATTCGCAGCTTCACCTCGAATCCGCTTCCGTAGCACTCGGCGGCGCATCGCTTCTCATGCTCATCTCCATCAGCCGTCATGAAGAAATGGTTGCGAAAATTTTAAGCCGTCTGGAATGGCTCGCTATCTTCTTCTTTGTCGGCTTGTTCGTCCTCGTCGGCGGTCTTATGGAAACGGGCGTCATCAAAGCGATGGCGACGGAAGCCATCAATATCACCGAAGGCGACGTGACCATGACGACCATGCTTATCCTGTGGCTCAGCGCCATTGCTTCCGCCTTCGTCGACAATATTCCGTTCGTTGCTACCTTAATCCCGATGATTAAGGAAATGGGCGCAATGGGCATGACCAATCTCGAACCGCTCTGGTGGGCACTGTCGCTCGGCGCATGTCTCGGCGGCAACGGTACTTTAATCGGCGCCAGCGCCAATGTTGTCGTAGCCGGTATGGCCAGCCAGCACGGGCATAAGATTTCTTTCGTCGGCTATATGAAAATAGCCTTCCCGCTGATGATTTTATCCATTATCATCTCCAGCGCGTATATCTACTTCAGGTATTTATAATACGCATTGTGCCGGTAAAAACATTCAGTCCATGCTGGCAGTATGATATTTTATATTCAGTGAGGTTAAGTGACAACATCGAACGAATATAAAATATCATACTGCCTAGAAAATCAACCGGCGCAATACGTTTATAATATATACCAAACAAAACTCACTTTTCCCGAACAGGCACTTTGCCTGTTCTTTTTTATTTTATTTGCAAAAACACTTTTTTTATCGCTTTCAGCGCGGTATAATTTTTTCAGATACAAATTGTTTAACGAGAGGAAAAAGTTGTATGACAAAAACTGCTAAAGAACTGCAAAAAGAAGGATTACTCTATGATGTTTTCGATAAAGAACTGGCCGCCATCAAAGACAGAACGTACGGCCTTGTAAATGAGCTGAGCCATGTCTCGGCACTCGATAAGGAAAGCGCCCTGCATCTGGTGCATAAAATCGTGGGCAATTTAGGTGAGGAAAGTTATGTCGTCCCGCCGTTTCGCTGCGATTACGGACCGAATATAACAATCGGCGCGCACTGCTTCATCAATTATAACTGCTGTTTTCTTGACTCCGCTGAAATCACCATCGGCGATTACGTCTACATGGGGCCGAACTGCAATATCTTCACGCCGTGCCATCCCATTCATCACGAACTGCGCCGCGACAAAATCACGGAATACGCTCTGCCAGTCACTATCGGCTCGCATACCTGGATTGCTGGTGATGTCATCATCAATCCCGGCGTGACAATCGGCGAAGGTGCCGTTATCGGTGCCGGTTCCGTCGTAACGCGCGATATTCCTGCCAACTGTCTCGCTGCGGGCAATCCCTGCAAGGTAATCAGACAGCTTAATGAAAACGACCGAAAAATCGTGGAAAAACTTACACTCAATGACGATACGAAAGACAATGTATATAAGCAGGAGCACGGCTACATGTATTTTGTCATGGATAAAGCGCTGCGCTCACAGGTGGAAAACACGGTGCACTACGTGAATATCCTGAATAAACTGTCTAACAGCGAAGTACAGCGCCGCCGCGATTTCCTGCGTACTTTTACGCAAAAACTCGACGAAGGAGCTGTCATCAACAGCCCGTTTTACATGGAGTTCGGCAATCATCTCGAAGTCGGCATAAACAGCGTTATCGACTCCGACTGCATCATGCTCAACAGCGGTCGGATTAAAATCGGCGACAATGTCCTGATAGGACCGAAGACGAGTTTTTACACACCCATTCATCCGTTCTGGCACGACCAGCGTGAAAGCTGGATAGAACACGCCGAGCCGATTACGATTGAAGACAATGTATGGATTTGCGGCGGCGTAACGATTACGGGCGGCGTCACTATCGGCAAAAACGCCATTGTCTGCTCCGGCAGCGTCATAACGCGCGATGTACCGGCTGATACCATTGTCGCTGGCAATCCGGCTAAACCGCTGCGCTCAGTTACCGGGCAGGATATCAAGCAGTATCAGAATGAACTTATCCGGCAGCACGATTTAAATCTGACGGAAAAGGAAAAAATGGAGCGCGGTCTCTGGTACAACAGCTTTGACGGCGAACTTATAAAACTGCGCCAGAAAAATGCTTCCAAGACGGAAGCGTACAGCCGTATCTCCGCCAATACGCTCTGCTACAAGGATAAAATGGCAAATGCCATAGTGCATGAATTCGGCGAAAATGCCAACATCATACCGCCGTTTGCCTGCACTTACGGCAGCAATGTTTCCGTCGGCAAAGCCACCGTCATAAATCACAGCGGTATATTCGCCGATACCAATAAAATAAACATCGGCGCGCACGCTCTCATCGGACCGAAATCATTTTTAAACTGTACAACTCGCCCCTATGATGAAAAAGCCCGCGGCGACGGCACGGAAAAATCCGCCCCGATAACCATCGGCGATGGCGCCTGGCTGGGCGGCAAAGTCACGGTACTGCCGGGTGTAACTATCGGCAGACACAGCGTCATCGGCTCCGGTTCCGTCGTAACGCACGATATTCCCGACGATGTCGTAGCTGTCGGCAACCCGTGCAAAGTAATCCGCCCTATCACTGAGGAGGATAAAATTAACCCTTACCGCACCAAAAAACAGCAATAACTATGCTATAATTAGAGCATGACAACGTTCATGCTCTTTTTTCATATACGAAAGCGGTGATTTCTTGTTCAAAAAAATTCTGTGTCTCTTTCTGCTATGCTTTATCTTTCTGCCTGCCAACGTCTGGGCGGAGAAAACGGCTAAAACGATTTTATTCATTCCCCATGACAACCGTCCCATTTCCTTCGAGCAGACGGCCGATAATATACGCCATCTCGGCTATGAAGTGCTGACGCCGCCGGAAAAATACCTCGGCAACCGCACTGACCCCGAAGGCAGCCCCGACAAACTAGCCGAATGGGCAGCTGAAAACATCAAACAGGCCGATGCCGCCGTGATATCCTCCGACGCTCTGATATACGGCAGTCTTGTCGCTTCGCGCAAACACGATTTGAGCGAAAAAATCGTTTTGAAGCGCGCCGCCAAAATCGACAAAATCCATAAAGCCAACACCAAAGCTGATATCTATGTATTCGGCTCCATCATGCGCACGCCGCACACTGCCGCCGATTCGGGCGGACAGGATGATGATAAATTCATAAATTACGTGGAAAAAATTTCCGCCTATACGGCGCTTGCCGACAAACAGGAGCAGGACGGTCTCGACAGCAACGAAAAGACGCTGATGGAAATCTACAAACGGCAGATACCGCCGCAAATATTAAGCGACTGGCTATCCCGCCGCCAGGCGAATTTTAAAGCCAGCCGCCAATTAATCAACCTTTTGAAAGACGGCGATATCCAGTATCTCGTGCTCGGCTGCGACGATAACGCCAAATACTCGCAGACGCATAAGGAGCGGCGTATACTCGATACTTACGCCGGTTCTTTAAACGGCAAATCGTATTATTCCGTCTCCGGTATTGATGAAATCGGATACATTCTGCTGACGCGGGCCGTAAACCACCTCGAAAGCAAAGTGCCGTTTGTCAGCGTTCACTATGCTGACGGCGTAGGCGAAGACACTATTCCCGCCGCTTCCAACGAACCGATAAAAAACACCATTGCCGCACAGATACGCATGTCTGGCGGTATGCAGGTACGCAGCGATGAACACGCCGATTTAATCTTTATGGTCAATACGGCTAATGACGGCGCGACAGGTGCCGCCAATGACCCGAACAATGTCTATACTGCCAATGAAAACGTACAAAATTTCCTGCAAATGGTGCAGACAGCCGTCGACAGTAATAAACCCGTCGGCATCGGCGATATCGTGTTCGGCAACGGCGCGGATAATTCATTGATGTACGGTCTGTATCAGCGCCGATTGCTCGATAAACTCAATGCCTATTCCGGCTGGAACACGCCGACGAACAGCACCGGCTACGCTCTCGCCATGGGAATGGGCGCAATCTACACGGACAGGGTGAATATCCTCAAAATGCTGGAAGTGCGCTATCTGGACGACTGGCTGTATCAGGCAAACGTGCGCCAATATGTAGCCAACCGCCTTGACAGTATATTATCCGACGGCGAATACAATGAACTGGACGGCAAAAAATTCCGCGCCGAGCAGATGGCGACGGCCGAGCTGCGCCGTCTGATAAAATTATACGGCCTCGATAAATTCGAAGGTCAATCCTACGTAGCAGATGCCGCCATCGAATTTCCGTGGAACAGAATGTATGAAGCCGCTATTGTTTTCCCAGAAAAATAACCATAATCTATTGTGCCAGTAAAACATCAAGCCAATACCAGCATTGTTCGCTGTTGTCACTTAACCTCACTAAATATAAAGTATTATACTGCTTTAGAAAATCAACTGGCACAATAGATTATAAATACAAAAAAGGAAGCAGGTAACTGCTTCCTCATTTTTTATGCAACGCCATTTTCAGCTGTTCACTGTGAGTCGTAATGTATACGCCGACAAATATCGCCAATGCGCCGGAAATCTGCATGATGCCTATTTCCTCGCTTAAAAAGACAGCACCGCATAGCATACCGAATATCGGAGTCAAATTGGAGAAAATCGCTGCCATGCTCGGACCGGCATTTTTCACGCCGATATTCCAAAACAGCATGGAGCCGACACCGCCGCACAGTACGACGAAAACAAAACTGCTCCAGCCCGCAATATCAAGATTTACATAGCCGAGCTGACCGGTACACAGGGCAAACAGCGCCACCTCGATTGAACCCAAAAGCCCCGACCATGCCGTAACGGCAATAGCCGATAAATGCTTCATGACGCGAAGCCCGATAATCGAATATGCCGCCCAGACAATCTGGCAGGTGAAAAACAAAATATCACCCGGGTTAAACTGGAAATTCGCCAGAATTTCCCATGAACCCTTCGTTATCAGGAAAATAACGCCGATGAACGAAATAATAATGCCTATCCACTGCAGTAGCTTCAGCCGTTCGCGAATGAACACCGCCGACAGCATAGCCGTAACGGCAGGGCCGGTCGCTGCAATCAGCGTACAGTTCGTGATAGTGGAATATTTAAGCCCCGTAAACTGCGATACATTGTTTATGGCAATGCCGGTAAGACCCATTAACAGCAACGGAATTATACAATTTTTAGGAGGTATGAACTTTTTTTCGCGCCTCAAATACATTATCAAGAATAAAATCAGACTAATTAACAGATATCGAAGGCACGTAAGCGAAGCCGGCGTCCAGCTCGCAATCAGAATTTTTATGCACAGAGGCTGGATGCCCCAAAATATGGTAGCCAGTGATAATAGTAAATACGTTTGATTTTGAGGCATAAGGACACCTTCTTTTTATACCAAGCCAAACAGCATATACGCAATCAGGCAGACAAACGCCACAAAGAATTTCATTACCGTTAAAACGAATACATCGTAATAAGACTCTTTATGCGTAAGACCGCAAACGGCAATCAGAGTAACGAGCGCACCGGCATGCGGCATACTGTCGAAACCTTCGGAAGCGATGCAGACAATGCGGTGCAGAACTTCTGGCGACATGCCGACCTGCTGCGCCCATGTAAGCCATTCCTGGCCGAATGTGCCGACCGTAATCATCAGACCGGCAGAAGAAGAACCGGTAATCGCCACCATGATATTTGTCGTTACAATCGAGGAAAACAGCGGACCGTCGCCGAGCGACAGACCGAGAAGAGCCGATTTTATCATGGCAAAAGCCGGCAATGCCGCGATAACGCAGCCGAAAGCATAACCGGACGCAACATTGAGTACGGCTGAAGTCGAGCCAATGGCACCGGCATTAATCGGATGCATAACGCCGCCCAAACGTTTTAGCTTTTTACGGCCAATCCATGCCGCAACGATACTGCTCAAAATAAGCGCCACATTGATTGACCAGATAGCCTGTACCTTTGCTACGCTTGCCGCAATCAAAGAGAGATTGAGCGGTGCAAAAGTGCTCAGACTGTTTTCATCCCAGTGAAAAGCCCAGTCCCAGTTGAACGGATTGCTGACATACAGATTAATCACGATAACCATGATGAGCGGCACGCAGGACAGACGCCAATCCGGCAATTCTTCATTATTATCTTCCGGTTCGTTTAAAATATGCCTACCGTAGCCTTCACCCTTGTTTTTCAAGGATTTAGCACGATAGGAAATCCAAACGTACGCAATGATAAAGAAAAGTACGGAAGCCAAAAGACCCTGACCGATACCTGCCCATGTCGTTGTACCGAACACTGCCGCCGGAATGATATTCTGAATTTGCGGCGTACCTGGAAGCGAAACCATGCTGTAGGTGAAAATACCCATCCATAAGATTGCCGGCAGCAACCGTTTCGGAATGTCCGCCTGTTTAAATAAAATAGCGGCAAACGGATACATAACGAATGCTACGACAAATACGCTGAGACCGCCGTAAGTTAAAACGCCGCAGCCTAAAAGCACGGCCAAAACGGCACGTTCCTTGCCGAGAACCGATACGATTTTGGAAGCAACAGAAGCGGCAAGGCCGCCTTCTTCCATGATTTTGGCAAAAGCCGCACCCAATAAGAATACAGGATAATAACTTTTAATATATTCAGCCGCTTTTGTCATATACAACTCACTGTAGACCGGCATAGAAGCATAATCGCTCGTTACAGCCGCCAGCACGGCAAAAACCGGTGCAATGAAAATGAGCGAAAAGCCTCTGTAGGCAAAAACCATTAACAATATTAAACTTAAAACAATAATAGCTAAGTCCACGCCAAAAACCTCCTAAAAAATTTTTATGTAAAAAAGCCTTCCTGCTACGGGGAAGGCTTTTTAATTGTTCAATTAATTATAAGCCGGAAACTTCATGAATATATTTTCTAGCTTTCATAGCATATTCAAGCGGATTTGCAATAGCTGGGTCCTGTTCAGCCTCAACCATTGTCCAGCCTTCATAGTTGTTTTCTTTCAGAATGTCGAAAACAGGTTTGAAATCGATGTAGCCGTCGCCAGGAACAGTGAACATACCCATTCTTACGCCGTCGAGGAAGCTCATGTTTTCGTTTTTAACTTTTTCTACGAGTTCTTTGCGAACGTCTTTCAGATGAACGTGTTTAATACGGTTTACATATTTTTTCAAAATAGCGATATGGTCTTCACCGGAGCATACGAGATGACCAGTATCATATAAGAGATATACGAGGTTCGGGTCAGTCATTTCCATGAGTTTGTCGATTTCTTCCGTTGTCTGTACGCCCGTACCCATATGATGATGGTAAACAACTTTCATGCCTTTTTCAGCAGCGAGTTCACCAAGTTTATTGAGGCCTTCAGCCACTTTCTGCCACTGTTCGTCAGTGTTGTACGGTTTGCCAGCAAATACAGGAGTAGTGAGCTGTCCCTGAACGCTGTTGCCTTGTTCGGAAACAACGATAACTTTTGCACCCATAGCATGGAGAAAATCACGATGAGCTTTGAATTCTTCAGCCGTTTCTTCATACGGTTTCGTTGTCAGGAAAGAGCTGAACCATGCGCTTGCTACGCTGAGACCGCGCAGGGACAGAGCTTTTTTCAGTTCATCCACGTCTTTCGGGAATTTACCGCCCATTTCGCAGCCTTTGAAACCTGCCAGAGCCATTTCACTTACACACTGCTGGAAAGTGTTTTCTTTGCCCAAATCCGGCATATCGTCGTTTGTCCAGCCGATAGGGCAGATACCTAATTTAATGTTTGCCATAAAAAATTCCTCCAAATTTATAAAATAAAAATTTAATATATAATGGTTATTTACTAACCTTGTTTGCAGGGATAAATGCAGGAAACATTTATCCGGAGAGTTGAAATTTAAATAATGATTAGAAGAGAATATGGTTTATTTATCTAAACATATGCTATAAATATGTGCGGAGATGTACGATGGAGTAATACATCTCCACCAGCTGTATATAGCATAATAAAAAAGGGGGCTATATGTTTGTTTGAATATATAATGAATATATTATGAGTAACTTCTGTAACTATATAGTAACTCTTTTTGTTGCATTTGTCCATACTTTTTGTTAAAATTTAAGTAGGTTTTTTGTATTTTTTTTAGAGATAAAGAGAGAAGTTCTATTATTATGCTACAGTATTTTATAAACAACAAGTATAAATCCACGTTTGACCGGCTTCATCCGCCCAAACTGGAATATTTCTGCAAAGTGGATGAAACATCCTCGACCATGCCGCGCACTATGCACATGCACACCAATCTGGTGGAAATTCTGCTCGTGTATAACGGCAACGGCATCTACATGATTGAAAACGACAAATACACCGCTCAAAAAGGAGATTTAATTCTTTATAACAGCAACGTACCGCATGATGAATTCGGCGGCTCAGGCACCGGTCTTTGCACCTACTGTCTGGGAATAAGCAATTTAAAGCTCACCCATCTGGAAAAAAACAAGATTATCTCATCCGATTATATTCCTGTAATCGGATTGGGAAAGTTTTTCGACGAATTTCTGGCTCTGTTTCAATGTATGGAACACAATATCAATGAAGATGAACTGTATCTGCCTGAATTCATAAATTATCTGACGGAAGCTATTATCGTCAAAACATGCCATATCGTCAAAACGAACGGCATCATCCGCCAGCAGAAAATACTCTCGCTTTCCGATAAAGTCAGAGATTATATCGACAAACATTATAATGAGCCGATTTCGCTGGAACAGATAGCCGCAGCCGTGAAAGCCAATAAATACTATCTTGCTCATATGTTCAAGGCGGAAACGGGCTTTTCGCCGCTGCAGTACGTCGTCCGCCGCCGCATCGGCGAGGCGCAGAACCTTTTAATCAACACCGATATGAGCATAACGCAGATTGCAGCAACGGTCGGCTACAACAATTCCAACTACTTTCAAAATATTTTCCGCAAATACATGGGCATGACACCCGGCTACTATCGGAAAAAATGGAAATCATAAAAAGTGGGTGTTCATTTTTCTTTTGAAAGGTCAAAAGAAAAACGAACCAAAAATCACCTAAAGGTATAACAGGCTCTAATTACTAAAGTAATAAGAGCCTGTAAAAAAACTTTTTAACGTTTCGCTACTGCTGCACTAGGCAAGCCTTCGCAACCCTTCTATAAAAACAGTCGATACAACGGCTCGAAACGCTTGGAATTTGGCTCGTACCTTCCCTTTCCAGCAGAAACTAAAATTTGAGCTGTTGACACTGCAATTCGCTAGTCATGCCAAAACTTTCATCCATGTTAGAGCATTTTCAAGGTAGCTTTAGCTATTAAAAAGAATAATATTTAGATATGTTTTTAGTTTAA
>DCFC01000010.1:61156-77459 GCA_002314325.1 Megamonas hypermegale
CAAAGAAAAATTGCCCGGCACAATATAAGAATAAATAAAAAAATATTTCTCTTTAACATATATTGTGCCGAACAGCACTTTTTTTACTTATAATTACACAAAATAAGACCCGACTATTAAGTCGGGTCTTATTTTTTGAGATTTTATTTTTTAATTAATTGATAGAGGTTAATTATTTCAACGGCAACGTCTTTCAACGCATACGTTGTCATCAGGTAATCCTGTGCATGAGAAATCAATACATTGAACTGTAATTTTTCGCCGTTAGCTTCGCGCGTTAAAAGTTCCTTTGTCTGGAGCTGATGTGCCTGCAAAAGCTGCGGATTGGCTTTTTCCACCTGTGCCTGCGCTTCAGCGAATTTGCCTTCGCGTGCCAGCTTCAATGCTTTTTCCAGTTCTGCTCTGGCATCGCCAGCCAAAGAGATAATATCAAAAGCCACTTTTTCTGTAGTCATTTAAAATCGTCCTTTCCGTAAAACAATTAATTAATTGCTGAATTCACGTCTAAATTTACGTTCGATATCTTCCATCGATAATCCTTTAGTTTCCGGCATAATAAATCTGGTGAACAGAATGGACAGAATACCGATACAGCTAAAGATGTAGAATGTATGTGAAAGACCGAATGTACTCATGAGTGTCGGGAATACGAGCTGAATTAAGAAGTTAGTCGTCCATAAGCAGAATGTCGTAATACCGAGAGCCGTGCCGCGCATTCTGAGCGGGAATATTTCGGACATATATACCCACGTTACAGGGGATACGAAAGTCTGCTGGAAGAACAGGAATGTAACAGTGAGGCTTAATACTACATACGGCAGCATCGGTGAACCTTCCAAAATATTGGAAGCCGTACCGATAGCAGTATTGGCAAACAAGATACCGATAAGACCGACAGCAAGCATTCTGCGGCGCGTAAGTTTGCGAACGAGCATAAAGCCGAGAAGCGTACCGCCTACGCTGATTGCACCGTTGGCAATATTACCGATAAGTGCCGCATCTGTGGAGAAACCGGATTTTGTCAAAATCTGCGAACCGTAGAACATGATTGTATTTACACCGGTTGCCTGCTGCAATGCTGCAATACCCAGACCGATTAATAATACTTTTTTCATCCAAGGTTCAGCAAAATCTTTAAACGTAACTTTCTTCTGCGAAGACTGTTCTGCCAGAAGGTCCTGAATATCGTTGAATTCGGCGATGGCTTTCGCTTCCGTTTCATTCGTAAGACGAAGCACATCCATAGCTTCAGAAGCTCTGCCTTTGGATAAGAGCCAGCGCGGCGATTCTTTGTTGAAGAACATACCGATGAACAGCAAAATACCAGGAACGGCGGCAAGAGCTAAGATATAACGCCAAACGTGCGGGTCATGGCCGAGATTGATAGCGATAATAGCATTAACGATATAAGCCAGAAGCTGACCGGATACGATAACAAGTTCCATTAAAACGACAAGACTGCTTCGCAAATTGCCCGTCGCTATTTCCGCAAGATATGCAGGAACGATAGTGGAAGCACTGCCGACTGCCATACCGAGTAAGAAACGGAATGCTATAATCATGGTAGCGTTGATGGACAATGCGCATCCCAAAGATGAACAGAAGAACAATACTGCCAAATAAGTCAGAGCCGGTTTACGGCCAATCATATCGGACAGGCGGCCGCTGAGCGCTGAACCGATAGCTGCACCGATACAAATAGCACTAACAACCATACCTTCGAGGGCCGGCGTCAAATTCAACTGGTCAGGCTCAGCCATGAACGGCAGCGCGCCGTTGATAACGCCTGTATCATAACCGAAGCCCAACGAAGCAAATGTTGCTGTTATCGCCATAGTCATGACTGTTCTTGAAGCATGATTATTCACATTTTGATTAGACATCTGTATTCACTCACTTTTCACTCTCTAAATTCATAAAAACAACCAAAAAATCTAAAAATTTATACTTCAGTTCTATACACTATAGAATATTCAATAGATTGGCAGCCGCAATTCATTTGGCGGCTGCCAAATATTTAAAAATTATTTACCGAGCAATTCGTGTTTAATGCGTTCGAGCGCCTGCGGAGCTTGTTCGTCCATTTTTTCCGGGAAGCCGAAGTACGATACGCAGGCGATGTTATCGCCGCCTACTTTCGGTGCGTCCGGTTTTAACTGTTTATTGGCAAAATCCATTTCGCGCAGTGTTTCGAAGATACCGTCGAAATCAACTTCGCCTTCGCCCATAGCAAGGTGCTGGTGAATTGTAGCGTCAGCTCTGCCGCGTGCATTCAAAAACGGCGGATTTAAAATATAACGGCAATCGAGTGTCTGATTGAATGTATCAGCAAATAAAACGTGCGTCAGTTCATCGCCGGCATATTTGAGCATGGAGCGGACATCGCCTTTGCCCTGGTCATAGAAGAAGCCGTGCGGTGAAGAATATACGTAGCCGAGATTTTTGGAGCGGAACGATTTTACCATGTCGCATGTTTCATTGTTCAATTCGCAGAAATCATATGGATGGGACTGGATTTCTACGCGCAGACCTTCGCGTTCGATAATCGGCAGAAGTTCTTCCATGGAGCGGAACCACATGCCATTGCAGATTTCCTGCTGATTAGGGTCGCCGGAAAGTTCCGTGTTGATTACAGGAACGCCCATATTTACAGCGATTTCAATCATTTTTTTCCAGTTGGCTACAGCGTGCTGGCGCTGTTCTTCCGTCGGACCGGACCAGCGGTATACGCAGATAAAGGAAGAAATTTCCACGCCCGTTTCTTTCAGAGCTTTTCTGTATTCTTCTTCACATTCTTTGGAAAATAAAGGATGCTTGTAGAACGGATTGATGCGCGGATGCGGGGACTGTTCGATGTATTTGTAACCCCAGTCGGCAACTTTATGCACCATATCATTGATGCTCATCTGTTTTGCCAATACGTCAACGTCAAATGCAATTTTCATAATATAACCTCCATTTTATAATCAATTAATTAATGAATATGTAACCCGTACTAATTAATTTCTTATTTAATGAAAATACTTCATAAAAAAGCGGCTATCTTTCGACAGCCGCTTTACTTAATCATCCAAAATATTTATTAACGAAAGCTTTTGTTACTTCGGCTGCTTTTTTAACATTTTCTTCATGGCTCATAGCGTAATATTCCGGACGGAATTCTTCGATTGTGCATACACCGTCAAAACCGATTTCTTTGAGGGCAGCAGCAATACCTGCATGGTCTACGACGCCTTCTTCCGGCCATAAGCGTTTGTCATCGCCGCAGGAACCGAGCGGCAGGTCTTCGCAGTCATTTAAATGGTAAGCAAAGATTTTCTTACCGTCTGCTGCTTTCAGGTCTTCCAGTTTGGAGCACATTTCATGGAAATGGAATGTATCTACTGTTATGCCGACATTGTCGCGGTCAACAGCTTTTACTACGTCGTAAGCTGTGCCGAACTGGTTGATAGAGCAGTTCGGAGCGCCGCAGAATTCCAGCGAGATTTTCATATCGCTGCCGACTTTATCGGAAAGGTAGCGCAGTCTTTGTACAGCTTCTTCTTTGATTTCGCCAACCGTTTTGTCTTTTACGTCGAAAGAAGGAACTGTGATGAGCATTTTCATGCCAATAGCTTTGGAAACTTCCATGATGAAATCAACTTCGTCGTCAATTTCCTTTTCGCCTGCAGCATCTCTCTGATTGAAGAAAATCAAAGTATTGTATGCCCACGGTTTTAAGTGATGGTTTTTGAACCAGTCAGCCAATTCTTCTAAAGTATGTTCTTTTAAATAATCTCTAATGCAGTCGAAACGGATTTCGATATAGTCAAAACCGTATTTTTCGCACATTTCAAGGTCTGCCATTAAGGACTGGCCTTTGCATTCGAGAGCAGTTGCTTCATTAAATCCGATTTTCATCGTTTTTCCTCCTAGATAAAATATGTCTGTTATTTATGCGTTCCATTAATACGTTCGCGCGAACGCAATAGTTATTATTTATAGAATTCCGGTTTTTCAACAGCAGCTTTAATCGGTTCGATTGCACCTGTCTGCTGTGCTTTTACAAGAGCGTCAGCCGTGATTGCTGCAAGGTAGCCGTCCCAAGCGTTCGGACCGCCGATAATTCCTTTTGCTGCATCGTCAACCCAAGCCTGAACTTCAGCATCGTATGCGTCTTTAAATCTTACGAAGCAGTCTGTATCAATTTTCGTGGATACTGCTGCATTTTTGCGGATTGTAGGATAGATTGTTGCTGTAGGCATTTTAATGGAGCCGTCTTCGCAAACAACTTCGCAGTTGATATCGTAACCGAATTTGCAGTTTACGAATACTTCTACATCAATGCAAACACCTTTTTTCGTGCGGAGGAGCATAATCTGCGGGTCTTTCAGTTCGCTGTGGGAATATTTCGTAACGCGCGGCATGATAACCTGTGCAGATTCATATTCATCGTTTACGAGCCAGTGCAGAACGTCGATTTCATGAATTGCCGTGTCATGTACTGCCATCGGAGTATTGTAGTTCGTGCCTACTTCCGGATTTCTGTGCGTGCAGTGGAGCATTAACGGTTCGCCGTATTCGCCGCTCTGGAGAGCTTCTTTAACTTTTACATAGCCGAGGTCATAACGGCGCATGAAACCGAGCTGGATTAAATGTTTGCCGGAAGCAACTTCAGCCTGTACAACTTTGAGGCAATCTTCAGCAGTCGTGCAAAGAGGTTTTTCGCAGAAAATACGTTTGCCAGCTTTAATAGCTTCTAAAAGTGCATCAACATGGGCAAAACCAGGAGTTACAATGAATACTGCCTGTACATCCGGGTCGTTGATTAACTGATTTTCATCAGTATAAACTTTTGCATTGCAGATAGCAGCTGCTTTTTTCGCGCCTTCTTCAAATACGTCGCATACTGCAACTACCTGAGCACCCTGAATTCTGTTTGTAATTCTGGCGATATGGTCTCTACCCATTCCGCCGCAACCGATAACACCAACATTTAACATTAGAAATTCCTCCATTTCAATTACTTGTAAATATTTCTAAAATTTATTGTTTTTATTTTTATCTGTATTTCGTTTACAAATATAATATACCATAATGTTCACGCGAACGCAAGTGCTATTTTAAAATTTTTGGGCATGTTTTGGTTGTTTTTTTATCTTTTTTCCTTGTATATATCCCAAAAATCAATTCTGTTTATTATAAATACATCTTGCTATAATCATATTAAATATTGCGTGCACGTTTTTCTTAAATATTATACTTATTCTTTATGACGATTTCCGTATATAGGCAATCTTTTTCCGGCTCTTTATTATCGAACAGCTTGCGGAATAAAACCATGACCGACTGATATCCCTGCGTATATGCATCCTGTCCGATTAAAAAATTTATCGTCCCCTCCATAAGCCAGTATATATTTTCCTGAATGAAGTCATTGGCAATGATTTTTATATCCGCGCTTCTGCCGGCAGTCTTTATCGCCTCACAAACGCCCAGAACTCCTGAACCGGTTATGTAAATGCCCTTTATCTTCGGATACTGCGTCAGCACTTCTTCCGTGATTTTTTCCGCTACCCAGTTGTCATCATAGGCAAAACGCATTCCCAGATATTCGACCTCCGGATACGATTTTTCCAGCTCCTGCACAAAACCTACCGCTCTGTTTTTCAACGACAGATTTTCGCCGTAACCGGATATGACGATTATCTGACCCTTGCCGCCGATAATTTCGCCCATAAGACCGGCCGCCGTCTGCCCGCTTCTTTTCGTATCCTGTCCGACAAAACACAATCGGTCCGTTTCTTCCACATCGGAATTGAACGTTACAATCGGTATATGGTATTCATGAATGAATTTATTGATTATCTGCTTTAAATAACTGTCTTCCGACGGCGATAATGCAATGCCGCTTACTTCTTCACTGCGCATCTGCTCCATTATTTCCACAACCTGACCGGCGCTTACTTTGTCAATCTGTCTGATGTCCACCGTAGTGCCCAGACTTTCAACTTCCTTCTTCGCCGCTTCCAGCCCCTTTAAGACCTCCTGCATAAACGGCGTCCGTGCCGATTGCAGTATAACGCCGATTTTCAGATTTTTCTTCGCCATAGCAAGCGCCCTGCCCGCACGGCTCGGCTGATAACCCAACTCTTTGGCTATCTTTTTTATCTTCTGTTCCACTTCCGGTCTGATGCGTCCGCGGTTGTTGAGCGCCCTATCCACTGTACCGCGCGATACACCCGCCATATCCGCAATCTGTTGTAATGTAACAGCCATATTATCACTTCCTTTGATTTATTTAGTTAACTTTATTATAGTTTCTATGATAATATGTTGCAAGTTTGAAGAATTGTTCATTTTTCTTTTGAACGGTCAAAAGAAAAACGAACCAAAAATCACCTAAAGGTATAACAGGCTCTAATTACTAAAGTAATAATAGCCTGTAAAAAAGACCTTTTAACGTTTCGCTTACGCTACACTGGGCAAGCCTTCGTGACTTTTCTATAAATACAGACGGTACAACAGCTCGAAACGTTTGGAATTTGGCTCGAGCCTTCTGTTTCCTGCTAGAACTTAATTTGAGCTGTTAATACTAAAATTCGCCAGTCATGCCAAAACTTTCATCCATATTAAAGTATTTTCACGGTAGCTTTAGCTATTAAAAAGAAAAAGATTTAGATATGATTTTAGTTTAAATGTTTGAGCGNNAAATCTCTTATGGGCTACGAACCCAAGCGTTTTCTTTTTGGGTACTTTTTCTTTGCGCAACAAAGAAAAAGTACCTGGCGCAATTACATTGCGCCAAACCAATAAATAGCAATTTAGCGTACGAAGTTTGTCATTGTACGCTGTCCTGTTTGCGGCGGGTCGATTTTGCCTTTGGAGGCTTCAATCACTTTCATAATCCACGCCATATTGCGGCCGAGTTTTTGCATTACCTCGATGCCTTCAATATCTTCTTTGATTTCACCGATATTGAGCCCGTGAATATTATTCCAGTAATCAGCCGTCGGCATAATCATTTCCATCGTGTTCAGATAAGCATTGAGCTGCTGGAACGTTTCGAGCGCACCGGAGCGGCGTACCGTAACGATGGATGCTCCTACTTTATGATGCAGTTTGCTGCCTGCGGCAAGGAAAGCTCTGTCTAAAAAGCATTTCATCGTACCTGCAATACCGCCGTAATATACAGGCGATGCCAGTAAAATTCCGTCGGAAGATACCATTTTATCAATCCACTCGTTGACTTTGTCTTTTTGTACACAGTATCCGCTTCCCGTCTGTAAGCAGTTATAGCAGGCAAGACAGCCGCGCACCTGTTGATTGCCCACCTGCACGATTTCAAAATCAATACCTTCTTTTTTAAGCTCTTCCCCGATAAAATTGAGTGCCTGTTCGCAGTTTCCGCCTTTACGCGGGCTGCCGTTAAATGCTGTAACCTTCATAAAAATCTCTCCTTAATATATATTATTTAAACTAAGAATAGTTTTTAACTCAAACTTTATTCATAAAAATAATACCTTTTAGCTCGCCTAAAACCTGCATTTTCTGCTTCTTCAACAGTAAGTGCCATAAATTCTCCGTTTTTAGATATATCCGTTCTTTTATACTGTTGATCAAAAGGCAAATGATAAATCTTTTCTCCATTATTTATATTACACTTAATAAGAGGATACATATCTAAAGCTAAATTTTCTTTATATTCAACTCCTAAAGCATTAGCAAAATTTTTAGCTGTTTCACTCAATGTAATATTAGTTACTATTTTAGGAACTATTATCTTATTTTTTATCAAATCATACGCTGAGTTATAACTTTTATATTCTGTTTGTAACTTATTTATACATATTTCTAAAGTTGTTCCCAATAATTGATTAACAACATTTTCATGAATAAGTTTTTTCTTACTCCAATATTTACATTGAATAATATACATTTTTTTATCTTTTATGCAAATTAAATCTCTACCTAAATCTTGCAAGCCTTGTTCCTGTCCATAATATTCCACTTTATATCCCAATTGTTCCATACGATAGCCTACATAACTTTCATAATCATAACCTAATCTTGTTTTTGTTTTCTTTCTATGAAAATACCAATTTTCTAATGCACGTTGATATTTTTCATTAGTAGGCAACTTTTCATATTCTTCCTTAGATAAATACAGTCTAATATTATCTTCATTTTCCCTAATAGTTTCTTCATTTTCAACTATTTCATATATGTAGTCATCATTATGTTCAACATCATCTACCAATTCTGGAAGAGAAGGAAATAAACTTTCATAAAGAGAACATTTATATTCCATTTCTTTAGCTTTTACTATCCATACTTTTTTCTCTTTTGAAATTGCTCTTACTTCTTCAGCTCCTTTTTTTGCTGGTCTTTTCTTATTTTCCAATTTTTGAGCTAAATATTCATCACTTTGTTCTACTAAATCATTATAAAAATTAGCTAACACAGGAATATGCTCTATTCTACTATTAGCTATTTTTATTGTATTTTCCATATACTTAATTTGACCATTTGCTAGGATTATCGTTTTTCTCATCTGCTCATTTTTAATATTTAAATCTGCTATCTGATTTTCCATTTGAACTAATTTATTACTTTTATTTAGATAATCTTGATTTATGTTATTAAATTCTTTTTTTAGTTGACTAAATCTTAGCAATAAATTACTTCCATTTTTTACCGCATTATTTAAATCTGAAGTAAGTTTTTCAATTTCAGGATTTTTTGATTTTTTACCTAAAACATATGCTATGATAAAAAAAATTACTATAAAAGTTACTATAATTATTCCCATAATATTAATACACCTCATATAAAATTAAATTTACTACCTAAACATTAATTATTATATCAAATGCAATAATATCAATGAATATTTTTATAATTTAATTTTAAGACAAAAAGCCCCGTATATGAGAATACGAGGCTTTCTTTTATTTTGAAAATTAACTTTCGATTAATACTGTCTAGCTTTAGCGAGTTCAGCCATGAGCACTTTGTATGCTTCCTGTACAGTTTTACTCTTGGAAACTGCCGGCTGACCTACACGCCACCAGTGGCCGTAGCCGTGAAGCATTGTTTTCGGCAATACTTTGATATCGATAAGCGTGGATACAGTCTGTTTTGCTGCATCTTCAAGTGCTGCCTGCAATTCTTCAGCCGTCGTAACTTTATAAGTTTTGCAGCCGTAGGAAGCAGCATTCATTGCGAAGTCTACCGGAACGAAGCCGCCGTCGAGTTTGCCCGTTTCTTCATTTCTGAAGCGGAATTCCGTACCGAAGCTGCCCATACCGTGTTCAATTTCGAGGTTGTTGATGCAGCCGAATGTCATGTTGTCGAACAGCATGATATTGATTTTTTTATGTTCCTGAATGGAAGTAGGCAATTCGGAATGAAGCATCATGTAGGAACCGTCGCCGACCATGGAATAAACTTCTTTGTCTGGTTCAGCCATTTTTACGCCGAGTGCGGCATTTACTTCATAACCCATGCAGGAGAAACCGTATTCAACATGGTACGTATGCGGATTGTATACGCGCCAGCCTCTCTGCAAGTCGCCAGGCATGGAGCCGGATGCACCTACAACGATACCGCCGTTTTTAGCAACGAACTGGTTGATAACACCGAGAGCGCGGCTCTGAGTCAGAACGGAACCGGTGATGTTTTTAAATTCTTCAAATACTTTGTCCGTATCGAGCGCATCGTCGATTTCCGGAACGAAGTCTTTACCAGTGTATTCAATGTTATAGAGACGGTCAGTTTCTGCTACGTATTTAGCTTTAACTGCAGCCAGTTCTTCTTTTGTATAAGCGGATTTCCAGCCTGTTTTTTCGAGTTCAGCATCAATTGCTTCCAGTGCCACTTTTGCATCGGCTACAACCTGAACGCCGTCGAGTTTGTAAGCGTGGAATTCGGAAACGTTGATGTTGAGGTAGGAAACTTCCGGGTTCTGGAAAATCCATTTGGAGGAAGTAGTAAAGTCAGTGTATCTTGTGCCGACACCGATTACGAGGTCAGCTTCTTTAGCGATTTCGTTAGCGGAAACGCAGCCTGTTTCGCCGAGACCGTTCATGTTCATCGGGTCGTCCCAAACGATAATACCTTTGCCGGCCTGTGTTTCGCCGAACGGAATGTTGTATTTGTTAGCAAATTCTCTGAATGTATCCCATGCTTCGGAATATTTTACACCGCCGCCGCAAACGAGCATCGGTTTTTTCTTGGAAGTGATGAGTTTGATTGCGTCTTCAACCATAGCTTTCGTAGCCGGACGACGGTCAATGCGGTGAACGCGTTTCTGGAAGAAATATTCCGGATAATCGTATGCTTCACCTTCAACGTCCTGCGGCAGAGCGATTGTTACAGCACCCGTATCAGCCGGGTCAGTGAGTACGCGCATAGCATTAATGCAGGCAGTCATAAGCTGTTCCGGACGGGATACTCTGTCCCAGTATTTGGAAACGGCACGGAAAGCATCGTTTGTGCTGATGGAAAGGTCATGCGGCTGTTCCATCTGCTGAAGTACAGGGTCCGGCTGACGAGTTGCATAAACATCGCCCGGCAGGAACAGTACAGGAATGCAGTTTGCAGTTGCAGTTGCAGCAGCCGTTATCATGTTGGCAGCGCCAGGGCCTACGGAAGACGTGCAGGCATAAATCTGTTTTCTTCTCATCTGTTTAGCATAACCCATAGCAGCATGAGCCATACCCTGTTCGTTGCGTCCCTGATGTACGATTAAATCGCCGGCATCTTCTTCCAGTGCCTGGCCGAGACCGATAACGTTGCCGTGACCGAAGATAGTGAAGATACCTTTGAACATTTTATTCTGTTTGCCATCAAATTCGATGTACTGATTATTTAAGAATTTTACTAAAGCCTGAGCTACAGTAAGACGAATTGTTTTTGCCATTAAATAGTCAATCCTTTCATCCTCAATTATTAGCAGGTTTAATGCCTGATGATTTTATATTCTCTTCTCATCAGGCATTTCCTGCTTTATAGATTACGACTTTTTATTTCTTTTTTATAATACGATTTTCCATTCAACCGGAGTGATAACCTGTTCTGCTGCATGTTCTTTAATGAAAGCATCAATAGCAGCAGCATCCTGCATTGCTTCGGAGCAGCTGTGGCTTGCAACAACCATTGCAGCATGAGCCGTGCCGTGACGCAGGGAATCGGATAAGCTCCAGCCTTCCAACAGACCGTAGATGAATGCGGAAGCATAAGCATCGCCGCCGCCGAAGGATTTTAAGAGTTTAATCTTGTAGGAGTCAACTTTGAATGCTTCTTTGTCTGCACCGTAAGCAACGGAACCTTTTTTACCGTGTTTAATGATGACGATTTTGTTGCCGAAACCGAGATATTTTTCCGCGATTTCATAATCTGCTACATCATTTTCTTCCGGCAGATATTCAGCTAAGTTGAATTCTTCACGGGAACCGATGATAACATCGCTCATGCGGCCGACGAGAGAGTAGTAAACTGCGATATCAGCTTTGCTTCTCCAGTTGTATTCACGATAGTCGATATCGAAAATAACTTTTGTGCCGTGTTTTTTCGCATAATTGATAGCCATGAGGCAAGCTTCACGGGAAGGGCTGGCAGCAAGAGCAGTACCGGAAATGAGCAGGATTTTGCTCTGAGCAATATAGTCTTCCGAAATATCTTCTGGGCTGATTACAAAATCGGCAGCCATGTTTCTGTACATTAAAATGCTGCTTTCTGTAGGGCTTTTGATTTCAGTAAAAGTAAGACCGAGTTTTTCGCCGTTTTTAGCTCTTACCATCTGAGTAGTATCGATGCCTCTTTCATTGAAGAAGTTAACAATGAAATCGCCGAACTGGTCATCGGATACGGAGCCGATAAAGCCTACTTTTTTACCGAGTTTATTTACGCCGACAGCGATATTTCCCGGGCTGCCGCCGAGATACATAGTAAAAGTTCTTACTTTATCCAAAGTACGATGAATTTCATTTGGGTTGAAATCGATAGTTGCTCTACCGATTAAAACGATATCCATTGGTTTTGTCTGGTCAAATTCTATTAAAGCCATATCCTTATCTCCTTCGATATTATAATTTATTTTTCAAGCCGAATATTTCCATATGTTTCATTATGTTTTCACAAGTTGCATTCACTGCCGCATCACTGAATGTGAAGAAGTTTGCGTCCGGATTTTCTTTTGCCACTTCTTTGAAGCGTTTGGCTACGCTGTCGTAAGAAGCCGTTGCAATATTGATTTTCTTAATGCCGCCTTCAATGCAGTTTCTGAAATCCTGCGCCGTAAGACCCGTGCCGCCGTGCAATACGAGCGGGCATTTTACTTCAGCTGCGATTTCTTTCAAGCGGTCAATACGCAGATGCGGAGTTTCCTTATAATTGCCGTGAGCTGTGCCGATTGCTACAGCCAGAGCGTCAACGCCTGTTTCTTCCGCAAAGCGTTTTGCTTCTTCCACGCTGGTAATAGCAATGTCTACTGCTTTATAATCGCCTTCTGCACCGCCGACGCGGCCGATTTCACCTTCAACGTCAGCGCCGTACGATTTTGCCAGTGCGATTACTTCTTTCGTCTTAGCGATATTTTCTTCCAGCGGATACTTGGAGCCGTCAAACATTACGGACGTAAAACCGAGGTCAAGCGCCAGTTTAATCGTTTCCATCGTGCCGCCGTGGTCGAGGTGTACCGCAATCGGTACACTGCTTGCTTTGGCAGCCGCCATCATGATAGGTCCTAAAATATTGAGCGGGGAATATCTGAGTCTGCCTTCAGCAATCTGTATAATGATAGGAGCCTGCATCGTTTCTGCCGCTTTGATTGCGCCCATAGCCATTTCCATGTTGGAAACGTTGAACGAACCGATAGCGTAGGTATTATCCTTTACAGAACCAAGGAGCTCGCTTAATTTAGCTAATGCCATTTTTTTCTCCTCCTAAAGCACTAATTAGTCAAATAATTTTTTATAAATTGCAATGATATCTTCTTTAGAAGGCTGTTTCATCGTATTGGACGGGCTGCCGCTGTCGAGTGCGTCCGTTGCCATTTTGTCGAGCTGAGCGAAGAAATCATCTTTCGTGAAGCCGCCTTTAGCGAGAACTTCTTCCGTAGACGGAATGCCGAGTTCTTTGCAGAAGCGTGTTACTTCAGCTACGAATGCTTTAGCTGCATCCATATCAGCCGTATTTTCATCAGCCACACCCATGATGCGAGCGATTTCAGCAAATCTTGCCGTATTTTCCTGAATAGCAAATTCCATGCAGGCCGGAAGTAAAATTGCATTGGATAAACCGTGCGGAACATGGAACAGAGCACCGATTGGACGGCTCATGCCGTGAACGATAGTAACGGAAGAGTTATTAAATGCGATACCGGCTTCAGTTGCGCCGAGAGCCATCTGCATTCTAGCCTGTTCGTTTTTGCCGTCAGCATAGCAGATTGGCAGGTTTTTATGAATACGTTTGATAGCGGATAATGCAAATGTATCAGAAAGCGGCTGAGCTTTTCTGGAAGTGTATGCTTCAACAGCATGGCAGAGAGCATCAACACCAGTATTGGCAGTAACGGAAGGAGGAGCTGTCATCGTGAATGCCGGGTCTACAACAGCCAGTGCCGGTAATACGGAAGGGCCGGCAAGCAGCATTTTTACATTGTTTTCAGTATCATTGATGATTGTGAACTGAGTTGCTTCGGAGCCTGTGCCTGCCGTAGTCGGGATAGCTACGAGATACGGAACATTTACATTTATTGTTTTGTGCATGAAATCGCTGATTTTTTCTGCACCGCTTGCAACCATTACGCCGATGGATTTTGCAGTATCCATTGGGCTGCCGCCGCCGAGAGCAATGAGGAAATCACAGCCGTTTGCTTTGTATGCTTCAACACCGGCTGCCACCATTTTATCGCTCGGTTCGCCTGTTACACCGTCAAACACTGCATATTCAATATTATGAGCATCCAGTGCAGCCGTAACTTTTGCCACATTACCGAATTTAATCATGAATGTATCAGTTACGATTAAGGCTTTTGTACCTTTGCCTTCAATATTTGCACCAAGTTCATTGATTGCACCTACACCAGATAAAATTTTAGATGGAACTAAGAAAACGCCCATTATTTGTCACTCCTTAAATAAATTTCATTTATATCTTTTGTTTTTGGATATGTATTGATTTATTATGATTACTTTTTGATTATCTTTTGATTATAAATTAATACATTTTGAGTTATTTGTCAATAGTTTTTTAATATATTTTTATTTTTTTATTTTTTTCGTCAAAATAAAGCCTTATTCACTGCGAAAAAATCTATACTACAACCGTTTTATATTGACAAAAACCTTGCAAATTGAGTAGATTGGTAATATAATTAAGCCAAATGATTAAATTAACCAAAATTTACTCATAAATAACAAACAACTTTTGATAACATTATATACAGGTGGTGTATTTTATGAAAGCGACACGTTTAAATGATATTGAAACTCTGCTGGAAGAACAAAATACAATTTCCATAAACAGACTCTGCGATATCTTCAATGTATCCAAAAATACCATACGGCGCGATATTTCCGAACTGGAAAAGCGCGGTACCATAAAAAAAGTATACGGCGGTATCATGCGCGCTCAGAACAACATTCCCGAACCGTTTTCCTCCCGCGAAATCAAAAACAAGCACAAAAAGAAACTGCTTGCCCGTCTTGCCGCTAACCTTGTAGATGACAACGACATCATCTATATCGACTCCGGCACGACAACGATGCACATGGTGCCGTATCTGTCCGAAAAGAAAAACCTTACCATATTGACGGCCAATGTCTACGTAATCAATGAAGCCTTCCACTATCCGCAGATGAACGTAATCGCCACAGGCGGCTCACTGTACCGTCCGTCCAACGCCTTCACCGGCGCAAGTGTTCTGGAATTTTTAAACGGCTACAATATTTCCAAATGCTTCCTTGCTGCGACCGGCTTCTCCATTGAAAACGGTGCGACGAATGCTTCACCGATGGAAGGCGATATCAAAAAATACCTGACAGCCAACAGCAAGACGAAAATCCTGCTCGTCGACTCCACGAAAATAAACCATGTTTCACTCGTAACGTTCGCCAAACTGGAGGATATGGACTACCTTATCACCGACAAGGACCTGCCGGATGAATTCAAACAGTATTTTAACGAACATGATGTAAAACTCATCACACCATAAAAAAAGACCATTGATATAATTACAAAAGTTATATCAATGGTCTTTTCCGTTATTTTTTTCAAGATATCCATAATTAGTTTGTAAGCAGTTTGTGAGTATCCGGCGAAAAACCAGTAAAGCAATCTAACGCAAACCCTGTATAACATTTCCACCAATCAGGCTGTGCATTTGCACCTGCGTGAGCATCTGTTACTTTCACCCAGCCAGTCGTTTTATCAGGCAATTCCAATTGAAGCCAAATATCTGCATTACGCCTGCAAACAGGTCGTTTTATAAGATATCGTTGTCCATTATCATAATATCCGTAATAATTTATATCAGGTTCGTTTACAATATCATTATAAGTGGAATATCCTTCATAAATGGCATAAGTATAACCTTGATAATAGTTTTGTTCCGGATTGGAATTTATATATGGTATTTTTATACCACTAGACGGTACTACGACAAAATTTCCTTTATACCATACAACACTTTTAAGTCCGCTTTTTTCACTATAAACTACATAAATATCATCTCCAATATTTACATCAGCTGTATCCGTTAAAGCAGCAGATTGCTTTGCCCGCTCTGATGAAGCAATAATCTTTGTCTTACCCATACGAGGATAAATATATGCTTTAACACCTACGATAGGAAGCATTTCCTGTTTTACTATTGTTGATGAAGTATATACGGGAACAGTACCGACGATAGGACTATTATCAGCAGGTTCTTTATGAAGCGATACACTCTTTTGAGCAACTATTCTAGGAGAACTGCTCCAATCGATAAAAGCTCCGGCATAAGTCAAATTATCCGTTTCAATAACCATTGGCGGCAGATTATCATCTTCTTTTGTTTCAGACGAACCGGCACTTGCCGTTGCGCCCAAAGACATTAGACACACAAGCATTAAAATAATTAATCGATTAATCATCAGGCTTTCCACCTTTCATAAAGTAGTATAATTTATTCATATTAAAATACTATTACAAAAAGGTTAAATATGGTTTAAAAATAAATTAAAATTCAATTAATTTCACTAAATTTCTTTAATTCGAGTTCTTTATTTGCTTAAGAACTCGAACCAAAAAAGTACCCGTTCGGCACAATATATGTTAA
>DCFC01000010.1:77557-170629 GCA_002314325.1 Megamonas hypermegale
TACCGTAAAAATCTCCAACGCAGACAAAAATTTGGCATGATTGCAAATTATAGTGTCAACAGCTCAAATTTTAATTCCTGCTGGAACTGAAGGCACGAGCCAAATTCCAAACGTTTCGAGCCATTGTACCGCCTATATTCATAGAAGGACTACGAAGACTCGCCCAGTGCAGCGTTAGCGAAACGTTAAGAGTTTTTTTCTTTTTGGTTCGTTTTTCTTTTAACCTTTCAAAAGAAAAATGAACAACAACTCATTTTCTATCAATACACATACTGTGCTAAAGCCGGATTTGTTTCTTCCGTTATATCCGCATTATCATCACTTTCCGTATATGCGTATATATCGTTCACATCATCACTGTCTTTATCCGTCTGTACTTCAGCCGGTTCATCGTTAACCGTTTTATCCGTATCTGTTTTGGCAGCTGTATTATCATTTTCTGCTGTATCTGCCATTTCCTCAACCGGTTCGGAAACTGTTTCAGCTTTATCTTCTGCACCATTGTCGGATGAAATATTTTTCGCTCTTTCGGCAACGGCTTTATCAAGCGTCGCCAGATTGCTGTTCGTTTCTCTGTTTTGTCTAATACGCTCCGTTATCTTAGCCAGATTTTCATTAACCGGTCTTACCGGTCTATCGCGCAGCTCGCTCGGGTCGTAAAAACTGAAGCCGAATTCCAGCCATACCTGTGCATCATCCCAGCGGTAGTCGTCATTATAGAATACAGCAATCATCGTTTTTAATCCGCGCGTTGCCGATGCTACAAGGCAGTCGCCCGCCGCATTGGTGAAGCCTGTCTTTATGCCGTTGGCGCCCGGGAAACCGCTTTTGAGAAAACGGTTTGTCGTCGTTACGTATTTTGTATGGCCGTCCATGTACTTCATATTGTAGGCGGTCCTGCCGACCATTTCCCGAAACAGCGGATTTTTCATGGCATAGGCGGCAATTATCGCCATATCATGGGCTGTTGTATAATGTCCCTGCGCCGTCAGCCCGTGCGGATTGACAAAATGCGTATTGTACGCTCCGAGTTCCTGCGCTTTTTCATTCATGAGCCGGGCAAATTCTGGTACAGAGCCTGCCACCGTTTCCGCTACGGCTACGGCAGCATCATTGCCGGAAACGAGCAGCATTCCGGCCAGTGCCTCCCGCAGTGTAATCCGGTCGCCCATTCTAAGACCGAGCGAAGACGGCTCCGTATTTACGGCGTATGAGGAAATGACGAGCGGTTCGTCCAATTTGCCGCTTTCCAGCGCAATTATCGCCGTCATGATTTTCGTCGTGCTGGCAGGGTGCATGATTTTATTTTCATCTTTGCCGTATAAAACGGCGTTGTCTTCGGCATCAATCAGACAGGCGCTTTCTGCACTCGTATCCGGGTTCGGCAGAGTTTGAGCCGCCGCTGCCGTGCTGAAAATCAGCATCAAACCCAACAGCAGCACACCGATTTTTTTCTTAAAATACATTAATATGTCGCTTCTTTCTTTCGATTGTCTTTATCATAACTATCGTGCTAGTTGATTTCTAAAGCAGTATAATACTTTATATTTAGTGAGGTTAAGTGCCAACATCGAACGAATATAAAGTATTATACTGCTGGCTACAAACTCGCTGTCTTACTAGCATAATAGGTTTATGTTATTTTCGCGGTTCTTTTTTCAGATTATCAATATCGTACGGCGTTTCCTGATATACGTAGTAGTTAAGCCAGTTGGAAAACAACAGGTTCGCTACGCTGCGCCAGCGCACTATCGGTTCTTTCGTCGGGTCGTCATCAGGATAGTAGTTTATCGGAATGTGCATATCCATGCCCGCCTTAATATCACGGTCGTATTCGCCTTTGAGGCTGTACGGGTCATATTCGGCATGACCAGTAATGAAAAACTCATTGTCTTTCAGGTTGGCTATGATGTACACACCGGCGTCGCCTTCCGCCATAATCGTCAAATCATCTACTTTTTCGATTTCTTCGCGCTTAATGCCGATATGACGGGAATGCGGCACATAAAATTCATCGTCAAAGCCGCGGAACAGTTTTTCATGTTTAACATTCAGATGATGTTTAAATACGCCGAATACTTTCTTGCGTTCATAATATTTCTTTATGCCGTAATGATGGTAAAGACCGGCAAACGCACCCCAGCAGATATGAAACGTCGACCATACGTGGCTGCGGCTCCAGTCCATAATTTCGCAGACTTCTTTCCAGTAAGCCACGTCCTCGTATTCCATGCGTTCCACCGGTGCTCCTGTAATGATGAAACCGTCGTAAAATTTGTCCTTTACGTCCTCAAATGTTCCGTAAAACTGGGACAGATACTGAATTGACGTATGTTTCGGCAAATATGATTCTGTATAAATGAAATCCACTTCAATCTGAAGCGGCGTATTACCTAAAAGCCTTAAAAGCTGTGTTTCCGTAACGGTTTTGTTCGGCATCAAATTCAAAATCAGAATTTTAAGCGGACGGATATCCTGTCGGTACGCCCGTTCCGTATCCATTACGAAAATATTTTCACTCTCTAAAATCTGCGCAGCCGGTAAACTGCTGGGAATTTTTATCGGCATAATATCAACCCTTTCCTTTTTACACTAAAGCTCCCTTACAGTATAAGGGAGCTTGTTTTCAATTCTATCACAGGCACTTTTTCGCGTCAATGTGCTAATCTTCCTAGCAATGTGGTATAATTATGATACTTTCAGGAAAGGATTTTTATTATGTTGGAACAAAATATCATACCGCAGCTTGCCCGTCTGCTGCAGCTGAAAAACGCACAGATTGAAGCTGCCGTTAAGTTGTTAGATGAAGGAAACACCATTCCTTTTATCGCCCGCTACCGCAAGGAAGCGACCGGCGCCATGAAAGACGAACAGCTGCGCGAACTGGCGGAAAAGCTCACGTATCTGCGCAATCTGATTAAACGCCAGAATGAAATAAAAAACAGCATTGAAGAGCAGGGGAAAATGACTGCCGAGCTCTCCCTTGCCATAGATAATGTGCAGAAACTGCAGGATTTGGAAGATATCTACCTGCCGTTCAAGCAGAAAAAACGCACCCGCGCCATGATTGCCAAGGAAAAAGGGCTTGAAGGCCTCGCTCAGCTCATCTGGGAGCAGAAAATGACAACAGGCGATATTGCCGCTTTGGCGCAGGATTATTTAAATGAAAATGTCGCCACTGTTGATGAAGCTCTCGCCGGTGCCAATGACATCATCGCCGAAGCGATTTCCGACAGAGCCGACATCCGCGCCGCTTTGCGCCAGCGTATCTGGCAGTCCGGTAAGCTTTCTGTATCGTATGACGGCGAAAAAGACGCAGACGGCGTATTTTCCATGTATACTGACTACAGCGAACCGGTACGCACGCTTCCGTCGCACCGCATACTGGCGATAAACCGCGGCGAAAAAAAGGATATTCTAAAAGTAAAACTCGTGACGGATATAGATAAAGACGTTCAGACCGTATGCAAATTCATCATCTCCGCTCCGTCCATTTTCCATGATTTTCTCCGCGAAGCCGCTGTTGATGCCTACAAAAGGCTCATTCTGCCTGCGCTGGAACGCGAAATACGCAATCAGCTGACGGAAAACGCGGAAAAACAGGCGATAAGCATCTTTGCCTCCAATTTAAAGCAACTGCTGCTCCAGGCTCCGCTTGCCGGTCATACTGTAATGGGGCTGGACCCGGGTTACCGCACCGGCTGCAAAATGGCCATCGTCGATGCTACAGGACAGGTTCTGCACCACGGCGTCTTATACATCACCATGAGCGATGACGCCCGCAAAAAATCTGCCGCCAACCTTTTAAACTGGCTGAAACAGTACCATGTCGACCTGATTTCCATTGGCAACGGCACCGCCTCTTACGAAACGGAGGAATTCGTCGCCGGTTTAATTCATGAACACAATCTGCCTGTTCATTATCTGATTACGAATGAAGCCGGTGCATCCGTATATTCCGCCTCAAAACTTGCTATTGAAGAGCTGCCCGATTTCGACGTTACTATCCGCGGTGCCGTATCCATTGCCCGCCGCATACAGGACCCTCTGGCGGAACTTGTCAAAATCGAGCCGAAAGCTATCGGCGTCGGTCAGTATCAGCACGATGTCAATCAGAAAGAACTGGCTCAGACACTTGACGCTGTGATTGAAACAGCCGTAAATCATGTCGGCGTGGAACTAAATACGGCCTCCGCCGCTTTATTAAAACATATCGCCGGTATCAATGCCACCGTTGCCAAAAACATCATCAAATACCGCGAGGAACACGGCTCTTTCACCAACCGTAAAGAGCTGCTCAAAGTCTCCCGTCTCGGGCCGAATACCTTTACGCAGTGCGCCGGTTTCCTGCGTATCAATAATGCCGCGCTGGCACTGGATAATACGCCCGTTCATCCGGAATCATATGCGTTAGCGGAAAAAATTCTGCAAAAACTCGATTTTTCGCTTGCCGATTTAAACGACAAAAAACAGCTGGAATTATTAAAAGCAAAAATACAGCTGCTCGATATCGCCAAGCTCTCTGCCGACTTAAATGCCGGTGTGCCGACCGTTACTGATATTCTGTCCGCGCTCACCAAACCGGGCCGCGACCCGCGCGAAGACCTGCCGGCGCCGCTCACTCGTCAGAATATCGTAAAACTGGAAGATATAAAACCGGGAAGTATCATGCGCGGCACAGTGCGCAATATTACCGATTTCGGCGTATTCGTCGATATCGGCATTAAAACGGCCGGTTTCATCCATATTTCCGAACTCAGCCGCCGCTTTATCAAACATCCGCTCGACGTCGTATCCGTCGGCGACATCATAAAAGTAATCGTCATAAACGTCGACCCGAAACGCTCCCGTATCGGGCTCAGCCTAAAACAAGTACCGAAGGAGGAAACTCATGTCCCTGCTTAATCAGACCATCAGAAAAATCCTGCCGCCCGACCAGCGCGCCATAAAATTCGTCAGACACAAACTGGCTCAAACCATGACCAATCCCGACGGGCTGGGAGAGCTGCAAAATATTCTTCTGCGCTATGTCGGCATCACAGGGCAGATAAATCCCGAAATCCCGAAAAAATTCACCATAATCGCCTGCGCCGACCACGGCGTAGCGGAAATGAACGTCAGTGCATATCCGCAGGAAACGACAGCGCATATGACGCGCAACTATCTCGTTTCCAAAGGAGCCGTTGCCAATGCCATGTCCAATTTCTGCGGCTCCGACATGATTGTCGTCGATATGGGCATAAAAGCTCCCGTCGATGATATTCCTGGTCTTTTAAACCGCAAAATCGCTCCCGGCACCAATAACTGCGCCAAAGGCCCTGCCATGACGCGCGAACAGGCGATTGAAGCCATTGAAACGGGCATACGGCTCGTCAATCATTACGCTGCTCAGGGCTACTGCTGCTTTTTGCCCGGCGAAATGGGCATAGCCAATACGACGGCCAGTGCCTCTATCGTAGCCTGTCTCTGCAACCTGACACCGAAACAGGCTACCGGCCGCGGCACCAACATTTCCGACGAACGTCTTGCTATCAAGATAGATGTTGTGCGCCAGGCTTTAAAAGTCAATAATCCCGACCCTACAGACGGTATCGACGTCATGAGCAAAGTCGGCGGCTTTGAGCTTGCCTGCATAACAGGCATCATTTTAGGCGCGGCTGCAAACCGCTGTTTCGTCGTGCTCGACGGTTTCAACACCGGCTCGGCAGCTTTGGTGGCGCAGGCAATCTGTCCGCAGATAACCGACTACCTGATGGCATCCCACCTTGCCGCCGAACCGGCACATAACGCCATACTGCAAAAACTCAACCTCGCTCCGTACATGGATTTGAAATTCCGTCTCGGCGAAGCCACCGGCTCCTCCATTGCTGTCAATATTCTCGATTGCGCCATAAACGCCTACCATTCCGTCTATCAAGCTGCTCTTGCTGAAAAGGACAAGCTGATTAAACCGAATATCCCGGAAGCCGATTTCGATACGAAGCTGGCACTGTTGAAACAGGTGCGCAATATGACCGTGCCGGATGACAAAATGCGGACAAAATGCCGCCAGCGCATTGACAATCTCACCAAACCGATTTACAGTCTGGGCAAATTGGAGGAAATTGCCGAAAATATCGCCGGTATCACCCGACAGGAAAAACCGACGAAAGTCCGCAAAAAAATTCTCGTCATAACGCCGGAGGAAAGCTGCAGCGTCGTCCAGCACCGTCTGACCCAGTCGTTTGCTCTGCACGCCGAAGCCGGCTATCACTTTACCGCCATTCCTCAAACGGCGCTGCGACCGCAGACACTTTCCTTCAGCCTGTTGCAGGGCATCTGCTACGGCTCCAAACTGAAAAACGTCGATGTACTCGGTATCGCCTGCTGCGAAAATCATCCGAAGGAAATCTGCGGCACATTCGGTCTCAGCATTCAGCAGCAGCTCTGCCAGCCGAATAATGCCCTGCGCTACGGCAAACGCAAATTTCTCTCGCTTGAACCGACACCGTATTTGTGCCAGATAGCATTTATGGCGGGAGTCGCTATCGGCGCCGCCGGCAAGGGAATTCTCGTTCTGTCCGACGATATTCCATCCGTCATCGCGCTCCGCTATGCTCTGCTTTTAGCACCTGCCATCAATCCGTATCTGATGTTCGTCTGCCCTGATTATCTCGATTTGCACATTACGACCGGCGGCGGATGTATCTGTGCTCTCGGCATGAAACTGATTGACGCTTCACTGCAAATGCTCAAGGATATGAAGACTTTTGCCGAAGCCGACGTCGCCATTGCCAACGACGGACCGGGAGCTAAAATCCAGACGAAAGCATAAATGTTTCACGTGAAACATGTCTATATCTATTAAATCTATTGCTAAAAACGCTAAAATGGCTTAATATCATAGTTAACAACAAAAAAATGGGGAATAATTATGACATTACGACATTTAGCTATATTTATCAGAGTCTGCGAGGAAAACGGCATCACGGCCGCAGCCAAAAAGCTCCATATGACTCAGCCTTCCGTCAGTCAGGTAATTCAGGAGCTGGAAGCGCATTATCAGACACTTCTGTTTGAACGGCTCGGCCGCCGCATCTTCATCACGGAAGCTGGCCGCCGCCTGCTCCGCTACTCGCGCAATCTGATAAATTTAAATATGCAGACCGAACAGGCCATGCGGGCTTTCAACGAAGTCTACCACCTGCGTCTCGGTGCCAGCATTACAATCGGAAGCAGTATTTTAATAGATTTGATTAAGCATATAACGGACAGCGACCCGTCCAAAGAAATATTCTCGGAAATCCACAACACCTCCGAGCTGGAGGAAATGCTTTTAAACGACAACCTCGATTTAGCACTCGTAGAAGGAGAAATCCACTCCGAATATTTAATTACCAAACCGTTCATGAACGATGAACTCGTTTTTATTATCAGCAAAAATCATCCGCTGGCCAGCAAGACAATCACCTATGATGATTTGGCCAAATTGAAATTCTTTATCCGCGAAACAGGCAGCGGCACGCGCGAACTGTTTGAACAGGTAATGCACCAGCATAATGTCTATTATCAGACAGGCGGCATCTACAACAGCATGGAAGCCATAAAAAAAGCCGTTATCGCCGGTCTGGGCGTTTCCGTCATTTCCACCGAAGCCGTAAAAGATGATTTAGAAGACAAACTAATCACCTTTACCATGCCGGATTTGGTTTTCAAACGCCAGTTCAATATCGTTTACCATAAAAACAAATTCATTCCGCCGGAAATGCAGGAAGTCATCGACATATGCCTTAACCTCAACAAACAATCCAAATAAACTTCATCAACATTTTATTTGACAAATGAATTATTCATCAGATATAATCTAAACATGATATTAAAAGGGAGTAACTTCCTGGAGTTATTGTCAACAATCACTGTAGCTTCGCGCTTCTGGCAATAACGTCGAATACATTTCGATAAGTGAGACTTTTAATACGCATATATTATGTGTATTGAAAGTCTTTTTTTGCGTCCAAAACTTTCAATCGGAAAAGGAGAAATCTATGGAAATTTTATCAACTCAATTCTTATTTGCCCTCGGTTCTATCATTCTGCTCGACCTCGTTTTGGCCGGCGACAACGCCGTCGTCATCGCTATGGCCTCCCGCAAACTGCCGGAAAAACTGCGCAAAAAAGCTATTTACGTCGGCACGGCGGGTGCCGTTATCATCCGCGCCCTCATGACGCTGATTGCGACATACCTTCTGACAATCCCGTTCTTGCAGGCAATCGGCGGACTTATCCTCCTGCCAATCGCTTTCAATCTATTGAAACCGAACAAGCACAGCCTCGATGAAGCCAACAAATTTGAAGCTTCCAATAATTTTGCCACAGCCATAAAAACAATCATCATCGCCGATGCCGCTATGGGTATCGATAATGTGCTGGCCATTGCCGGAGCAGCGCACGGCAATATGATACTCGTACTGACCGGTCTTGCCATCAGTATTCCGATTGTCGTATGGGGCAGCCAGATTATTTCCAATCTCATGGACAGACTGCCGATTTTAGTTACAATCGGTTCGGCAATCCTCGCTTACACTTCCGCTACCATGATTTTGCACGACAAAATCATCGGCTCTTTCCTGCTCGATGTATCGTCCTACATGAACTATATCCTGCCGGTACTCTTTATTGCCTCCATCGTAGTCTACAGCCGCAAAGTAGCAGCCCGCTGAATATAAACTATTATACTGCGGCTACAGGCACGATATTTTACTAGCCCAACGAATAAAAGGATATCTTTTCCCATTAACGAAAAGATATCCTTTTTCTGTTTGTCCGCTCAAAGGCGATTATATATTTTTTTATTGCTATACATAAACGGAAATGATAAAATAATAAAGATATAAGTCTTGTGGAGGATGAAAATTGGAAAAGTTGATTATACATGGCGGTCATGAATTGCATGGTCGTGTAAAAATTAGCGGTGCAAAAAACGCTGTACTGCCTATAATTGCTGCAACTCTTCTGGCCCAGGATAAGCCATGTGTTTTAGACGAAGTTCCTTATTTAAACGACGTCTGCACAATAGCTGAAGTTCTGCGTCAGCTCGGCGCTAAAGTCAACTTCAATCGCGAAGAACATACGCTGTCCGTCGACAGTACCGTACTCAAAACAGTTGACGCGCCTTACGATTTAGTTCGTAAAATGAGAGCTTCTTTCGTTATCATGGGACCGCTTCTGGCCCGTTACGGCAAGGCGAAAATTTCCATGCCGGGCGGCTGCGCCATCGGTACCAGACCTATTGATTTGCACTTAAAAGGCTTTGAAGCTCTTGGAGCGGAAGTTGAAATCGGCCACGGCTTTATCAATGCTACTGCACCGAATGGGCTTAAAGGTACTAGTATCTATCTCGATTTTCCAAGTGTAGGAGCTACAGAAAACATCATAATGGCTGCTTGCATGGCGGAAGGCCAGACTATTTTGGAAAACGCCGCACAGGAGCCGGAAATTATCGATTTAGCTAATTTCCTGAATATCATGGGTGCCAAAATACGCGGTGCCGGTACGAATGTCATCAAAATAACGGGCGTACCGAAACTCATAGGTCATAATTATACCATTATTCCCGACCGTATTGAAGCAGGCACTTACATGGTTGCTGTAGCTATGACTGGCGGAGATATCTATATAGAAAACGCTATCAGTGAGCATTTAAAACCTGTCATCGCCAAGCTCAATGAAGCCGGCGTGAATATCCAGGAAGACATCGACGGTATCCGTGTCAGCTGTAACAAGCGCCCCAAAGCCATCGATATCAAAACATTGCCGTATCCGGGCTTTCCGACGGATATGCAGGCACAGTTCATGGCAATGCTCACCATAGCAAACGGAACAGGATTTGTTACGGAAACGGTTTTTGAAAACCGCTTCATGCACGTAGACGAGCTCAAACGCATGGGAGCCAATATCAGAGTTGACGGCCGCACTGCCATTGTTGACGGTGTAGCAAAACTTACGGGCTGCCAGGTAAAAGCCACTGACCTGCGCGCCGGTGCTGCAATGGTTCTTGCCGGCCTTGTAGCCAGCGGTGAAACGCAAGTATCTTACATTCACCATATTGACAGAGGATATGACAACCTCGTTGCCAAACTCTGCGGTCTCGGTGCCGATATTCGCCGTGTGGATAATTGAATTAAAGGTTTTATACAAAAAAGACCAAGATAATATCTTGGTCTTTTTTTATTTTACCAGCAATGGAAAAACAAAAACCGATACAAAAGAGTATCGGCTTTTATTTTCGCTTTATTATTCAGCTGTGAACGGTAAAAGAGCGATGTTGCGGGCTCTTTTGATTGCAACTGTAACCTGACGCTGATGGCAAGCACAGTTACCGGAAATACGGCGAGGTAAGATTTTACCGCGTTCCGTAATGAAACGACGGAGTTTTGCTACGTCTTTATAATCAATATGTTCGATTTTATCTGCACAGAAGCTGCAAACTTTTCTTTTTGGTCTTCTGTTTCTATCACGTTTAACCAATTGTATTACCCTCCTTAAAATGGTATTTCTTCGTCAGGAGGTACCTCTGAACCGAAAGAAGCAGCTGCTCCTCCCATCGGAGACGGAGCCGGAGTTGCCGGTGCACTGCCGAAATGCGGCTGAGCTGGTGCCGACGCTCCAGTTGGTCTGGAACCCATAAATTCTATATCTTGAGCTACAACTTCCGTAACATAGCGCTTGCTTCCATCCTGTGCATCATAAGAACGAACCTGCATGCGGCCTTCTACTAAAATCTGGCTTCCTTTTACCAGATTGTTGCCGCAGATTTCAGCCAGTTTATCCCATACAACGATCGGAATAAAATCTGCCTGCTGCTGGTCTGCATTGCGGACAAATCTGCGATTTACCGCCAAAGTGAAGCTTGCCACCGCTTTTCCTGTTTGCGTGTAGCGTACTTCCGGGTCACGCACAAGACGACCTGCTAATATTACCCTATTCATGGTAATTTCCTCCCTGACAAATTTTATAATTATTCTTCGTCTTCTCTAACGATCATATGTTTTAAAACTTCATCAGTAATTTTCATTACACGGTCAAGTTCAGCAGCGCAAGCCGGTTCAGCTGTAAAGTTGAATAAGCAGTAGTAACCGTCTGTGCAGTCTTTAATTTCGTAAGCCAGACGTTTTTTGCCCCAACGATCTTCTTTGTCAATAGTAGCACCATTGTCAACAAGCAGTTTGGAGAACTTTTCAATAACAGCATTAGTTGCTTCTTCATCCATTGGTCTTACGATAAAAATTACTTCATATTTTCTCACAAAAACACCTCCTCTTTGGACTATCGGCCCTGTAACGGGCAGGGAAGATTTCATTATTGAAACCTGCTAAATACATAGCTTTTTCATTATAGCACGCAAGATAGGCTAAAGCAAGCCATTATTTTATTTTTTCTTGGCCGCGCATGAGCGAAGCGATAAGCGCAAATACACACAAAACACTGAACAGCAAAAATATATCTTTTGCAGCTTTCAGTATCATATCTACATATTCAGCCATGGCGACATCGGCCGTATACACCGACAGAATGAGCGTCACAATCGCCATGCTCACAGCCTGACCGATAAGACGCATCACTGCCACTATGGACGACGCTATCCCGTAAAATTCCGCCGCCACTGCTCCCATAATGGCATTATTGTTCGGCGAGGAAAACAGACCGAAACCCAGTCCGATAAAGGCGAGATTGGCACCGATAAAATACAACGATGTCGTTTCATGCAGAAAGGAAAAAATAAACAGCCCAATCATCATAATCCCCATACCGCAGGAAGCAATTATGCGCGGTGAAAACTTATCCGACAAAGCACCCGCTTTCGGCGACACGATTGCCATAAGACACGGCTGAATGAGCAGAAACGAACCAGCCGTAAAAGCATCCATGCCCCGCACCAGCTGCAGATACAGCGATATCACAAAACCAATGGCGAACGTCGCACTGTAATGAATAAGCGCCGCTAAATTGGACATAGCAAACACCGTATTCTTGAATAACGATAATTTCACCAGCGGTGAAGCCGATTTATTCTGTTCCCAGATAAATATGAAAAACAGTATTAAAGCTATAAACGGAAAATAATGCACTATTTCATGGCGCGTCCAGTCAGACAGACCGTACAGAAACAGTACAATCATCACCACATAGATAAAACTGCCGATAAAATCAAATTTCTGCCCTCTGGCGCCGTACCAATCCATTTTTATCTTTCCCATCAAAACGAGATTTACCAGCAAAACAAAGCCGGTAAACCAGAAAATCATGCGCCAGCCCAGATAATCCGTGATAAAACCGCCGATAAACGGACCTAAAGACACACCGGCATATACAAATGAAACGGACATGCCGATTATCTGCCCGCGTTTTTTCGCATCATAACACGAAACGAGCAAAGCCATGCTCGTCCCGAAAATCATAGCCATGGAAAGCCCCTGCAAAAACCGCACAAATACAAAAGATAAAAAATGCTGCATCAGTGCACAGATAAAAGTCGTAACGCAAATACAGACAAGACCGGCAACATAAACTCTGCGCCGTCCCTTTATATCGGACAATCTGCCGAAAGGCAGAAGACCCGCCGCCGAGCCGATTAAAAAAGACGTTACCGCCCAAGTCAGAATATCCGGATTTAAATTAAAATCCTCCGCCATCGCCGGAACGGCTACATTTATGGAACTGCCCATAAACGCCCCGACAAAAGACGTTATCATTACCGCAATCAGTATTCTTTTCTGCTGACTCATTTTCTCACCCGCCCTGTAATCGTTTACTCTAATTTTAGCAAAAATACGGTGGAAAATACAAAAAAACTTTGCCGCCTGCATAGCAGACAGCAAAGTTTTCACTTTTCTTACAACAAGATTATATAGCAGCGGCAGAATTATTACATGTAGAAATACGCCAAATACGTTCAAACGGATAATTCTTAAATAAATACCGCAAGTCAACGTATTCATCACCTAAGATAAATGTTACACGTTTTAACTCTTTACCCTTGGATATTCTTCTCAATTTATTGATATAATATGCTATTTCTACATCATCTAATTTACCATTTTGCATATATACTGTTATTCCTTCGTATACCAAAATAGACACCTCCGGCATAATGGAAAAGTTTAGACATAAACAGTAGACATAAATAGTATTTTATACATCTGCAATTTTACACTATGGATTATTAATTGTCAAACCCTTGTAAACAAATATGTAATATATTGAAAATTTTTATATCTTAACAAAGAAACAAGATACGCAGCTTTAATACCTGCAATATCTTGCTTCCTTACACTTTCAATCTTATGTTTTTTTATACAGTTTACTAATTTTTATTTAAGATTTTCCGGATTTAAGCATTTTAAATCGTCTACTACAAAAATGCCGTCTTTACGAATTAGTTCACTATCAAAGTATATTTCTCCACCACCATACTCACTCGTCTGGATAAGCACCAAATCCCAGTGAACAGCGGAACGGTTCGTATTATCCGCATCTTCATAAGCGCAGCCCGGTGTGAAATGCAGACTTCCGCTTATCTTTTCATCGAATAAAATGTCTTTCATCGGGAAAGTAATATACGGATTTAAACCGAAAGAAAACTCGCCGATATATCTTGCGCCTTCATCTGTATCCAAAATTTTATTCAGCTTTTCCGTATGGTTTGCCGAGGCTTTCACTATCTTTCCGTCCGCAAAAGTGAGTGAAATATTTTCAAAAGTCGTTCCCTGATAGATAGTCGGTGTATTGTACGTAATCGTTCCGTTCACCGAATTTTTTACAGGAGCCGTATAAACTTCACCGTCCGGTATATTGCAGTCTCCGGCGCATTTTACAGCCGGCATGTTTTTTATGGAAAACGTAATATCCGTTCCCTTTCCTTTTATATGCACTTTATCGGTTTTTTCCATACGCTTTACAAGAGCATCCATTGCCTTGTTCATCTTATTGTAATCCAGATTGCACACATTGTAGTAAAAATCGCTGAAAGCATCGCTGCTCATATTGGCAAGCTGCGCCATGGCTCCGTTCGGATAACGCAGTACGCACCATTTTGTTTTCGGAACGCGGATATCACTGTGCACCGGTTTCATCCAGTATTTGGAGTAAAGCTCCATGTTCTGCGCCGGTACATCGCTGAGCTGACTTACATTTTCACTGCCGCGAATAGCGATATACGCATCCATGCCTTTCATGCGCAAAGTTTCATATTCAGCACAAAATTCCATCTGTTCTTTCGTCGCGCCCAGAAGCAATTCACGCTGCATTCTGAGATTTTTTATTGTGAGAAACGGTATACCGCCGACTTTATAGGCTTCCCTTATCAAAGCCTGTGCCAGTTCCATGCCCTCATCGATAAGCTCAATCAGAAGTTTTTCACCTTTTTTTAATCGCACTGAATAGTTTATTAAATTATGCGCTAAAATTTCATTTCTCTTATCCATAAAATTCTCCTTTTATTTCTTTTTTTTGATAAATATATTTCTATTTGTCATTCTTTTTACTGTAAAAGAATAACGAAGAAAGTGCCTGTTCGGCACAATATAAGATAAAAAGATTTAATTTCTTAATTTATCTTCATATTGTGCCGGGCAATTTTTCTTTGAAGTCAAAGAAAAGTTGCCGAAAAAGAAACCTTTTAGTTCGTAGCCCATAAGAGATTTTCAGCATGAGTAGCGAATTGTAGTGTCAACAGCTCAGATTTTAGTTCCTGCTGAAATAGAGAGCACGAGCCAAATTCCAAACGTTTCAAGCCATTGTATCGCCTGTATTTATCAAAGAGCTACGAAGGCTCGCCCAGTGCAGCGTTAGCGAAACGTTAAAAGGTCTTTTCTTTTTGGTTCGTTTTTCTTTTGACCTTTCAAAAGAAAAATGAACATCTAACCATATTATAGAATAAAAAAATATCTATTGACAATCTTACAATATACGAGTATATTATTTTACATCAAGTTTTGTAAATTTGTAATGTTTAAAATAGAGTTTATATCTGATGACAGGAACGAGTAATCCTTAATATTGGCTTACAGAGAGCCGCTACTGGCTGAAAGGCGGCAGTCAATTTAATGATGAATATCCTCCTTGAAGATTACGGCTGAAATCCAGTAAGCCAAAACGTCTGTTCCACGTTATAGGAAACACGTATTATAATGTACGTTGCTGAGCGCTGCTTTTGGCAGAAATTGGGTGGTAACACGGAAATATACCTTCGTCCCTTCTCGGGCGGAGGTTTTTTTATACATACAAATACGGCAAAACTAGTATATATTTAGGAGGAAATTTTTATGGAACAAATCAATTTTGCCAACTTAAAGAGAAAACGCGATATACATATCATTTTCCCGGTATTTTTAGTTTCCATCATCGCCTGTATCGATCGCGTAAATATCGCTTATGCCACGCTTACCATGTCGGAAGATTTGCCATGGCTTACGGCCGAAGTATTCGGCGCCGGTGCCGGTATTTTCTTTTTGGGATATCTCATTTTTGAAATTCCCGGTTCATTGATAGCCGCCCGATTTTCCGCCAGCAAATGGATTGCCCGCATCATGTTCACATGGGGCATCGTCTGCGTACTCATGGCATTTATAGACACCAAGACGCAATTTTACGTATTCCGCTTTCTGCTCGGTGCTGCTGAAGCCAGCCTTTATCCTGTTATCTATTCCATACTGTTTCCGCGCTGGTTTAAACCAGAGGAACGTTCCCGCGCTACTTCTTTAATGCTCATTTCCATGCTCGTTGCCAATATTATCGGTGCACCGCTCGCCGGTGTTCTTTTAAGCACTTCCGTATTCGGCATGCACGGCTGGCAGGAGCTTTTCATTCTGGAAGCAATCCCGGCACTCGTTTTTGCCGTTGTTTTCTTCTTCTGGGTAAAAGACAAACCGGAACAGGTTTCCTGGCTCACGGATGCTGAGAAAAAATACTTAACGGATGCTTTCAACGAAGACCAGGCACGTATGCACAATATCAAAAAATATACTATCGCACAGGCTCTTACCGACAGAAAAGTATTGAAACTGTGCTTCATCTATTTCATGTGGATTATCGGTTACTGGGGCTTCAGCTTCTGGATGCCTACGGCTCTCAAAAATCTGTCCGGCTGGTCGACGAGCTTCCTCGGCGGCGCTATCGCCATTCCTATGCTGGCGGCACTCGTTGTACAGCTGATTGTCAGCTACACTTCCACTAAAACGGGTGATAAAGTCTGGCATGTATCCATTGCCATGTTCATCGGCGCTATCGGTCTCGGTCTCAGCCCGTTCGTTACCGACCCGTCCTGGGCGCTTGTCTTAATCTGCCTCACTGCCATCGGCACTTACACCTGCATGGGCATCTGGTGGACTATTCCTACAACATTTTTAACCGGTCCTGCTGCTGCCGGTGCTGTCGGACTCATCAATTCCTGCGGCAATATGGGCGGCTGGGTAGGCCCTTACCTGATGGGATTTGTTAAAACAGAAACAGGTACTTTTGACCTTGGCTACTTCATCATGGCATTCTTCCTCGTCGTTGCCGGTGTAACTATCCTGTCGATAAAATACGGCTGGAACGGCAAGAAAAACCGCCAGCATGCGGAAACTGCCGCTGTCGCTCTCGAAAAAAACGTTAAATAATGTTAAATAAAATAAAAAAGGATTAAACGCATTTTGCCGTTTAATCCTTTTTTCATTAAATACTTATTGTGCTAATTAACTTTCTAAATCAATATAATACTTTATATTTAGTGAGGTTAAGTGATAACATCGAACGAATATAAAGTATTATACTGCTCATACAGGCTCGATATTTTACGAGCACAATAGGTAATTAAATATTGTAATCTTTTGCAATCTGAGCAAATTCTTTTACTCTGGCGGAAATATCTTCTGCACCCATTACGGCTGAGCCGGCTACAATCACATTGGCACCATTGGCAAATACCGTTTTAAGCGTCTGCGGATTAATGCCGCCGTCCACTTCGATATCATAATGGTAATCATGCTGGCTGCGAAGCTCTGCCAATTTTTTTACCTTTTCCATCTGGTCTTCCATGAATTTCTGACCGCCGAAACCCGGTTCAACCGTCATAACAAGCACCATATCAAGCTCCGGCAGCAGTTCTTCAATCGTGGAAAGCGGTGTCGCCGGTTTTAAGGCAACAGCGGCTTTCATGCCGAGCTGTTTTATCTTTGCCACAAGTTCTTTCGCGTTCTTCGTCGCTTCAATATGGAAACAGAAAATATCCGTGCCTGCTTTGGCGAACTGCTCTACATACCGTTCCGGCTCAATAATCATCAAATGCACATCAAATACCATTTTTGTATATTTGCGGATGGACTGCACGACAGAAAGTCCGAACGATAAATTCGGCACGAATACGCCGTCCATGATATCCAGATGAATATACGGAACGTCTGCTCTCTCCAATTCTTCAAGCTGCTGCTTTAAAATGCCGAAATCCGCTGCCAATAGTGATGGTGCCAACTTATACATATAATCGCATCCTTTCTTTGTCCTAAAAAATTTCTAAAATTATTGTAGCCCAAACTTAATATTTAGTCTACCAAAAAGCCGTAATTAGGTATATAATCTTATTACAAATTATTTGATTAGTTTATAGTTCATTTTAATGTCTACATGATTTATAATAATTAAAAACAATAAATCACTTAATTAAGAAAGGGATGATTTAATTGAGTTGGAAAGCCATTTTAGCCATATTGACATGCAATGTCGTGCTAATGTCAGCAAGCTACACCATGCTCATACCGTTTCTGCCTATGTATTTAATTCAGGAACTGGGTGTTCCGGCAGACCATGCTAATATGTGGTCAGGTGTAGTATTTTCCATTTCATTTATTGTCAGTGCCGTCATGGGTCCTATCTGGGGCAAACTGTCCGATAAAAAAGGACGCAAATTAATGGCCATACGCTCCGGTGCCGGTCTTGCCATCGCTTATTTTCTCTGCGGTATCGTCAGCTCTCCATTTCAATTAATGCTCGCTCGCGCATTTCAGGGATTTGCCGCCGGTCTGTGGCCTGCCGAACTTGCCATCATGTCAGCTTACGCGCCAAAACAAAAACTCGGTTTCTGCATGGGCGTAATGCAGGGGGCACTCACTGCCGGAGGCGTTATCGGTCCGCTGCTTGGCGGCGTGCTGGCCAGTGTTTTCGGTATGCGCGTATCCTTCTTCATTGCGGCAGCCGCTCTCGGTATCATTACCCTGATTACATTCATTTTCATCAAGGAGCCGCCACGTGCGGAACAGACACCGGAGCAGATACTCGTTGCCCAGAAAGCCGAACAGGTAAATCTCTTAAAAATTCCAATGATACGCCGTTTATTAGAATGCGCCGTAGTCATTCAAATGGCGATATTAATCCTTCAGCCGATACTGACCATCTACATCGCCGAACTCAATCACAGCATGGAAAATGTCGTTATGCTGTCCGGTATCGTCTTTTCGCTCGGCGGATTTGCCGGAGCCATCTCCTCACCGCTTTGGGGCAAATACGGTCAAAAACACGGATTTTTCCGCACCATGTGCATAACGCTTGCCATTTCAGGCATAGTCCTAATCCTGCAAGCCATTCCTGATACGCTCATTCCGTTTGCCGTACTGCAATTCATGTGCGGTCTGTTCTATGCCGGCGTTTATCCGTCCATAAACTCCATTCTCGTCAAAAAGAGCCCGCCCGAACAGCGCGGCCGTATTTTCGGTCTGATGTTTTCCGCCCAGCAGGTCGGTTCAACTATCGGTCCTCTCGTCGGCGGTATAATCGGTACATTCATCGGTCTGAAATTCGTCTTTATCTTTGCCGGAGCGCTGATGTTCCTGACGAGTGCTTCCATGTATCTCAAGCCCCCAATCCGCAAACCGCAAAGAAAATTCATTCACTAAACAATCATATAAATTTAAAGTTATACAGGAGGTACAAAACGTACCTCCATTTTTATTAAGGTGATATTATGAACAAAAAAATTTTCCTCTTGCTTCTTATCGTTATTTTTTTAATCATACTTAACTATTACAATTATTTTACTGTTGCTCTTATTATATACAGCCTTACACTTCTGGAATTTGGCAGCGGCTTCTTTTTACTATTTTCTTCCCAACCTTCCGTTCATAATAAAATCCTATCGTTTTATCGTAAAATATCTTTTATCAACGATGATTATGCAAAAGCCCTTACCAAAAACTTTCAGCCTGCACGGAAACTGTTCGGCAAAGAACTTATGCTCAATGCCATATTTGTATTCAGCCTGAGCATTGATTTTCTGTTACGATTATTGCCATTAAGCGAAGTTTTACAGGAAAATAAAACCGGTATAGCCTTAGCCGTAAAACTGCCTGTTCTCATTTTCTACATTCCCGCTTCCATTTATATTTCCGCCAAAGTAAAAAAACTGTCATCCGACAAAATATCAGATGACAGCCCCTGGAAATTATGAAAGAAGATTTTATTATGAAATATAAAAAGTCCATATTTACTCTTTTTATTCTATTATTTATTTTATATATTTATTCGTCTGACAATTATAGCCAATCCGAAAATCAAGCCATTCCCTATCATGATTATATAGTCGATGTTATCACCACAAAATCTGCTTACAATGATAAATATTCTGCGCATATACCGAAGGAAGTTTTCCACGCATTAAATCAAGCACGCTATCAAAATACCGTCGACACTGCCGCAAAAGTTACTGTTGATATCAAGCAGGAAAATTATTCCGTCGAAAACGGCTGGGGATATCTCTATCCTTTATCTACCACCTGGCAAAATCTGTTGATATACGACTGCACAATGAATTATACCATCAACTTTTACGATACAAATAATGAATTAATTTCGCAGATAAACAATCAAATCCATTTTATCATTCATCAAGCCAAAAATGATGACAGCTGGTTTATCGTTCAATACCATGAAGAACCTTAAAAAAATCGTCAATCATAACTCTTTTTGACTGTATTTTAATTTAATAATATACCTGTTTCAAAATTTCATTTTCAAAGGAGTGATTATATGCTCAAAATTTTTGCTCTGTTTTTATTTTTATTCTCAAGCCTCTTTTCTATGTCAATTACCTATGCTTCGATAACTATCGATAAACCCATTGTTCAACAAATTCAATATGATGAACAAACTCAACAATATAATGCAATCAATCTCGAATATAATAAAGAAATCACCATCCCCTGTGTTACGAAAAAAACGGATACTATTGATAAACCCGTACTGTTTTCCGAATCAGGCAGCAATTTTATCTTTATCGCTGTAAGCAGACATCTCGGTACAGGATTATATAAAACGGAGGCGCTGATTTTCAATGCTGATACACTGCAAAATGTTCCGCTAAAAAAAGATACTGATTTTATCCGGCATAATTTCTCTTCTCAAATTTCTTATACCGCTAAAACAATTTCTCTCTTTACAACCAATCAGACAATCATTCTGCAAAATAAATCCCGCTTAAATGATATTTTCACAGCCTGTCAGCAAAATCCAGCCCGCTTTGCCAATTATAATAAATTTATCTTTTTGCCTAATATGCAATACCGCTATCAGTATATGCCGCAATCCGGAAGTAATATAGTCTGCTCACACGGATTGGAATTTCCGCATAACTGGCTTATCGGTGATATAATGGTTTTATACAGATATAATCCGACTGCAAATTGTTTTGAGCCAGATAAAACTTCTACAATTAAAATAAACATTTTCTCTGTATATCAATGAAGGCGATTATCATGAAAAAAATCTATCTTTTAATTTTAATCCTGCTTATATTAATCATTCAAAACATAGGTATTCCGCCTTTGTATCAATTAGAAAAACCTGTTAAAAACTATCAAATAACAGCTAAAGACTATCCTAAATATATAGACTGTGAACAGTTGATGAATGATGTAAGCTCCGCCAAAGTTTCTTATGCACAGGTGCAGGATTATATGACAGAGCAGGTATACAATGCTTTATCCGGTAAAACAAAATCATGGTATACCGAAAACGGTGAAATTTACAATACAGAAATCAAAGTCATTAATGAACAGCTTGATACAAAAAATCCACAGACTGTTTATATCGAACTGCTTTACTTTTTCCAATCACCGACAGAAAACAAAGGCGGTATATGGTACGCCAAAGTATCTGCCGTTAAAAACGAAAACACATGGAAACTTCTTAAATATACAGAAGCCGTTTCCATGCCGCCTTTAGATAAATTGAATGTTACTGTTACTGAAAATTGAGATGGCTAATATGAAAAAATATATTCTCATTTTAACAACATTGTCCATCTGCTTTATGATTATATGCAATATAAATAAATCCGTTTTATATTATTGAAATATTTTTTTCAATAAGTTATAATAAACGCGTGAACAAACAAAAAAGGCAAGTAACTATATACTAAAACACGTCCGTCAACGTGCTGACATTTCACTATCATTTAAGATTGGTGAGTAAAATCGCTATCGTTAACGTTATGCCTGACTATATGCTAAAGATTTCTAATCTCTAAACATATGAGCGATAAGCAGAAGCACCGCTATGAAAGCAATGATTACTGATACGTTGTTGGTAGCAACGATATCAACTATCATCATGATTAAATCATTGTAACTCATGCTATCACCTCCCATCATATAAATGACAGGAAGTCAATCAGTAATATAATTTGCTTGCCTCGTTTTTCATTATAACAATAATACAAGCCGTTGTATAGATTTTAAAACCTATGCAGCGGCTTTTTTCTTTACTTACTATTTTACAATTTTATTTTCGCTGTCCGGCGTTATTTTAAACCATGCGGCGTATATCGTCGGTAGGATTAAAAGCGTCAATACAGTCGCCACCAAAAGTCCGCAGGATATGGCAATCGCCATAGAACCCCAGAGCGGGCTCGATACGAGCGGCATCATGCCGAGTATCGCTGCAGCGGCTGTCAGCATTATCGGACGAAAACGCAATACGGCCGAATCTATAATGGCATCCCACGGTTTTTCGCCGTCTGCCATATGTTTTTTTATCTGGTCGATTAAGATAATGGAATTGCGGATTATCATGCCCGAAAGCGCCAAAATCCCCAGTATCGCCACAAAACCGATCGGCTTGTCGAATATCAGCATGCCGAAGCTTACACCGATTATGCCGAGCGGTGCTGTAAGTGCCGTTATCACCATGAGCTGTACACTCCTGAGCTGGAACATCAAAATGGTAATGATGACGAGAAGCATCACCGGCAGCGGTTCGGAAAGGTATTTCAGCGATTTTTCACTGTTTTCCACATTGCCGTCCACATGTATGCTGTAGCCCAGCGGCAGATTATTTTCTATCTCTTTCAGCTGAGCAGCAACTTTATTTGTGGCATCATTGGCCGTGCCTGCATAGATATTGCCCTGCACTTTAATCGTCGGCTTCAAATCGCGCCGCCAGATTACACCGTCCTCTGCCCGATAACTGATTTTCGCCACCTGCTCCAGCGGTACATAACCGTACTGTCCCAAATAAATCGGCAGATTGCGGATTTCATCAAGTTTATCCCTGTCGTCGTCTTTAAGACGCATTACAATATCAATCGTTCTGTCGCCTGTATAAAATTGCGCCGCCGTTGCTCCCGTTATTTCCGTATAAAGCGTCTGCGCCACAGCCTGACTGGATATGCCCATGGAGCGCAGTTTGTCCTGGTCAAATTCGAGATGAACCGTTTTTGCTTTTTCCTGCCAGTCAAAATTGACATTATAGATATTACTGTCGCTGCGCATTACATCAGCCACCTGACCGGCTATTTCCTTAACCTTGTCCGTATCATAGCCCGATACACGGAACATCACCGGATAATCGGCCGGCGGTCCCATTTCAATCAGTTTTATGTTCGACTGGACTTCCGGAAATTGTTCGTTCAGCGTTTGCGCCAGTTTTTCACGCAGATATTCCCGGGCATCTACATCTTTGGCCGTAATTATGAACTGTGCATAATTGTCTTTCGGCAGAACTGGTTCAAATTGCAGAACGAAACGTGATGAGCCCTGTCCCGTGTAATAGGCGAAATTATTTATTTTATCGCCCTCTTCATTTAACACCTGCGCCAGTTTCTGCGCCTGCGCTTCCGTCGCCTTAAGGGATGAACCTTCCGGCAAAGTCAGCTCCACGACAAGCTCCGGCCGAAGCGACGGCGGGAAAAACTCCTGTTTTACAAAGCTCATGCAGTAAAGCGAAACGATAAATACGCCCACCGTTCCTGCCAATACTTTCCAGCGATGTGTAAGACACAAATGCAGTATTTTCCTGAATACCTGATAAAATCTGCTTTGATACGGATTAATCTTACCATCATTATCACGCTTGATTTTAACCTTGATGATTTTATAACCATACAGCGGAGCTACCATGACTGAGACGAACCAGGACAGAATAAGCGCCATTCCTACAACAGGAAACAGTGCCCTGCAAAATTCGGACGCTGCGCCGTTGGAAAAAGCCACCGGTATGAAACCGGCGCACGTTATGAGCGTACCGCTGAGCATCGGCATGGCCGTCGCCCGATAAGCATAGCAAGCGGCCTCAAAACGGCTTAGGCCTTCCTCCAGTTTCACGCTCATCATCTCGACGGCTATAATCGCATCATCGACCAATAGACCAAGGGAAATAATCAGCGCTCCGAGCGAAACTTTGTGCAAATCAATGCCCGTTATCTCCATGCCTACAAATACACCGGCAATAACAAGCGGAATACAGCCCGCTACAACGAGCCCCGTTCTTACGCCCAGGCTGAGAAAACTTACAGCCAAGACAATGATTACTGCTTCACGAAGTGAACCGACAAATTCATCAATCGAATTTTTTACCACCTGCGGTTGGTCGGAAACCTGATGAATTTCCAGCCCTGCCGGCATGGATTTTTCCACTGTATCAATCGTATCTTTCAGATTTTCCCCGAGCTTTAAGATATTGCCGCCGTTTTCCATGGAAACGGCCAGACCGACAGCCGGCTGCCCGTTGTAAAACATCTTCGGCTCCGCCGGTTCTACCGAACGCCGCTCTACTGTAGCAATATCTCCCAGCCGCAGAATTCTGCCGCCGGCATTAATCGGCATATTCTTCAGCATTTCCACATCAGCAAACTGTCCGCTGAAACGCACATACACATTGTCCGTCTGCGTTTCCACCATACCGGCCGGCGTCATCTGCTGCCGCGACTGCACGGCATTTGCTATATCCTGCGGGCTTATGCCGAGCTCAAAAAGCTTTTCCTTTGCCGCCTCAATATAGATTTTCTCCGGCTGTTCGCCGATAATCTCCACTTTGCTGACATTATCTATGCCGAGCAGAATACGCCTGATTTTTTCCGCCCGCTGGCGCATTTCCTCATATGAATATCCGTCGCCCGTTATGGCGTAAATCGAACCGTACACGTCATCAAAGCGGTCATTGTAATACGGCCCGTATACGCCGTCCGGCAAATCCTCTTTTATATCGTTCACCATATTGCGCACTTCCAGCCAGGTAAAGCGGATTTTATCGGCATCCACATCATCTCTGAGCGTAACGTAGATGGCAGCTTCTCCTGCGCGCGAAAAACTTTTTACATAATCAATACCCGGTGTATCCTGCAATTTCTTTTCAATCTTGTCCGTTACCTGCTGTTCCATCTGCACGGCATCGGCTCCCGGCCAGCCTACGCTTACAATCATCTGGCGAATGGTATACGCCGGGTCTTCCATGCGTCCCAGCTTCATATACGAGAAAATTCCCGCGATAAAAATTACGGCGATAAAATACCAGACGAGATTTTTATTTTTCAATGATACTTCCGTCAAATTTCTCATAAAGCATCACCGTCCAAAAGTTTTACGTTCTGCCCAGCAAAAAGCTTATGCACACCTGCCGTGACAACGATATCGCCTTCATTGAGACCTGTAACCTGAACATCGTTTTTACCGAAAGATACTACATTTATATCCTTCAGTTCCGCCTTATTTTCACTGTTCACTATCCATACCTGCGTTTTATTTTCCGTCTGATACAGTGCCGTAAGCGGCAGCGTGATATAGTCCGCTCCGGTATATTTCGGGCTGAATGCCACATTGGCCGTCATGCCCAGCTGAATATCCGAAGGTGTCTGCTTAAGACTTATCCGCACTTTATACGTTCTGGCCACGTCATCAGCCATCGGGGCGATTTCTCTGACTGCTCCGATAACTTCTGTATTGTTCAATGCCCAGAAAGTGACCGTCGCTTCTTGCCCCATACGTATCGTCTGTATCTTATTTTCCGGTACGGAAATTTCTATTTCCCGCTCGCCGTCCTGAACAATCGTCGCTACCGTCTGTCCGGCGGAAACTACTTGACCGGCTTCACCGGTAACGGCTGATATTACGCCCGAACCGTCCGCTGTGAGTTGTGTATAATTTAAAGCATTCTGCCCCTGTTCGCGCTGGGCTATAGCCTGATTGTATGCAGCCAGAGCATTTTTATAGGAATTTTTATACTGGTCCAGCTCCTGTGCGCTTACGGCGGAAGAAGCATACAGCTGTTCATACCGGCTGAATGTCGTCTGCGCCAGTTCCAGTTGCGAGCGCGCCGACTGTACCTGCGCTTCATACACATTCAAATTCTGCCTGATATCCCTGTCATCAATAATCATCAGCACATCACCCGCCGATACGCTGTCCCCGACGTTCACATTGCGCGCCAGAATTTTACCGCTGACCTGAAATGCCAGATTGCTCTCATAGCGCCCTTTCACCGTACCGGCATAATTATCCTCACTGCTTTGCGCATTGTACGAAACGGTCTGCGTTTTTACGTACACAGAGTTATCCACAGCCTGTTCATCTTTTCCACAACCTGTGACTAAAAATATCGACAATAACAAAAATATCCACAATAACTTCAATTTCATCCCCAATCCCTCCTTAAAACAAAATATACATCATCTATATAATATCACAACTATATTCAAAACAAAAAAGAGATTGCAATTATACACGGTTTAATTCCGTATAACTGCAATCTCTTTTTAATAAACATGTTTAATTAAGCATAATACATGCTTGCATTAATTGCATTGATGATTTCTTCTTCCGTTTTAACTTTCTTGGATGCTTTGAGCTGTGCCGGCGTCATCGGCTGTACATATTTGGAGAAATGATTTCTGATAAAGCGCGTATCGATATCGCCCGTGCAGAAATATTCGTCCTTCAAAATACGCTGATGGAGCGGAATAGTCGTTTTTACACCGCGAACCTGGAATTCTTTAAGGGCACGGCGCATAATTTTAATAGCATCACCGCGTGTACGGCCGTGTACAATGATTTTGGCAATAAGGGAATCATAATACGGCGAAATGGAAAGTCCGGCGCAAACACCGCTGTCCACACGCACTCTCGGTCCGCCCGGTTCAAGGAAGAAATCCACTTTACCCGGCGACGGCATGAAGTTGTTGTCCGGGTCTTCCGCATTAATACGGCATTCAATTGCATGACCTGTGAATTTTACATCTTCCTGCTGCAGTTCCAGTGCTTCGCCGGCTGCAATGCGGATTTGCGTACGCACAAGGTCAATGCCTGTAACGGCTTCCGTGATACCGTGTTCTACCTGAACACGCGGATTGATTTCCATGAAATTGAACTGATTCGTCTGTAAATCGAGCAGAAATTCAACTGTACCGATATTATTATAGTGAACGCTTTTCGCTGCTTTTATGGCCAGCGCGCCGACTTCGGCACGGCGGTCCGGCGTAAGCGCGATGGACGGCGATTCTTCCAGCAGTTTCTGATTGCGGCGCTGAAGCGAGCATTCACGTTCGCCCAAATGAATAACGTGACCGTAATTATCCGCTACAATCTGGACTTCAATATGGCGGGAATGTTCAATATAATGTTCAAAATAATATTTTATCTTGTGGATATCTATAATATTTAAGATGTTTTTCAAATCTTCTTCGTTATTGGCGATAAGCATACCTTTACCGCCGCCGCCAGCAACCGGTTTCAAGATGACAGGATAGCCGACGTCTCTTGCTTTTGCTATCGCATCTTCATTACTTTCCAACGGCGTGCTGCCTTTAGACATCGGTATGCCGGACGGTACCATAGCTGCTCTGGCTACGTCTTTATCGCCCACTTTGCGGATAGTATCCGCCCACGGTCCAATCCAAGTCATGCCTGCTTTTGTTACCATTTCAGCAAAATCGGCATCTTCCGACAAAAATCCGTAACCTGGATGAACGGCATCCGCTTCCGTATTTTGTGCAGCTTCCATCAAAGCTTCCTTATTCAGGTAACTTTCACTAGCATCAGCCGGTCCGATATTGTAGCTGTAATCAGCCAATCTCACGTGCATTGCATCGACATCTTCATCCGAATACACTGCAACAGTTTCTATACCCATTTCCTGGCAAGCACGAATAATACGTACTGCAATTTCTCCACGGTTGGCAATTAAGACTCTTTTAAACATAAAAAAATTACCTCCTAAAACAAAACTTATCAGTACATTAATGTATTTTATGGTCTACAGTAGAAAAGAGCCTTACCCATATGATAAAACCGGCTCATTTATTAATTCTATAACATACAGTTATGAATTTAATACAATATTTACATAATTAAACTAAAAATATTATATCACACTGAACTAAAATATCAATGACTAATTCATTTGAACTTTGTATACAAAAATCCTTATTGACAGCATTTCAAACATACATCAAAATAGACATATCATCAATATTAAATATTATATGAAAGAAGATGTTAGTCATGATAGATATCTTGGATGCGCATATGCACACCATTGCCAGCGGTCACGCCTACAGCACATTAAGTGAAATGATTGCCGCCGGCAAAAACAAACATTTACAATTGATTGGCATAACTGAACACACAAATAAAATGCCGGGAACATGCCACGAAATATATTTTCATAATTTCAAAGTAATACCGCGCCGACAAGGCGATATTGAAATACGCATGGGGGCAGAAATAAATATCATGGATTATTACGGTAATATGGATTTATCCGAAAAGGGATTTTCTAAAATCGATTACGGAATAGCCAGCCTGCATGACATCTGTATCGACCCCGGCAGTCAAGAAGAAAATACAAATGCCATAATCGGTGCTATGAAACATCCGAAAGTAAAAATAATCGGTCATCCCGACAATGGCTACTATCCTGTAAATTACGAAAAAATCGTTTTAGCTGCTAAAGAATACCACGTTCTGCTTGAGCTGAACAACAGTTCTTTAAATCCTTTGGGCGAACGCCTTAATTCCCGCGATAATATGAAAACCATGCTTAAACTCTGCCAGAAGCATCAGACGGAACTGATTATCGACAGCGATGCTCATATTGCCGATGATGTAGGCAATCATAACTACGTGCATGAAATACTGGATGAATTGCATTTCCCGGAAAATTTAATCATAAACACCTCTGTGGATAAATTTAAACAATATATTCGTTAATTATGACTTATCCACAACTGTTATCACCATGCTGTGCATAAATTGATAAAAAAAGGACTGAAATATTTCAGCCCTTTTTTTGTTTGTTTTCCCAATACGCCGTATCATAACGCAATTTAAAAATCACGTCTTTTAGTATGGCTTCATTCAGTTTATCGGGCGGAATAGATTTATACATCATCACGACCGTCTGCGCTTCCATGCTGTAAGTGCAGTCGTCCTTATCATTTTCTGGATAATCTATTCCCGGCCGCAGCCTGCCCGCCAATATCTGCACCAATTTCGTTCGCTGCTTATTGAGCATATCAATGGTACAATCCACATACTTAGTCATCTCCTGATACCTCATCCAGGGAACTTCCAGCAAAATTTCAGCAATCTGATTTTGCTTTTCCTCTTTTAGTTCTCTTTGACAGTTATAACAGTACTTATTTTCCGGCGAGGTCAATCTGCCGCATTTTTGACAGTGTTTCCAGCCGTATTTCTCTTTTAACTTTTTCAGCTGAATATTTTTCATGTACACTCTTTGCAGTATTGACTTTAAATCCTCATCTTCAATACTTGCTGTTTCCCGGTTTATTTTATCCACATCATCATCCGTAATCTCCACTCGTCTTATATAACTGCCCAAATTTATTTTTTTCTCCAAAACAAGCGAATAATTATTTTTACGATTTTTATTAAACCGCGTGAATTGTACATCTTCTATTAATTTATATCCCAGAAATTTATTTATTTTTTTTATTATATCCAGTTTCAAATATTGAAAACTGTTAGCCCAAGCGGATGAATAAGTATACACATACAAAACAGAGAAATTTACATCCTGCGGAATAATATATTTAGCTATATCCCTGCCTACAATATCACCCCAAGAATAAAATAATTTATATTTCAAATATATTTTTAATAACCCTAAATCATTTTTATCCTTTTTATTTCCCAGCGATTTCATGGTTTTGGGAATTATCGTTTTTCCTGTTTCAAACAAATTATTCGTATATGTCCGCATTATTCATCCCCTCTCTTTTTATTTTAAACAACTTTACCGTTATCAATTATAAAAAAATTATTCTTTCCGTTATCATCAAATAAAGATTTATCCGTAGCAGTTATAAGTGTTTGAATATTTTTTTTCTGCAAAAACTCCAAAAGACTGTTTCTACGATTATTATCCAATTCACTCATAACATCATCCAATAATAATACAGGATATTCACCCGTTTCATTTTTTAATAATTCCAGCTCAGCCAATTTTAATGAAAGTACTGCACTGCGCTGCTGTCCTTGTGAACCGAAAGATTTTAAATCAATGTCATTAATAAAAAAATAAATATCATCTCGATGCGGTCCTATGCTTGTTGAACCCTTAAAAATATCATTTTTTCTATATTTTTTTAAATTATTGATATACCAATCGTATAACTGATTGTATTTTATATCAGCAGATAAATTTATATTATTTTTACACATATTGTATTTTATTTCCAGCCGTTCTTTATCGCCTGATATATAAGCATGTGTATACTGCGCCAGTTTATTTAATTTATCCACATTTTTCAATCGTTTATCCACAATGAATGCAGCACTTTTTGCCAATTGTTCATCCCACATATCCAGCATATTGATAAGTTTGTTATTTTCTTTTATTTTTTTTAATAAATTATTTCTTTGCAACAATATTTTATTGTATTGTACGAGCTGATTATAATAAAGCAGACTTATTTGTGATAATTCTATATCCAAAAATCTTCTGCGCTGTAGCGGAGAACCTTTTATCAACATTAAATCTTCCGGAGAAAATAATATCATTGTTAATAATCCTGGCAATTCTTTTTGTTTTATATTTTCTCCGTTAAAAATTAACTGTTTGCGCTGATTTTTTTTTAATATAATTTTTAGTTCAGATACAATGCGCATCTTGGCAAATTTAATATTAATATTCGCTTCATTTTGCTGCCAATAAATTAAATCACTGTCATTTCTTGTACGATGCGAAATGCCTATTGCTGCAAAATGAACAGCTTCTATAATATTTGTTTTTCCTTGTGCATTGTATCCGACAAAAATGTTTATATTAGGAGATAAATCTATATCTAACTGCACGTAGTTTCTATAATTATGCAAAATTATATTTTTTATATTCATAATGACTACATTGCTTTTGTTCTTACAGGCGTTACAACATAAGTGAAATTATTATTATTTTCTTCTTTTATAGAAGCAGTAGTCAACGGCTGATTAAAAGAGAAAATAAAATTTTCACTTTCAATGGCTTTTAATACATCCATGATATATTTAGCATTAAATGAAATATTTATGCCTGGTCCTTCTATCTGTACATTTATCGTTTCTTCAGCTTTACCAATATTAGGATTATCAGAGGATATACGTACTCTATTATCCACAAATTCAAAGTGAATTATATTATAATCGCCGGAACGGGAAATTAAAGATACACGGTCCAGTGCCGATTGGAACTCTTGTTTATTAATTGTTACGTGTGTTTTAAATTCTTTTGGAATAACTCTGTTGTAATCCGGAAATTGTCCTTCAATCAAGCGGGAAATGACATATATATTCTCATAAGAAAAGCTTATTTTATTATGTGTGCAGGATATTTGGATATCTTCCGGTATATCGGAATTAAATATGTGCATAAATTCGTTTAAAATTTTTGCAGGTATAATGATTTTTAAATTATCCTCTGTTATATTACCGATATTTTCACGAATTAGGGCTAGTCTGTGCATATTGGTTGCAGCCATTATTATATTGCTGTTATTTATATCAATTAGACATCCGGTAAATACTGGTCTGGATTCATCTGTAGAGCAAGCGAAAGATGTTTTTCTTATAAAATTCAGCAGTATTGTATTTTTTAATGTGAAGTTTATTTGACCATATAGTTTTTCAATAACGGGAAAGTCTGTTGCCTGCATATTTAATAAATTAAATTGTGCTGTATTGGAAGAGATATTAACAGAGTTATCTGTATTGTTATTTTTTATTTCTACATATTCTCCTGGTAAAGTTCTGATAACTTCATAGAGATATTTACCTGGTAAAACGATAGTTCCTTCATTGTCTATATTGGCATTTATTTTACAGCTGATGCTTATTTCATAATCTGTGGCTTTTAGTTCCAGTTGATTGTCAACAGCTTTGATATATATACCGGATAATATGGGCATTTGCGGTCTGCTTGGTATAGCTTTTAATACTGTTTGTATAGCTTGAGTCAGTTCTTTTTTTTCACAAGTGATTTTCATAAGTTATCCACTCCTATATTATTATAATACTATTATTATATATATTAATATTTTTAGTAGTAGTAGTAGTAGGTGGCTGTGGATAAGTGGATAAGTGGATAAAAACCTTGTCGTTATTGGCTTTTTGCCTGTGGATAAAATGTGGATAATTTGTGACAAGTTATCCACATATACACAGGCAATTGTTATTTATTCACTTATCCACATTTTATCCACAGACTTATCCATAGGTTTATCCACAGGCTTGTTGATAATTTAGGTTTGATTTATCTGATGACGCAGTTTATCCACTGTTTCGGCAAAATCCGTATTTTCCATACACTGTTTTTTTATTTTATCGCAAGCATGCATTACAGTTGTATGGTCTCTGCCGCCGAATGTTTTGCCTATTTTGGGCAGAGATGATGTTGTTAACTCGCGGCATAGGTACATGGCTATTTGACGAGGAAAGGCAATACTGCGGTTGCGTTTTTTTCCGTTCAGGTCGGCAATTGTTATTTTAAAGTATTTTGCCACCGTTTCCTGAATGATATTTATGCTGGCGGTTTTTGTACTTGGAGTAACAGGTGTTGCCTTTATGATGCTTTGCAATACATTCATGGCGAATTGGCTGGTAATAGGATAGTGGCAAAATGATGCCCGAGCCACGACTTGTGTTAAAGCTCCTTCCAATTCACGCACATTATTGTCTATGTGGCTTGCTATATACGTCATGACGTCATCCGGTACGTTGTAATTTTCCAATGTGGATTTTTTCTTTAAAATGGCGATACGCGTTTCAAGGTCTGGAGCCTGAACATCGGCGATAAGACCGCCTTCAAAACGCGAACACAGTCTGTCTTGCAGTTTTTCAATTTCTTTCGGCGGTCTGTCGCTGGAAAGAATTATCTGCTTATCGGCATCTTTTAAGGCATTGAACGTATGGAAGAATTCTTCCTGTACACGCTCTTTGTTAGCGAGAAACTGAATGTCATCGACGAGCAAAACGTCAACGTTCCGGTACTTTTGGCGGAATGCTTCAGGGCTGCCGTCTTTTATTGAATTGATTAGTTCATTGATGAATTTTTCGCTGGAAATATATAAAACCCTTTTTTGCGGCTGATTTTGCAGAATTTTATGGCCGATAGCGTGCATCAGATGCGTTTTGCCGAGACCGACGCCGCCGTACATGAAAAAAGGATTATAGTTTTTGGCAGGATTTTCAGCAACGGCGAGCGCAGCAGCATGAGCAAAACTGTTGGAATTACCGATGACGAAAGTATCGAATGTGTATTTGGGATTAAGTGAGGACTTGTCTCCCGGATTTACGGGAACGGGCGTATCGGAGGTTTCGCTTTCCATGGCTTCGGTCAAAGTCGGCTGTTCAACTAAATCGAGGGCTTTTTTCTTTGTCCGGCTGCGGCGGTTTCTTTGCTTGAACTGTTTTAGCTGCTGGTTCATCAGCTCTTTTTGGTTGTCTTCGTCGCGTTGCTTCTCTTGAACTATGCTGATAACAATATCCACTTGTTTTTTGGTTATTTCGAAACAAGAGTCTTTTAAAAACGGGATATACCTAGTGGTGAGATTTTTAGCATAGAGATTTGGCGCGGAGAACTCAAATATGGTATCTGTCAATTTTAGCGGTTTTAATGGTTTTATAATATTTTGACAAACATGTTCAGATAGAGATTGTTGGATATTTTGTAAAATTTTCTCCCATATCAGTTGGAGTTCGGAGTTGGTCATTAAAGGAGTCCTTTCTTAAAATTTTGACTGTGAATTTATCGTAAAATTTTGGGAAAAAATTCACAGTTTTTCTGCAAGTAGCAATATATCCACAGGCAAGAACCTGTGGATAAGTGTATAATTATCTTATCAAAATGGCTATAATATATCAACAAGTATTTTGAAATCGGTTGACACGCAAAGTGCAGTAGTCTATAATTCTAGTAGCTATATTTGAAATAATACAACCGTAAGTCCGTTGACTAGCATCAACGGAACCGATTGTCATGCCGTAAATCTGCTGATTTGGCTTGGGATATCGGGCAGCGGTTTATCTATTGTGAAGCTTTTAAGGAGGTGTAGAGATTGAAACAGACATTTCAGCCAAACGTTCATTGGAAAAAGAAAACTCATGGTTTCCGTCAGCGTATGAAAACTAAAGGTGGTCGCCTTGTTTTAAAAAGAAGACGCGCTAGAGGAAGACATAAGTTATCCGCATAATAACAGGTCACTACGGTGGCCTCTTTTTCCTTTTATAAGTTTTGAAGCTGTCAGAGCAATTTGTAAAGGATGAATGACAGAATATAGTACTATAAATTCACAAAAGTTTTGCATTGTATTCGTTTTTGTGGGGATAATATGAGATATACTTTGCCAAAGAAAATTGTAGTAAAGCAAAATAATGATTTTCAGAAAATTTATCGTTATGGCCGTTCTTTAGCGAATAGGAACTTGGTCGTTTATTTTTGCAAGGCGTTTCATCCGACGCAGCGCGTGGCGTTTGCGGCCGGCAAGAAACTGGGAAACGCCGTTATGCGCAATCGCGTGAAAAGATTACTTAGAGAAGCGTACAGACTGCATCGCCATGAAATCGGCGAAGATTACTGTCTGTTACTTGTTGGCAGAGCAGCAGCCGTGAAGGCAAGTTCTTCGGCTATGGAAAAATCATTTTATTCATTGTGTCAACGTGCTGATATTTTAAGAAAAGAAGATGAGAAAAAGTGAAGCGGATTTTCATTGTGTTGATTTTATTTTACCGTAATTTTATATCACCTTTGAAACCGCCTTGCTGCCGCTATATTCCGACCTGTTCGGAATATGCGTTGATTGCTGTGGAAAAATATGGAGCGTACAAAGGCGGTTGGATGGCGTTTAAAAGAGTTATGCGCTGTCATCCCTTTCATAAAGGCGGGTACGACCCTGTAAAATAGATATGGTTTTATTTTTAAATTGTAAAAATTAGGATGTGATGAATTGGATTTTCTTTCTTCTATTTTTAATCCTTTAGTAGAAGCATTGGAATTTGTTTTAGGTTTTCTTCATGATATTTTCAGTCTTGCCGGGATAGAATCTTATGGTGTGGCAATAATTGTTTTGACTATTATCATCAAGATGATTTTTTATCCGCTTACTGTAAAACAGGTTAAGTCGATGAAGGCGATGCAGGAACTGCAGCCTAAAATGAAAAAACTGCAGGATAAGTACAAAAACGACCCGAAGCGCCTGCAGCAGGAAATGGGCGCACTGTACAGAAATGCCGGTGTAAATCCGCTGGCGGGATGCCTGCCTTTACTAGTGCAGATGCCGTTTTTAATGGGGATGTTTTATGCACTGCAAAGTCTTGATTACGGTGGAGACCCTACGTTTTTATGGATTGAAAACTTGTCTAATCCGGATCCGTTTTATATATTGCCTGTCTTATCAGCTGTAAGTACGTACGTACTGCAAAAACAGACGGCTTCATCTTCAGGTTCGGCTCAAATGCAGATGCAGATGAAGATTATGGCTGTTGTAATGCCTTTATTTATCGGTTGGATTAGCTGTAACTTTGCTGCCGGATTGGTAATATACTGGATTGTAAATAACGTTATACAGATATTACAGCAGTGGTGGATGTATCGGCATGAGGATACAGCTGCGAAAAAGGAGTAGTAGTTAATGGCAAGAGTCATTGAAGTAACCGGTAAAGATATTGAAGAAGCTAAGAAAAATGCACTTGAAAAGTTGGATTTGCCAGAAGACCGTGTGATTTTTGAAGTATTGGAAGAGCCTTCCAAGGGTTTCTTCGGTATTATCGGTACGCGAGAAGCTAAGATAAGAGCAACGGAAAGAGAACTTACGCCGCTGGAAAAAGGTCAGGATTTTTTGAAAAGCGTGTTTAAGGCGATGCACAAGGATATACAGATTGAATGTATCGAAGAAGATATAAATTATAAATTCAATCTTATCGGCGATGATTTGGGTGTGCTTATCGGTAAACACGGTCAGACTCTCGATTCGTTGCAGTATCTGACGAACATGGCGGCAAATAAGAATATCGCCGGTGCCAGAGTTCGTATCGTTTTGGATGTTGAAAATTATCGTAAACGCCGGGAAGAAACGCTGTGTCAGCTGGCACAGAAACTTGCCAGCAGAGCGCGCAAATACAGAACAAAAGTCGTGCTTGAACCGATGAACCGGCATGAACGTAAAATAATTCATATGGCGCTTCAGGATTATGCTGATATTATTACGTACAGCGACGGTGTGGAACCGCATCGCAAAATCGTAGTCGATATTAAGCACAATAAAAATGAAGATTTGTTAATTAAATAGATGATTTGTTAAGCTGTGAAAGGGCTGTTTCCAATCTGTTATTATTTGGGGCAGTCCTTTTGTGTCTGATTGGAGGGTTTTGGGTGAGAGATTTTGCAGATAATGATACGATTGCGGCTATAGCAACGCCGCCGGGAGACGGCGGTATAGGTATTGTACGCATAAGCGGCGAAAATGCGGGTTTTGTAGCCGATAAATTTTTTAAAGCGGCTAAGAAGGATTTTTCTGTATTGGATTTCAGAACGCATCAGGCCGTTTACGGAAAGATAATCGACGATAAGGGCAATATCATTGATGAAGCGCTGTGTATAGCAATGTGGGCGCCTAATTCGTATACGAAGGAAAATGTGGTGGAAATACAAAGTCACGGCGGAAGTCTTGTCGTACACCGCATTCTGGAGTTGGCAATAAATCACGGAGCCAGACTGGCGCAGCCGGGCGAATTTACGAAAAGAGCGTTTTTAAACGGACGGCTGGACCTGTCGCAGGCACAGTCGGTCATGGATATTATTCAGGCGCGGACGGATGCTTCGCTGCGCATGGCGGCTGGTCATTTGCAGGGAGCTTTTTCGGCAGAAATACAGTCCATGCGTCATTCCATTCTGGAGATTATTGCGCATTTGGAAGCTTCGATTGATTTTCCGGAAGATGATATTGAAGATGTGGCCAAACAGGAAGCAGAAGAGAAAATAGATGCAATAAAGAACCGTATCAGCGAAATACTGAAAACCTTTCATACGGGAAGAATTTTGCGCGACGGTTTGATGACGGCGATTATCGGTAAACCGAATGTGGGAAAATCAAGTCTGTTAAATGCCTTGCTGCGGGAAGAGAGGGCTATCGTGACGGATATTCCGGGAACGACGCGCGACAGTCTGGAAGAATATGCCAATATCGGCGGCGTGCCGCTTCGGATAATTGATACGGCGGGAATTCGCGAAACGCATGATAAGGTTGAGCAAATCGGCGTGGAAAAATCCGTTGCGTATTTGCAGAAAGCCGATTTGATTTTGGCGCTGTTTGATGCCTCCCGGCCGCTTTCGCAGGAAGACTTGGATATAATAGCTATGCTTAAAAATAAAAAAGGCATAGTTTTGCTGACCAAAAAAGATTTGCCGGCCCAAATAGATACAGAGGATTTGCAAAATCTGCTGCAGGGAGATTTTAAATATATCCGTATTTCCTCAATCAATAAAGACGGCTTGAAGGAACTGGAAGAAGAAATAGTGAGCCGCGTTTATAGCGGCAATGCCGGACAGGCGGAAGGGTGCTTTGTCAATAATCTGCGTCAGGCGGAAGCCTTGCAGGCGGCGCAAAAGCATCTGGAAGAGTGTTTGAATACGATAAGAATGGGCATGGCGGAGGATTTTATCGTTATAGACGTTCGTTCCGCCTGGGAAAAACTCGGTGAGATAACGGGCGATACGGTTGACGAGGATATCATCGACCAGATTTTCAGTCAGTTTTGTATCGGAAAATAAAAAGTAAACAGATGGGAGGAAAATTTTTTGTTCATTGCAGGAAATTATGATGTGATTGTCATAGGTGCCGGTCATGCCGGTGTGGAAGCGGCGCTTGCCAGTGCGCGTATGGGATGTCAGACGCTGCTCACGACGCTTAATATGGATAATATTGCCATGATGCCGTGTAATCCGTCCGTCGGCGGACCGGCCAAAGGCCATCTTGTGCGCGAAATCGACGCTTTGGGCGGTGAAATGGGCATAAATGCCGATAAGACATGTATTCAGTACCGTATGCTCAATACGGGAAAAGGACCTGCCGTACAGGCTCTGCGTGCTCAGGCGGATAAGAAGCTGTATCAGCATATGATGAAAAAAACATGCGAGCTTCAGGAAAATCTTGATGTCAAACAGCTTTTGATAGATGAAATTCTCTTTGGAAATAGTGCCGTAACGGGCGTTGTGGTGGAAACGGGCGAGGTATATACGTGCAAAGCAGTGGTACTGGCTTCGGGAACGTATCTGAAAGGCCGGATTATCATCGGTGAAAATACGTATGACGGCGGACCGAACGGTCAGAGAGCGGCGGTTAAACTGTCTGATTGTCTGAAAAAGGCCGGCATTGAAATCATGCGCTTTAAAACGGGAACACCGGCGCGTGTTGACCGCCGCAGTCTTGATTTTACTAAGATGATTATTCAGCCCGGCGATGATACGGTGCATAATTTTTCGTTCATGAGCGATGTGAAAACGCGTGAACAGGTACCGTGCTGGCTTACGTACACGAATGAAAAGACGCATAAAATTATCCGCGATAATATCGAACGTGCGCCGATGGCAAATGGTATTATCAAGGGTATCGGACCGAGATACTGCCCGTCTATCGAAACGAAAATCGTGCGCTTCCCGGATAAAGAGCGTCATCAGCTGTTTATCGAACCGGAAGGACTGGATACGGAGGAAATGTATGTTCAGGGCATGTCGACGAGCATGCCGATTGATGTGCAGATGGAATTTCTGCGCACGATACCGGGGCTGGAACACGTGAAAATAATGCGTCCGGGCTATGCTATCGAATACGACTGCATTAATCCGCTGCAATTAAAGCCGTCGCTGGAATTTAAGAATATAAACGGATTTTTCTCCGCCGGACAGACGAACGGAACTTCAGGCTATGAGGAAGCGGCAGCTCAGGGACTCATTGCCGGTATTAATGCGGCGCTTAAAATCAAGGGAAAAGAGCCGCTGATTTTAAAACGTTCCGAAGCGTATATCGGCGTGCTCATAGATGACTTGGTAACGAAAGGCACGAACGAACCGTACCGTATAATGACTTCACGTGCCGAATACCGCCTGCTTCTGCGTCAGGACAATGCCGATTTGCGTCTGACGGAAAAAGGCCGCGCCGTAGGTCTTGTTTCCGATGAACGGTATGCGCGCTTTACGAAACGGCGCGACAGCATCAGACAGACGATAGAGCTTTTGAAGGAAATCAGAATACATCCGAATAAGGAAACGCTTGTCAAAATGCAGGAACTGGAGCTGGGAGCCATTCACAATACGGCGACAGCGGCCGATTTACTGAAACGCGACGGCGTAACGTACGATAGACTGGCGCAGCTTGTCGAGCTACCGCAACTGGCTGAAGATGTGAAAAAACAGGTGGAAATCTCCATCGTGTATGAAGGTTATATCAAAAAGCAGCTGGAACAGGTGGAACGCATGGAAAAACTGGAGGTCAAACTCTTGCCGGCGGATATCGATTATGATAAAGTATCGAGCCTGCGCGACGAAGCGCGGGAAAAACTGAGCAAAATACGGCCGATATCCATCGGTCAGGCCAGCCGCATTTCCGGCGTATCGCCGGCTGATATTTCCGTTCTGCTCGTTTATCTGGAACAGCAGCGTCGACAGGGGGATTTGGCATGAGCTTTACAAAAGAGCTGAAGGCTGTTATGGAAGAATACGGTTTAAACGCTACAGAGAGCCAGCTGGAGGCTTTTAACAGATATTATGAACTTCTTATCGAATGGAATGAAAAAATCAATCTGACGGCGATTACAGCGCCGAAAGAGGTGGCTATAAAACACATAGTCGATTCGCTCAGCTGTTACAGAGCAGAACTGTTTAAAGACGGAGCAAGTCTGATTGACGTGGGAACGGGTGCCGGTTTTCCAGGACTGCCGCTGAAAATTTTCTGCCCGTCGCTGAAGTTGACACTGCTTGATTCGCTCAATAAGCGGATTAAGTTTCTGCAGCTTGTAGTAGATGAGCTGGGACTTAAGGATGTGGAAGCCGTTCATGCCAGAAGCGAAGAAGCGGCGCGCAATAAGAAATATCGGGAACAATTCGATTTGGCGACGGCAAGAGCCGTAGCCCGCCTGCCGATTATCTGCGAATACTGCCTGCCGTTTGTAAAGCCGGGCGGAACGTTCATTGCGCTTAAAGGGCGCCAGTACGAGGAGGAGGCGCTTGAAGCGCAAAAAGCCGTGAAAGTGCTGGGCGGTGAAATTACGGCGACATTGCCGGTGAAATTGCCGGAAATTGAGGATAAACGCGCCGTTATTTATATCAAAAAAATAAAACCGACTCCGAAAACGTATCCGCGCAAAGCCGGAACGCCGGAGCGCAATCCGATAAAATAGAAAATAAAGCTATGATAAGATGAGTAATTTTATCATAGCTTTTTGTTATATTATGAGAAGATATATAGCAAAATAATGCACAATATAATCAAAACATATTGAAAGTATAATCAGAATGTTTTAAAATGCAAATAAGAAATTTATTGGCAAGGATGTGAAAACATGACGGGTACAACATATGAGAAAAAGGAAACCTTTTTTACGAAGGATAAAGCTTTTTACCGGACTTTCTGGGGAATGACACTGGTGGTGGCGCTGCAAAATCTTGTCGCTTTCAGCGTCAATATGACGGATAATATCATGCTCGGCAATTACAGCCAGGAAGCTCTTTCCGGCGCGGCAATCGTCAATCAGATTTTCTTCGTCGTGCAGCAGATAACGTTCGGCATCGGCAACGCCATGGTAATGCTCGGCTCGCAGTACTGGGGCAGGAAAAAGACGGGTCCGATTTGCGAAATAACGGGAATTGCTTTGAAGATAGGTTTTATTTTCAGCGCTATTATCGTTCTGGCATGCAGTTTCTTTCCGGTGGAGTTTTTGCAGCTGTTTACAAATTCAACGCCGATTATACAAGAAGGCTGCGATTATCTTTATCTGATGCAGTGGACATTCGTCTTGTTTATATTCAGCAGTATTTTAATGTCGACACTGCGCAGTGTGGAAACAGTCAAGATTTCTTTTTATATTTCCGTCATGTCGCTTATTGTCAATGCGGGGATAAATTATACGCTCATATTCGGTAATTTCGGTTTTCCGCAGATGGGTATAACGGGTGCGGCTGTCGGCACACTGGCGGCGAGAATTCTCGAACTTGCTGTTATTGTGTTTTATCTGTTTAAACTGGATATGAAGATACGGATTTTTACATATGGCAATATTTTTAAAAGCTCTGCCGTGCTGAAAAAGGACTTTTACAAGGTGCTTATTCCGATTATTATCAATCAGACGCTGTGGGCGGTGTCCATTCCGATACAGACGGCCATACTCGGTCATCTGTCCGATGATGCCATTGCGGCCAATTCCATTTCGTCAACGTTTTTCCAGTATCTGAAAGTGATTGTAATAGCACTGTCATCTGCTTCCAGCGTGCTTATCGGCATTGCCATAGGACGCGGCGACATGGCGCGGGTTCGCTCTGATGCGCGGACGATGTCCGTCATTTATGTAGTGGTAGGCGTTATTTTAGCTATTGTGCTGTATTTACTGCGATATCCGCTTTTGTCGCTGTATCAGCTGACGGATACGGCAATGGTGCTGTCGCTTAATCTAATCATCGTCATGAGCTTCGTAATGGTCGGTATGGCGTATCAGATGCCTGTTCTGGTAGGTATAATTCAGGGCGGCGGCGATACGAATTTCGTTGTTAAATTGAATATAATCAGTATGTGGTTGATTGTAATGCCGCTGTCGTTTCTGGCGGCTTTCGTATGGCATTGGCCGGTGGAACTTGTCGTGCTCGTTATTCAGTCGGACCAGATTTTTAAATGTCTGCCTGCTTTTATCCGTTTCAGGAGCTATAAATGGATACGCAATTTGGCAAGATAATGATATAATAATCTTAGTTTTTGAGAAAATATATCATTTGGAGGTGTATTTTGCTGCGTTATTTATGGTTGACTCTGGGCTGTATGAGTTTTTTGCTGGGAACGGCCGGTATCTTTCTGCCGCTTTTGCCGACCGTTCCGTTTTATATGCTGGCGCTGTTTTGTTTTGCCAAAGGCTCGGAAAAAATGCACCGCTGGTTTGTGCAATCCGATTTATATAAAAAGCATGCGGCCGATTTCATGCAGAAAAAAGAGATGACATTAAAGGCAAAAATAAATGTCATGGTTACGGTAACACTGCTGATGGGATTGGCACTTTGGCTTTTACCGGAGGAAATGTACATCGGTTATCTGATAATAGGTACGGCGTGGACTGTTCATGTATTGTATTTTATTTTCGGTATAAGAACAAAGATAAAAATGAAATAGTTTATTTTTCTTTGCGTGATAAGGAAAAAGCATATGGTGCAATATAATTGCACCAAACTACTACTTTGCTTTGGCAAGCAGAAAAACGGTACTCAGGATAAAGGCGGCGCCGATTAGTTCAATCAGAGAGAATGATACGTGCAGAAATACGGCTGACAGGATAATAGAGCAGAGCGGTTCACCGACTGTCAAGATGCTTGCCTGTGTCGGCGGCAGGTAGTCGAGACTTTTCAGGTAAAAGCAAAATGCAATGACGGTGCCGAACAGTATCATGCCGAGTATGGCGCCGAGCGTATAGAGCGTTATTTCGCCGGGAACAGCAAACGGATTGTTGAAGCAGGAAATGAACAGTCCGCCGAACAGCATACTCCAGCCCATGACGTTTGTCGGCGAATATTTTGCGAGGATTTTACGCGGCTGGAGTGTGTAGAATACGCAGCACAGAGCGGAACCGATACCGGCAATCAGCGCCAGCGGCGAAAGGACGATGGATGTAAAATCGCCTTTCGTGACGATGAGAACGGTGCCTATGATGGCAAGCAAAATAGAGATGAGTTCAAGTCCCGACGGGCGTTTATGCTTGACGATGAGCGTATAAAGCATGATGAAGACCGGCAGCAGGAATACTAAAATCGTGGCAGTCGGCGCGTTGCTGTAGTTTATGGATACGTAAAAGCCGTACTGCGAGCCTAAAAGACCGAATATACCGAGCATGATAAGCCCCAGTGTATTTTCTTTCAGGACTTTGAAGATGTTTTTTTCGTAAAAGAAACGGGTTATAATGAGCAGGATTAGGCCGCTGGCCAGAAGGCGCGTATTGACGAGCCATTCCGGCGTAAAATGCTTTTGGCTGATTAAATACTGGACGAGGATACCGACAAGTCCCCACATGGCGGTGGAGGACAGAACCATCAATACGCCTTTTAAGTGATTGTTCATTTTTTGTTTAGATACTCCTTTGTTTTTCTGATAGTTAATTTTTGTTATAATAGAATTAATAACCTGTTGTTAATAAAACATCGAGCCTATAATCAGCAGTATAATACTTTATATTCGTTCGATGTTAGCACTTAACCTCACTAAATACAAAGTATTATACTGCTTTGGCGTATTAACTGGTACAACATGTGATTAATACATAAAAAAGAGGTGTTAACGAATATGGAAATTTTTCATAATGATTGGGCGCAATATCTCAATGCGGAACTGAAAGAGCCGTACTACCAGCAGCTTAGGCAGTTTTTAATCAGTGAATACAAGACGCGGCAGATTTTTCCGGATATGTACGATATTTTCAATGCGCTGCATTATACGAGCTATCATGATACGAAAGTCGTCATTTTGGGACAGGACCCGTATCATGGCGACGGGCAGGCGCACGGACTCAGCTTTTCAGTGAAACCGGGCGTAAAACCGCCGCCGTCGCTTGTCAATATATTCAAGGAACTGCATGATGATTTGGGCTGCTTTGTGCCGAACAACGGCTGTTTAAAGCCGTGGACGGAGCAGGGCGTACTGCTTTTAAATACAGTGCTTACGGTGCGGGCGCATCAGGCCAATTCGCACCGCAATATGGGCTGGGAACAGTTTACCGATAAAATCATTGAACTTTTAAATGAACGGGAAAAACCGATTGCCTTTATTCTTTGGGGAGCACCGGCGCGGCGTAAGAAAAAGATGATTACCAATCCGCGCCATTTCATTGTGGAGTCGGCTCATCCGAGTCCGCTTTCGGCATTCAACGGCTTTTTCGGTAGCAGACCGTTTTCCAAAGTGAACAGTTTTCTGGAAAGTGTCGGCGAAAAACCGATTGACTGGCAGATACCGAATATTTAGAGCAGTTTCTGCATATCGGCAGGCAGCGGACTTTCGACAGTTATTTCTTCATGTGTGAACGGGTGTGTGAATTGCAGTCTGTAGGCATGCAGTGCATGACGCGTTATTAAATCGCGTCGGCCGCCGTACAGGTCGTCGCCGAGCAGCGGATGGCCGAGATGCGCCATATGCACGCGGATTTGGTGGGTACGTCCCGTTGCAAGATTTAGTTCGACTAAAGAGTAATCCGGATACGTTTTCAATGTGCGGTAATACGTAATGGCTCTTTTGCCGTCAAGGGAAACTTGGTGCAGGATAATGCTGTCTGCGGCGCGTCCGATAGGAGCATCTACGGTGCCGTCCGGCGGTGAGATACTGCCGTGCACTATAGCCAGATAATACCGTTTCAGTTGCTGATGATTGCCGCCGAAAAGGTGCTGAAGCTGCGGCAGCTTGGCAAATACGACAAGCCCTGAAGTATTGCGGTCGAGGCGGTAGAGCGGATGACAGCCGATTTGCTGCCCCGTTTTCTGGAAATGGTGCATGACGGCGTTGGCCAGCGTGTTTTCCGCCTCAAAAGTAAGCGGGTGGGTGAGCATGCCTGCCGGTTTAGCGGCAATCAGCATATATTCGTCTTCATAGCAGATTGTGAGCGGCAGGTCAGCCGGTATAACTTTGGACTGTTCGGTGATACGGTATTCGATAATATCGCCCGGCTTTACGACGGCGCGCGTCGGAGCTGTTTTTTGTCCGTTCAGGAAAAATTCGTTCTGCCGCTTGATTTTCTTCCAGAGGGAAGAGGAGATATTTTCGTGGCGTTTTAAATAGTCCTTGGCAGTCTGTTCTTTTACATTGGCTTTAACGATATATTTTGGCATAATTCTCCTTGTCAGTCGTTTACATCTTTTATTTTCTGGTAGGCGGTGTATATTGCTGTAATCATGCCCAGAACGATGCCGATTAAAGTACATACAGGCGCGGCGGCGAAATATTCATCGGCTTTGCGTCCCAGGAATATGCACAGACCGATGGTTATGACGAAATGAAAACCGATACCGCTGACAAAAGCGAATGTTTCCCAGGTTGATTTTGGTTTTTTGGCAGTCAAAGAAATCACCTCAATATAAAGATAAAATGGAAAGGGTAGTGATAATATGTTGAAGAGAGTAGTTTATTTAATGGCTGTATTGTGGATAATGGCTGTCGGTACGGTATTTGCCGAAGAGAGTAAGGAAGAAAGCCAGGCAGGCTGGCAGCTAATCGACATCGGCCCGGCCGAAGACATCGAGTATTCTTTCAATACGAATACGATTAAGTACGACAGAAATAAAGACGGCACTGTTAATAAGAATATCATCATTTACGAAGAAAAGAAAACAAATATGGTGACGCTGTCAAGCGAATATAAATTTTATACGATTACGGAATGCAAGATAAACGTGGATTTGCAGTCCATATTGTTCGGCGATGAAAAATTCTATACGCGGGAAGGCAAATACCGCTGGACGAATAAGCCGACATATATGGCATGGATTACCGTCAAACCGGAAACAATCGGCGGCGACCGCTTTGTTGCCGTTGTAAGCTATGCTATGGAGCATGATGCAGAACTGGGCGCGCGTTCCTGAACAATAATATTTTAGAAGAACCGCAACTTTAAGTTGTGGTTCTTTTGCTGTTAGTATGAATTTGTATTAAAAAGGAGTATGAGACTGCTATGAGGAGAAATTATATATATGCTATTATTACCGTTTTTATTTGGTCGACAATGGCGGCAGTAACTAAAATGTTGCTATCAGATATTCCCTGTTTAGAGACATTGGCTGTCAGCAGTATCTTTGCATTTTTATTTTTACTGATTGTTAATATAAAAAATGGTACAGTGAAAGAAGTACGTAATTATTCTTTTAGAGATTATGAAATTATGGCAGGATTGGGCTTTTTAGGATTATTTACATATTCTGCATTGTATTATTACGGGCTTACTCAGCTTAGTTCACAGGAAGCATGTATATTGAATTATCTTTGGCCGATTATGCTCGTTATTTTTTCAGCTGTGATTTTAAAAGAAAAAATAACAGTTATAAAGGGCATAGCGATGGTTTGTTCATTTTTGGGCATTGTCATTTTATCGTGGAGAAGCAGTGAGGTGGTAAATGCTGTTTTGGGTATTGCCAGCTGTATAGCGGCGGCAGCCTGTTATGGGCTTTTTTCCATATTAAACAAGAAGATTAATTATAATCAAAATATTACTATGAACGTAATATGGCTGGTTGTTGCCGTTTGTTCCGCTATACTCGGTTTTTTTGTCGAAGATTGGATCGTAATAAGAGGAATGCAGTGGTTAGGGATAATATGGTTAGGTGTTTTTATTGACGCTATAGCCTATTTATTATGGGCGTTGGCGTTGCAGAATGCGAAAGATACTGCTAAGATAGCAAATCTTGCGTATTTAACGCCATTTTTATCTTTAGCGGTATCTGCCGTTGTTTTAGGAGAAAAATTAACATTGCAGGCTTTTATTGCTTTTATTTTTATTATAGGAGGTATATTGTTGCAAAATTTTTACGGATATATAAAGGACGGTGTAAAATCTAAATTTTCATGTAAAAAATATTGACTTGTGCCAGAAGCATATCGGCACAAGTCATAAATGGGTTATTTCAAGATAAATTTTTCGATAACTTTGGCTACGCCGTCATTATCGTTCGTATCGGTGATATAGTTTGCCGCGGCTTTTACTTTGTCAATGGCATTGCCCATAGCTACGCCGAGACCGGCATATTTTATCATGGAATAATCATTACTTTCATCACCGCAGGCGATGACTTCTTCTTGTCTGATATTCAGTCTTTGCGCCAGCTGAGCAAGACCTGCGCCTTTATCTACAGCTTTATTCGTTATTTCAAAGAAAAACGGCGAGCTGTTGAAAGCGTTGAAATCCTCATATACCCAGTCGGGAACTTTTTTCACGGCTTCATTCAGGATTTCCGGCGGGTCGATGAACATCACCTTGATAATGATTTCGTCATCGGCAATGTCGGTTTGCGGATTGATAATTGTATAGGTCATTTCATTCAGTCTGGCTTCGTATTCAGTGTATTCGCTCGTTTCGTTCGTAATAAGTCCCTGTTTGGTGGAAAAAGCGTGGCAGTGAACACCGATTTGCTGCGCCAGGGCAAACAGTCTTTTGTAGTCGGCGCCGGTCAGCGTGCACTGCGACAAAATCGTGCCGCTTTTCGCCGTAACAGCCAGTGCGCCGTTGTAGCACAGTACGTATTCATTATCGCTGATTAAATTCAATTCGGCAAGCGGTTTGTGCAGTCCATCGAGCGGACGGCCGGAGGCAAGCACGATTTTCACGCCCTGCGCATGAGCTGCAGCAATGGCTTTTTTCGTTCTGTCGGTAATTTTTTTATCGGAGGTAAACAACGTACCGTCCATGTCGAGTGCAATCAGTTTATACATAGAAAATCCCCTTTATTATTATAAATATCAATATTATAGCATAAGATGACGAACTTCTCGGAAAATACGGCATAAAAAAATCTCTTTGCCGAATAAAGGTGATATATTCAGCAAAGAGAAATTTGGGGAATTGTATTGTATTATGAGCAAAAATTATTCTATTTCGGTAAGTTTTACCGTGCGGCCTTCTTCAAAGGATTTCTGCGCCGCTTTGGCAATGAGTACCGGCATTAAGCCGTCTTTGCCTGTAACGAGCGTAGGCGCATCATTGAGTACAGAGTCGGTGAAAGCCTGAGCTTCAGCGATGAAGGCGTCGTTGTAGCGTTCGAGAAAGAACCATTTCGGTTTAGTGGAGAAAATACCTTCGTTTGTACTGATTACAGCTGTGTCAATCGGGTCGTTAAAATCCTGTACGGAGCCTTTGTCGCAATGAACTTCGACGCGCTGGTCGTAGCCGAAGCGGGCGGCGCGGCTGTTTTCAATCATACCGATGGCACCGTTGGCGAATTTCAAAAGAACGAGAGCCGTATCCACATCGTGGAAAGCCTTAATTCTATCGTCGATTTTTACCGTGCCGATAGCCGTAACTTCCGTTACTTCACTGCCGGACAGATAGCGTACCATGTCGAAATCATGGATTGTCATGTCGATGAAAATACCGCCAGAAGTGCTGATATATTCCATGGACTGCTGTTCAGGGTCGCGGGAGATTACTTTTACGATATGCGGTGCGCCGAGCTGACCGGAAGCTACGACATCATGCACTTTTTTATGATTGTGGTCGAAGCGGCGCACGAAGCCCACCTGTAATTTGACACCGGCTTTTTCCACGGCGGCAAGCGCTTTGCGGATGGCTACAGGGTCGGTATGGATAGGTTTTTCGCAGAAAATGTGTTTTTTAGCTGCGGCTGCCTTTATCATCAGGTCGGCGTGACTTTCAGACGAAGAGCAGATGAATACGGCCTGAATTTCTGGGTCGGAGAAAATTTTATCTGGGTCGTCGTAGATTTTCGTTACGCCGAGGCCCTGCGCCCAGGAACGCATTTCATCATTCATTTTAGGGTCGGCTACAGCTTCAACTTTGGCGTTGGCTACAGCGAAGGAAATATTGTTGCCGTGTAATTTGCCGATACGGCCGGTACCGATGAGACCGATTTTTAACATGGGGATTACCTCCTTGAGATTTTAAATTATAAATATATTTTTGTTTTTTCCGCACCTAAACGGAATACATCATCAGGGTTCATCTGCCAGTATTGCGGACGGAATGTTTCGATGGAAGCGATACCGTCGTAGCCCTTGGCGTGCAGTTTGGCAGAAATTTCCTTTAACGGAATTACGCCGTCGCCTGGCAGCAGGCGGTGGCAATGGTCAAGAACGGACAGATCCAAATCTTCACTGTCGTTTATATGGTAAACGAAGATTTTTTCAAGCGGAACCAAATCAATGGTGTTGATATTTTGCAGTTTATTGTATAAAAAGAGATTGAACGCATCGAGTGCTACACCGACATTGTCGCGATTTACGGCATTTATTATCTTCATGCACTGTGTCAGTTCACGCACGCACCAGCGCGGATTGCCGATTGGCTCAAATGCCAGTTTCATGTTGTAGGAAGAGGCTATATCGGACAGTTTTTTGAGTACTTTAACGCTGTCAGCGAAAATTTCTTCATCCGTTTTAGTGAGCATTTCGTCACTGACGGTCGGAACGACTATTATATACGGATTATTTATTTTCTGTCCCATTTCGCAGGCGAAGATGAACAAATCAAGCATTGTTTTTTCCTGCGCCGGTGAGCAGAAATTGATATCTTCGATGGAATTGAAAGCGTACGGTTTTACATGGCTCGTTTTAAAGAAATTCTGTAAGTCTTCAATCGTATATTTTTTTAAATAGTCTTTGAGCATATCGAGACGGATTTCGATATAATCGTAGTGATATTTTTCGCAAAGCTGCAAATCAAGTTCCAGTGAGGAATTTTCCTTACAAGTTGCTTCATTTATTCCCAGTTTCATTGTACATACCTCCTGTAGTGGGACTTTTTAGCGGTGATGGTGTGATTTATAATTGCGGAACATTACTTCCAGTTCTTCCAGCGTGCGTCCTTTCGTTTCCGGGCAGAATTTGGCAACGAGAATGAGGGCAACGGCACCGCAGACGGCGAACGTGAAGAATGTCATGGTTGTACCGACTCCGCTGATTAGTGAAGGGAAGCACAGACCCACAGTGAAGTTCATCATCCAAGAGAAAAATACGACAGTGCCCATGCCGATGCCGCGAAGACGCAGCGGGAAGATTTCCGACATTAAAATCCAGGTGACAGGCGCGCTGCAGCCCTGCTGGAAGCCCATGAACGTGACAGTCATGCATAGGATTAAGTAACCGTAATACGGTTGGTCGGATAACGTCATGGAGAAAATGCCGATACAGCACTGAGCAAGCGTTGTCATGGTTAGACCAAGGATGAACAGTTTGCGGCGTCCTACGCGGGTGAGAAAATACATACCAATAAGTGTTGCCGTAACGGAGATTATGCCGTTTGCCGTATTGGCAATGAGGGCAGCTTCCAGATTAAAACCGGAATCGCGCAGTATCTGCGTTCCGTAATAGTTGATGGCATTTACGCCGGTAATCTGCTGAATAATGCCTACACCGATACCGATGAATAAAAGGCGGCGTATCCACGGCGTTATGATGAATTCCTTAAAACTGGCTTTAGCCAGATGAGCTTCCGATTCGACCAGTTTTTTGATGCTTTCAAATTCTTCCTGTGCCCGTTTGGCGGAGCGGACTTTTGTCAAGACGTCAAGAGCTTCTGGCATTTTGCCTTTGGAAACGAGCCAGCGGGGCGATTCGGGCATGGACAGCATTCCAATCCATAAAATTGCTGCCGGAATAAAAGCAACGGCCATCATATAACGCCAGATTGAACCCATAGAGCCGAACATATTGCCTAATATTGCATTGATAAGGAATGCCAAAAATTGTCCCGTAACAATCATCAGTTCGTTTTGTGCGATATAGCGGCCGCGAACTTCCATCGGAGCCATTTCCGCCAAATACGTCGGTACGGTAACGGATACGCCGCCGACGGCAAGTCCCAAGATAAAGCGGAAGGCGACCATGACTTCAGCGCTCGGTGCAAAGACGCAGCCGAAGCGCGACAGAAAGAAAATCGAAGCCATCAGGATAATACATTTTCTGCGCCCGTATCTGTCGGATAAACGGCCGCCGGTAAAAGAGCCGACAGCTGCTCCGAACAAAACGGCGCTCGTTACGAGCCCTTCCCAGAAGGCATTGAGGTTTAATTGGTCGGGTTGAGCCATGAACGGCAGACTTCCGTTAACGACGCCTGTATCGAAACCGAAAAGCAGACCACCCAGTGTGGCTATGGCTGCTACTTTCCGTAAATAAGCCTTAGGTGAATGTATAGTGGCAGTTTCCATAAAACTCTCTCCTTTTCCCAAAATACACAATATACATGGCTAAATATTATTTTTACCCATTGCACCACTAAAACATCTAGCTTGTAGCCAGCATATAATACTTTATATTTGTTCGATGTTGTCACTTAACCTCACTAAACATAAAGTGTTATACTGCTTTAGGAAAGCAACTGGCACAACAGGTTATTTTTGTTTTCAGGATAAGTATCTGCTGCCAAATTCATTAATCTTAAAATAGTCTTAAAATTTGCGGTAGGGGCAGAAGATTCTTGCTCCTTTTATGATAAAAATATTAAAAAATGAAGCGGAAATGATTGAAAAAGAATATGAAATCAATATTTCCGCTTCGTATTGAGAATGAATGGATTGATTATTTTTGCAAACGAGGGTAGGCTGTAGAAATAAGCACCTTGCCGGCGGTTATTTTCATGCCTTCTTCGATATCTTCAAGGTTGAAGCGGCCTGTTACCATTTTGCGCATATCGATGCGGCCGGAAGCCATAAGAGCGATTACGTCAGGATAAATGCCCTGGCCGGATTGACCGTTGGAACCGGAAATGCTGGCTGCATTCCACTGCCAGTTGAATATATCAACAGGCGTGATGCCTACTGTATGGCCGATTTGAACGGTTTTGCCGCCGATTGCCAGACATTTTGCCATTACAGGATAAGTGAATTTCGTAGCACCGGCGCATTCAGCAAAGAGTGATACTCCGGCAGGACCGGTGATATCTAAAATAGCAGCGGCTTCGTCTTCCGGCGTTTTATAATCAAATGGATTTAAAACGTAGTCGGCACCGCATTTTTTTGCAAGTTCCACACGTTCCGGAATGCTTTCAATAGCGATGAGTTTAGCGGCTCCGGCTGTGCGCATGAGAGAGATGGCGGCAAGACCGATAGGACCGGCACCGAATACAACTACGTGTCCGCCCGGACGGATACCGCCGCCGCGAACGAACAGACCGTTATAAGCAACGCCTGTCGGCTCAATCATGGCGCCGAGTTCCATAGCCGTCATCTTGTCGCCGCCGTAGTAATCCATGATGGCGTTCAGCGGATAGCAGTATTTGGCATGGACAACGGCGTATTCGGCAAAACCGCCGTCATAGGTAAGTCCCGGTTCTTCCAGGTCTTTGCATTGATTGAACATACCGCGGCGGCAGGCATCGCATTCACCGCACCAGTGCATGGATTCTACAGAAACTAAATCGCCGACTTTCAGTTTTTTTACATTTTTGCCGACTTCCACGATTTCACCAGCGAATTCATGGCCTGTGATAATCGGATATTTGCTGTGGCCATCGTACATGGAGTAGCCGTCAGCGTCTTTTTTGAGTAAATGCTGGTCAGTACCACAAATTCCGGCAGCACCGACTTTTATTTTAACCTGATTTTCGCCGCAGACCGGTTCAGGGCGGTCAACGACGGAACCGTGAATATTTTTCCAGATTTGATTGCCGCGCAGTGCTCTGCCGGTGGATTTTTCCCGTTCGGACAGCACGTATCCCGGTTTCGGCGCATGTTCTGCTTTTACATAAAATGCTCGCATGATAATTCCTCCTTCAGTATTGCGGAAAATATTGGGTATAAATAATTGCGTAGAGGGAAAGTGAATTCGTTTAAAGGGTTGTATTTGAGAGGTAAAGTGTTGATTTTATGAATATAGCCGGTACTTTTCAGCACCGACTATATCAAAAGGTAGTTATTATATGATTAATCATCAAAAGTAAGCATAACTTTGCGTGCTATATCTTTGTGATTGCAAGCCATATCCATTGCTTTGTCTAAGTCGCGGAAATTGAAATGATGCGTATTGAGTGCTGCGAAATCGTATTTATCTTTAATCTGGCTCATGAAGCGGATAGTGCGCGGGAACCAGTGGCTTGTACCGCCGCTGCCGGCGATATGCAGTGTTTTCCAGATGGTTTTGCCGATTTCAACCGGAACTTTTCTGCCGATAGAGTGGCCGACAACACCGACACGTGCACTGTGGCCTGCAATATCAAACAGGGAAGCGATACCGATATCATTGCCGGAGCATTCGATAACGACGGAAGGACCGCGGCCGTTGGTCAAATCTTTGATTTTCTGTTCCAAATCGCCTTCTGTCGGGTCAACGACATCATCAGCACCGTAATTGAGCGCGTTTTTGCGGCGTTCTTCCAGCGGGTCGATTACGATAACATGAGCATTTGCCGTTTTGCAGACCATGGCAGCCGTAAGACCGATAGGACCGCCGCCAATGATAGCAACATCATCGGAAGCATCCGGGCAGCAGCCGTTGCCCCATACGCCCCAGTAACCAACGTTGAATGTTTCAACCCAGGCACCGAGTTCATAGTCCCAGTCGTCCGGAATTTTATGCGTATAAGCTTCTTCCAAAATCATGTATTCGCCGAAACCGCCTGGAGAGTCTGGACGGAAACCAACTTCGCGCATGTTGAGGCAGGCGGACGGCATTTTTCCGTCTTTGCAGTTTGCACACTGGAAACAAGGCAGTACGCAGTCGCCGACAACTTTATCGCCCGGCTTGAGTGAAGTAACGGCGCTGCCGATTTGCGCAACCTGACCTGCCCATTCGTGGCCAGGCGTATACGGTGCAATATCGTAGCGGCCTTCAGCCGATTTACCTTCGAAGCATTCCACGTCAGAACCGCAGATACCGCAGGCTTTCAGTTTGATTAATACCTGATTATCTTTTAACGGCGGCAGTTCAACTTCTTCTATTCTTAAATCAAATGGTCCGTACATAAATGCCTGTTTACATTTCATGATAAAATCCCTTCTTTTCTTTAGTGTATATATTTTTATTTAGTATATTTGTTATGTGAGATATTTTTAGTCATATAATACTTTATAGGGAGAGGTTGAGTGTTAACGTTATGAATATAAAGTATTATATGACGCAAAGCTATGTGTTTATGTTGGCGAGAGAAATCTGTGAGAAGCAATTTCTCCCGCGGAAGATGTTTGAGTGTGCAGTATTAATATTCAAGCGTGTAGATATGACGGCCGCCCGGTTCGTTCGGTCCTTTGATTACTGCTTCAATATCTTCACGGCTGCGCTGCGTCATTTTGTCAATCGGCGGCAGAGTTCCGGCCGGATATTTTTCCAGAATGTCGTTGACGAGTTTTTCCAGATAATCGAGTGTGCGTTCAACGCCAGGACGGGCTTTTTCAGCGTCGGCGAGGCTGGCATCACCGATGACGCCTTCCGGCTGGGCGATACATTCCATAGCGCAGGAGCCGAAAGCGTTATACCATTTGATAGGACCTACACCGCGTTCGGCGGAATTGTTGATGTGTCCAGGCGGGAGAAGCGGAGCGGCGCTCGTTTTAACGGCGTCTTCCTGTTTACAGAGTTCAGGGAACAGTGCAAGCGACCAGGACTGTTCAACTTCGTCGGCATGAATGAACGGAGTATCGTACGGACCGCCGTTTTCTTTCGTGTCGAGCTGTTCTTTGGCTGCGTTCCAGAAATGGCAGTATAAGATAATGCCCGGAACCTGCCATTTTTTACCGAATGTATGGATAGCGAGCGGAATTACGTAATCCTGTCCGTGACCGTTTACAACGATGATTTTGCGGAAGCCCGTGTTCCAGAAACCGGCAAATACGTAAGCGAGATAATCAGCCAGGATTTTTTCCGGTATCATGATAGTGCCCTTCTGACCGAGATGATGATACGGATGAGAGCCGTACCAGATTGGCTGAGCTACTGTACAGCCTGTAGCCATAGCTACCTGTTCGCATAAGCGTGTATCGAGATACGTATCTTCACCGTACGGAGCGGACGGACCGTGATTTTCCGTAGAACCTACAGGGATTAAGATAACGTCGTTCTTTTTAAGTCGTTCAGCAACTTCTTTATTAGTCATATTCTGGTAATAAATACCGTTTGCTGCTTCCATATTTCCGCCTTTTGCAGGGATTTGCCATTTTGACATGATGAGTTCCTCCTTGATGAATAAAATTACGTTAGAAAAATATGATAAATAAAAATATTAAGATTATACAGAGAAAAAATGGTATCTATACGATGGATTTCAGGTATTCAATGGCGGCGTGTGCCGTTTTATAGCGGTTATTTCCCGGCAGACATTCAACAGATACGTATCCGTTGTAATTTATTTCTTGCAGTGTCTGCATGATTTCAGGGAAAGGAAGCTGCCCCGTTCCCGGATAAGAACGCGTATTGTCAGCTACATGGAAATAGCCGAGTCTGTCTTTGCAGTAGCGAATGGTTTCGAGCATGTCCGTTTCTTCGATGTTCATATGGAATGTGTCGAGGTGAACGTAGACGTTGTCGAGATACCACTGCTGGATAAAATCCATTGTTTCCTTACCTGTCGTGAAAATATTTACTTCATAGCGGTTGATGACTTCTGCATGAATTTTGACATTGCGCTCTCCAGCATAGCTGGAAAGTGTATCAAGATTGGAGGCAAGCCGCTTCAGATATTTATCTCGGTTTTTGCCGACAGGAACATTTCCTTTCGTCCAGCCGAGCACGATGTCCGTATTGAGTTTTTCAGCCATATCGATATACTGATACATGCCGAGCATAGCGGCGTGCATGACGTACGGTCTGTCGTCGATAAGGCTGCATAAGCCTTCCGTGTTGAGCCGTCCTGTGATTACGGCCGAAATTTGAACGTTTTGTTCTGCCATGGTGTCTTTTACGGCGCCAAAGTCGATTTTTTCATCGGGGCGAGTGTGGATTTCAATAGCGTTGTAGCCGAGTTTTCCGGCGGCAATCAGGTTTTCTTTGATACTGCCGGTCAGTAAAATCGGAGCGGATAGCGGGGCTTCTTCCGCAGAAGATAGTGCGTATTTGAATGTCAATATTCTTCCCACCTTTCACCGGAAATTTTTATAAAATGTTACTAAGTTGTTTAATTTAGTGCAAAATCGTACTATAATGATTGTAAGTTTAGTGATATTTAGTAACTGTTTTGGTTGGTTGCTGTTCTGTTTACAGTTATTATGATAATGTATTTATGGTTTTATTTTTAGTATATATTTTGGCAAAAAAATAGGTGGATTTTTACTTTTTTCAATTATCGGAAAAATGAGGTGTGAATGTGGAGAAAAAAGATCTTTATCATGAAAAAGTATCGCCATCAGAGCTTACAAAGGTGCGTTTCTGTACGTTTACGGACAGCGGCATCAATACGCCAAATCACTGGCATCGTTCCATTGAAATCAGATATATGCTCGAAGGCAGAATGGTTTGCTATATTGACGGTAATACATATGAGATGGAGCCGGGAAGGCTGCTTCTGGTAAATTCTAATGTAATTCATGCCGACAGGACGAAAGGAACTAGCCGGTACATTCTGGTGCAGATACCCCTTGATTTTATAAGATTATTTATTCCGGAGATACAGCACATCCGTTTTATAATAAATGATGTGGAGGAACAATCGGATAAATTGGAGCAGATAAAAAAGCTGCTGCTGGCGATGAAGAAACTCAATGACGAAAAAGAAAACGGCTATATTCTGAAGTTTAACAGCATGCTTTTTGAAGTATTGTATCTTTTGTATACCGATTTCAGTGAGAAAGTCATGGATATGCAGCTGAAAAAACAGCAGAAGAATATCGAAAAAATGGATAGGATTTTGCAGTATATAACGCAGAATTACAAACACGCCATTTCGCTGAAGGAGATTTCCGATGTGGTTTATTTCCGACCGGATTATTTCTGCCGCTTTTTTAAAAAATACATGGGCGTAACTTTTCTGGAATATCAGAATGAATTGCGCCTATCATATATCTATCAGGATATAATCAATACGAATAAGCCGATTTATGAAATTCTGGAACAGCACGGCTTTGTAAATTATCAGCTGTTTCGGCGCATGTTTAACAGGCGTTTCGGCACTACGCCGCTGAAAGTGAGAAAGAATATGGCCAAATAAGAAAACAGGTTGCATTGCATAAAAATCAATGCAGCCTGTTTTTATTTATGGCATTTGCACGGCTTTTCCGCTGTGGAATAGATAGAGATATTTTTCTTTTATCGGTTTGTGCAGGATTTCAGCGGCGGCTTGTGCGTAGAGTTTTATCTGAACGGCGTATTTTTCGCGGACGATATCTTCAGGATTATTATCCGTCTTGTAATCGAGCAGTACAAAGCCGTCATCTTCTTCAATCAACAGGTCGATAATCCCTTGCACAAAGATAGTATCGTTATCGTTTGCCTGCGTGTAGAGCAGTTTCTTAGCGTCTATCATGCGGCTGAATGCAAGCTCACGCTGGACGGATTTAGCGCGGCGCAATCGTTCTATCACCGGTTTTGTATTGTTTGCAAGCGGATTGAAAAGAAAGTCGCGGATATTTTTGCGGTAGATTTTGTTTATATGTTCTTTGGCGATGATTTCTCTGTCGGCCATATTTTCCAGCTGATGCAGAATACCTTTATCGCTTAGGTCGCCGTAAAAGTCCAGATGCTGCATGACAGTGTGCAGGAGCGAGCCGTATTCGGTTGCGGTCATGGCAGTGTGTTTCTGGATAAATTGCGGGCGATGGAAGCTGAATTCTTCGTAGTAGCGCGTGGTGTATTCGTCCTCGCCGAGATTGAAGCGTTGCTTGATTTCCGTAACGGAGAGTTTCGCCGGAATAGTGAGCCCTTCTTGATGCGGATAAATCCAGCCGAGTCTGTTTTCAATCCATATTTTATTATCAGTCGGCGGTAGCGGCTGTAATTTTTTTACGGTATTTAGGATTTCATCCGCTTGGTCATGTTCTGCCGGCTCTGTTAAATCGCTGATTTTATCAATGAAGGATATTTGCCAGGAAGAGCTGTCTTTTAACAGTGCTGCGGCTGTATTATCGCTATTGCTGCGCAGCGGCAGACCGTCAGTGTGGCGGGCGAGAGCCGGGCCTATCCAGTCGAGATAGGAGCGGGCATTTGTAATGATGTGTTCCGGCAGAATGCGGTCGGAGGAGTTTGTCTGTTTGGCGCAGTAAGCGGCAAATTTGGTAAAATCGCGCACCGAGCCGGTCATAATCAGTTTTTCGCGGGCGCGCGTCATGGCAACGTACAGCACGCGCATTTCTTCTGCTTTGTTTTCGCGGATAATCTGCTGGGCGATGGCCTGGCGGGAGAGTGTCTGATAGCGCACGTGGTGGCGGGCGTCGTTTAAATACAGACCCAGCCCCAGTTTTTTGTGAAACAGCACGGGATTTTGTATATCGGTCAGATTAAACTGTTTGCCGATATCGGCGAGAATGACGACTGGAAATTCCAGCCCCTTGCTTTTATGAATACTCATAATGCGCACGACATTTTCACTTTCGCCGAGACTGCGGGCGACGGCGAGGTCGTTGCCGGTGTTTTGCATTTTCTGAATGAAACGCAGAAAGCGGAACAGTCCGCGGAAGGAAGTTTGTTCGTATCCGGCGGCGCGGTCGTACAGAGCACGCAGATTGGCCTGGCGCACCATGCCTTCCGGCAGACCGCCGACGTAATCGTAATAGCCCGTTTCGTCCAGCAATAGCCAGATAAGTTCCGGCACGCTGTGACAGCGGGCGTAATTGCGCCATTTTTCCAGCTTGGCTAGAAAATGAGTGATTTTCTGTTTTAAACTTTGTTTCAGGCGGCTTTTTTCAGCAGCGGCAGCATTCAGCGCGCTGTACATATCGCCCTGCGGGCAGGCAAGACGGATACGTGCCAGCTGTTCGGCCGTCAGATTTACAATCGGCGAATACAAAACGGCGGTTAGCGGAATATCCTGTTTCGGGTTGTCGACGATTTGAAGCAGCGACAGCATCAGGCGCACTTCCGTTTCCTGAAAATAGCCCGTTTCAATGCTGGCGTAGACGGGAATGTCGGCATCGCGCAGTTTTTCCGTGAGAATTTTTGCTTTATCCTGTACGGAGCGCAGTAAAATGACGATATCGCGCCACTTTAGCGGCTGGTAATTTTTTTCCTGTTTGTCGAAAACGAGGTAATTGTCCTGCATTAGCTGTTTTAGGCGATTGACGATATAGGCGGCTTCTTTTTCAAATCCCTGCAAATCGTCCGTTTCATCGTTTGCAGCGGCAGCATTATTGTTTTCTTTGGCAAATAAGGCAATTTCTATCGGTGAGCGCAGGCTGCGGGCGTTTTCCGGGTAATCAAAGCCGCGGCGCAGCGCTTCTGCTTCGCCGTAGTCGAGTTCGCTCGCCTTGACCGTCATAATCTGGGAAAAAATGAAGTTCACACCGTCGAGGATTTCTTTGCGGCTGCGGAAATTCTGCGCCAGGTCAATGCGTTCGCAGTCTGTGCGCTTCGGATACGTATTGTATTTTGCTAAAAACAGTTCCGGTTCAGCCAGGCGGAATTTATAAATACTCTGTTTAACGTCGCCGACGAAAAACAGATTGGGCGTATCGGATGAAGCGATTAATTTTAAAATGGCTTCCTGCACACCGTTGGTGTCCTGATATTCATCGACCATGATTTCCTTGTATTTATGCTGAAGCGTGCGCGCCGTGTCGGTGGGAATTAGATTGTCGGCGGTAGAGTTTTTGTCGGCGAGGATTTTCAGCGTGAAATGTTCCAAATCGTTGAAATCGACAATGGTTTTTTCAGCTTTGGCGCGGGCAAAGGCGGCGGTGAAATCGAGTGTAATCCGGCAGAGCGTTGCCGCCTGTTTTTGCAGCTGCGGCATATCGGCAAGCGTTTCATCGAGCGGTTGGGCAAAATAATTGTCTTTTAAACCGGCGATGATTTTTTTCACGTCGTCGCGCATGGATTTAAAGCGTTCTTTCAGTTGTTCATCTGTGCCTTTCGGCGCACGCATTACGGAAAATTTTATTTCGTTTACGGCCGTATAAAGTTCAGTGAAATCAGTCTGTGCCAGACTCAGCAGATTGTCGATTAAATCGGTATCTTTGGCGATTGTTTTCAGACAGTAATCAAGATTGAGCTCAGCGGCTTCCTGCCGGATGATTTGCAGATTGTCTTGTGCCAGCTGTAGTTGATTTATGACGGTATCTTTTATAATCTGCAGCCAGGTGCAGTCCTTTGTATTTTCCGGCATAGTGAAATAATCCGGCAGAGATTGCAGCCATTTTTCGGGGAACGGCTGGCTTTGTGCGTATTCGTAGAGCTTTAGAATGATATCGTAGATACTGTCGTCGCCGCGTTCGTTGCCGTAGGTGTCGGTGAACTCCAGAAAATCGCCGTTATTATCGCTGTCGTATTTTGCTTCAAACAATTCATCCAGCACATCGAGTTTTAGAAGGTCGATTTCCTGCGGATTGGCCAGGCGGAACTTTGGGTCGAGCTCTATCTGGTGGAAATTCTGGCGGATGATATTCTGGCAGAATGAATGCAGTGTGGAGATAGAAGCGGCATTCAACAGAATGAGCTGGCGTTCCTTTTCCTTGTCAGGCAGTCTTTGGGCAATTGCCTGAGCTATGCGCTGGCGCATTTCGCCGGCGGCGGCATTGGTGAAGGTGACGACGAGAATTTCGTTGATGTCGCAGTCGCCGCTGATAATATGCTGTATGACGCGTTCCACCAGTACGGAGGTTTTGCCGGAACCGGCGGCAGCCGCGACGAGAATGTTTTTACCGCGAGTTTTTATGGCTCGTTCTTGCTGTTTGGACCAAGGCATGAAATCCCTTCTTTCTGGCGCAGTTTTTGCATAATCTGTTCTTCATCGGTATCGGTCAGTTCGTTATAGGCGTAGCCCGCAATCGTTCTGTCGAAGCGGCAGATGGAGATATACGGGCAGTAGGTGCATGCCGTTTCCGTCTTCGTCTTGTACGGGAAAATCGCCATTTCTCCCTGCAATATGCGTTTGCCGGCGTCTTTGAGCGTAGCTTCGATATGGTGCAAAAGCAGGTCAAATTCCTCTTGTGTTTTTACATAGGAGCGGCTCAGCGCGGAAATATCGTCCTGGTTTTTATTTAAACGGACTTTGATGAAATTCAAGGAATCGTCGATTTTTTTGATGATTTCCGGGTCGGCAAGAACCCAGCCGGGCATTTTCAGCTTTTTGTCAATTTCCGTGCACAGCTGTTCGCCGGACAGTTTCGTTTTGCTGGTAATCAGCGGTGTTTTCAAAAAGCAGTACAGTATGCCTGCCGGAACGGCGTCGTTTTCGTTCAGAAGCGCGGCGGCGGTGTTTTTTGCGACGAGCAGATACGTTAAAAGCTGCAGCCGCAGTCCGTAATAGACTTGTAATAAGTTGATAAAAGCATTGCCGGATTTATAGTCGATGACGAGATAGTAATTGTCCGCCGTATCAATGCGGTCAATCTGCCCCGTGATTTCTATCCTGTGTCCGTCATCGTCGCTGAATATAAGCGGCGGCATGGAACTGCCGAGTCCGAAACTTTGTTCCAGTGCCCGCGGTTTGAACTGGCTGTGCTTGGCAAATTCAATCAGGCGGGTTAACGACAGTACGGAAAGCTCGCGGATACGTTCGAGCAGATGTTTGTAGCGGCTGGTGCTGAGCAGGATTTCATTTTGCAGTTTCGGTGCAATCGTACTGATGATTTTATCGCATATCTGTTCGCATTCATGCGGTGAGACGGACTGCCAGCTGCGGTTTTGTTCCGCCAGTATATTGCCGAACTGGTGCATGACAGCGTGGAGCAGAATTCCCAAATCGGGCGAGGCAAAGCGAATTTCTTGGCGTTCCTGCAAATTCAGTGCATAGTGGGCGAAATGCTTGAACGGGCAGTTGAAAAACTGTTCAAAGCGTGTCACGCTGCCTTTAAGCGTTTTATGCTTCGTATACAGTCGGGCGGCAAGAGCCGGCGGCAGGACTTCTTGCGGCGCATGGGCGAAGATGCCGGAAACGGCGGCATGAAGCGGTATGTTTTTTTGTTTAAGCAGATAGTTGTAAACATCGTACCAGAATTCATCCATATGGCCAGTTTCGCGCAGTTTGCGCAGCGCTGCGGTAAAATTGGTAAGACTGCGCCGCATGGTCGTCACCTGCAGAATATTGTCCTGCCGTATCGTTTCGAGCGGGATGGAGGTGAAACGGGCGCGGGGCAGGATTTGGCGCAGATTTGTTATTAAAATGGATTTATTGAGACCGGCTCCTTCGTTGTCGGCAAGAGCATACGACACCCACAGATAATCGGTGGCAAGGCTGAAGCCTTTGTAGAGCAGATACCGTTCGGCAAAATTGTCCTCGCTGACGCCGCCGGAGATATTGAGCCCCTGACTTGCCAGGACAAGACGCTCAGCATCCGTTAAAAGCCCTTCCGTTTTAGCGCGGCGCGGTATGATTTTTTCATTGGCACCGAGAATGTAGATGGCTTTCTTGTTGTTCAGCGTATTATGTTCAAACGGAGCAATCGTTACATAATCGTAGCCGGGCGGAATGAGGGATATTTTTATGCTGTCCAGTCCGTCGTTTATGAGCTGTTCGTAATTTTGCGCCGAAATATAGTCACTGCCGCAGGTTTGCACCATCTGGTCGAACAGTTCGATTATGCTGTTCCAGATTTGCTGATGTTCTTTGGCGAGAGCTCTGTCCGTTTCTTCCTGCGTCTGCCACTGCATGAGTTTTTCGGGAACCTGCATCTGTACGAGAAAATCATAGAGTGCCTGTGTATAATCTTCAACCGTTTGGGCATTTTGCACCTGTTCACGGAAAATTTTAAGCGGTGCAGTCAACAGGCGGCGCGTATTGTTGACGGCGGAGAGATTTTGCTTTTCCTCTTCATCCGGCACCATAGAGTCAATCTGGCGGTTGCGGGAATACTGCCAGTCATTTTCTGATAGCCAGCGGGACGCGCCGCGGATGCCGAAAGACAGCACGTAATTTTCCAGCGCGTCGATTTCCGAGCGGGAGGCAGCGAAAAAATCCGTTTTAAAAGCGCGGAACAGCGGTTCATACTGCCAGGTGCGCACGGCTTCAAGACTGGAACGGATTAATTCCGCCAGCGGATGATGGGAGGACTGGCGCTTGGTATCGCTGAAATACGGAATTTCATAATCGGTGAGGACTGCTTCGAGCAGATTGCCGTATTCATCTTCCGCGCGCAGCAGAATACCGATTTCATGATGGCGGTAGTTCTCATCGCGGCACAGCCGCAGAATATCAGAAGCGACAGCTTCGCATTCTAGACGGCGGTTGGCCGTTTCCACAAGGGAAAGACCGCCTGCATAGTCAGCGCTTTGCAGGGGAAATTTAAATAAATGCTGTTCGATAAACGCCAAATCTTTTTGTTTATGGCGGCGGTTTTCGCTTAAAATGGTCGTCTTTACGGGAATATCCAGTTTACAGGCGATTTTGCCCGCTTGCTGATAGATGAGATACTGGCGGTGAAACAGTGCCGCCTGCGCTTCGTGTTCAACAGCATTCAAATTGTCGATACAGATAGTAAGATGAATATCTTTGGCCAGTTTAAAAAGTTTTTCCAGAATTAAATAATGCTGCGGATTGAATGCGTCGAACCCGTCAATCCATATCTCGGAATTTTTCAGCCACGTGCATTCATCCAGCTTGGCAATGGCAAGGCTCAGAATATCTTCCGTATCATGGTAGCGTCCTTGCGTCTGGGTATTGAGCCCTTCGTAAATGGAAGATAAATCCGTAAGTTTCTGCTTCAGCGTTTCATTTTCCACGACGGAAGCCACGGTTTTCAATTCAGCCGAAGTGATATTGGCCGTTTTGAATTCCTCGATAATGCTGGCGACGGAAGAGGTGAAATGCTGCTGTCTTGCCGCTTTGGCAAGAATGGACAGCTTTTGTCTGCTCAAAACACGCGACAATAGCAGTTGTTTGCCTATTTCCGAAAGGTGCGGACAGATTGCCCCGCCGCAGCGCATTAAAATCTGATAGGCAAGGCGGCTCATGCCGAGCACATAAGCGCGGGAAAAACCGCCGACATCTTTTAAATTGTAGGCAAGTTGCCTCTCAAGGGCAAAAGTCATATGGTCGGGCAGCAGCAGGACAAGCGGATTTCCCTGCGGTGATTGGCGGAGCTTTTCCTCAATCCTATCAAGGCAATAGGTAGTTTTGCCCGTACCAGCCCGACCGATTATAAATTCTAACATAGAAAAAAATCCTTTTTATTTATTTTAATAAAAGAAAGTGCTAATTCGGCGCAATATAAGATAAAGAGAATTAATTTCTTAATTTATTCTTATATTGCGCCGGGCAATTTTTCTTTGNNCCATAAGAGATTTTCACTTTAAAAATAAAATTTATTAGCTGTAACGTTCAAAAACTCGCTTCGCTCAAACATTTGAACTAAAGGCACATCTAATAAATTTTATTTTTAATAGCTAAAGCTACCGTGAAAATCTCTAACATGGATGAAAGTTTTAGTATAAGTAGCGGATTGTAGTGTTAACAGCTCAAATTTTAGTTCCTGATAGAAACAGAAGGCACGAGCCAAATTTAAACGTTTCGAACCATTGTATCGTCTGTACTTGTTAAAGAGCTACGAAGGCTCGCCCAGTGCAGCGATAGCGAAACGTTAAAAGATTTTCTTTTTGGTTCATTTTTCTTTTGGCTTCAAAAGAAAAATGAACAATACACATTATATATTGTATCATCAATAAAATTTTATGAAAAATTTTTTACAAAAATTGTTGTAAATTTCTTCCCTTTGTATTACAATATGTGTAAATTTTGCTGTCATGACAATAGAATTGATAGCTATAAAGGAGAGATAGAAAATGTTATTGCAACGATTAGAAGCGTTGCCTGTAGGTAGTTTTCATTATAAGTTATTATTCATAACAGGTCTTGGCTGGCTGTTTGATGCCATGGATACAGGTCTTATCGGTTTTGTTCTGCCGGTGCTCGGCAAAGAGTGGGGCTTGGCGGCGACGCAGATGGGAGCTATCGGTTCCATCGGTCTTGTCGGTATGGCCCTCGGTGCTGTAGTTGCCGGTTCCATTGCTGACCGTTTCGGACGAAAGACGGTATTTTCCGCAACGGTTATCATGTACAGTATAGCGACGGGGCTGTGTGCCATATCGTGGAGTTATGAATCGCTGCTACTGTTCCGTTTCTTTGTCGGTTTCGGTCTGGGCGGCGAGCTGCCGGTTGCGGCGACATTGATGTCCGAATATGCTCCGACCAATCTGCGCGGCAGATTTATCGTTCTTTTGGAAAGCTTCTGGGGCGTCGGCTGGATTTGCGCAGCCTGCATTGCCTATATGTTCATTCCGGTTTACGGCTGGCATTATGCGTTCATCATCGGTGCACTGCCGGCAATTTACGTATTTTTCATCCGCCTGCACATGCCGGAATCAGTGCGTTATCTTTTATCAAAAGGTAAAGTTGCTGAAGCACAGAAAATTGTCAGCGATTTGGAAAATAAGCTGGGCGTTAAATATAACGGCGATTTAACTGTAAAAACAGAAGAAATAAAAGTAGAAAAACCGCGTCTGAAGGATTTATGGTCAAGAAAATATCTAGCGCGCACTATCATGCTTTGGATTGTCTGGTTCGGTATCGTTTACAGCTATTACGGTATTTTCACATGGCTTCCAGCTATCGTTTATCAGCAGGGTTTTGAATTTGTCAAAACGTTTGAATATGTACTGTTAATCACATTTGCTCAGTTGCCGGGCTATTTCTGCGCGGCATGGCTTGTCGATAAAATCGGCAGAAAATACACGCTGTCGCTCTTTTTGTGCATGAGCGGCGTGGCAAGTTATTTTTTCGGCCAGGCGGATACGGCGCAGATGATTATTTTCTGGGGCTGCGTAATGTCATTCTTTAATCTCGGTGCATGGGGCGTTGTTTATACCTATACGCCGGAACTTTATCCGACGGCAATCCGTGCCATGGGCAGCGGCTGGGCGGCAGGTATCGGCCGTATCGGCGGCATGGCGGCGCCGTTTGTTGTCGGTCTTATGATTGAAGCGGGCAGCGATATGCACACCGTATTTTATATGTTTGCCGCGGTATTCGTAATCATTGCCGTTGCCGTATTCAGTCTCGGTATAGAAACGAAACAAAAAAACTTGGAAAACATTTAACTATAAAGATATAAAGAAAAAATAGCAGGTACAATTTATGTATCTGCTGTTTTTTATATTTTATCGGCAAAATAAAATTGAAAAAATAGATATTTTTTTACTTGATAGTTTGCCGATAGCAGCATAAAATAAATTTAATTAGGAAATGAAGGTGAATTTATGAAATATTGTTCGGTCGAAGAATTTGCCAAAAAATGGAATGTTTCAAAGCGTACGGTGCGCAATTACTGTGCAGAGGGAAGAATAACGGGAGTTTTTCTGACGGGAAAGACTTGGAATATTCCGGAAACGGCAGAAAAACCGTTGCGAAAAAAACGCAGTAAGAAAAGTGCAAATACTTTATTGTCCGTTCTGCAAAGAGAAAAGGAAAGCAGACTTTCCGGCGGAATTTATCATAGACTGCAGATAGATATGACGTATAATTCCAATCATATGGAAGGCAGTATGTTGACGCATGAGCAGACGCGGTATATTTTTGAAACGCATACTATCGGTATGACAAAGACTGCCGTAAATATAGATGATATTATAGAGACGACAAATCATTTTCGCTGTATAGATATGGTTATTGATAATGCAAACAATAAACTGGGAGAAAGTTTTATAAAAAAACTGCATGAAACATTAAAAAACGGAACAAGTGATAGCAGAAAAGATTGGTTTGCAATAGGAGATTATAAAAGATTGCCCAATGAAGTCGGAGGAAGAAGGACAGCACAACCTGAACAGGTAAGCGGAAAAATGAAGCAGTTATTAAAGCAGTATAATTCTACAGCAAAGAAAACATTGGAGGAAATTATTGCTTTTCATGCGGATTTTGAAACTATTCATCCGTTTCAGGACGGCAACGGACGTATAGGCAGACTTATTATGCTGAAAGAATGTTTGAAGAATAATATAGTGCCGTTTATTATCAGTGATGATTTGAAAATGTTTTATTATCGTGGATTGCATGAATGGAATAAGGAAAGAGGATTTTTAATAGATACTTGTTTGACAGCTCAGGACAGATTTAAAAATTTGCTGGATTATTTTCGGATTGTTTATAAAGAAGATTAATGTAAGTGTTATAATTGAATATTAGATAGATGAAATAGAAAGGATGTGATTATATGGCAGTCAATTTAACGGAAGAAGATGTGAAGTTTCGGTATATAAAGCCTGCTATTGAAAAAGCCGGTTGGCATAAAGAAGATATTTTTTATGAGTATTACATCACAAAAGGTGCCGTGCAGGTTCATGGCAATAGTGTAACGCGCGGAGCGGCAAAAAAAGCGGATTATATTATGACTTACGGCGTAGTAAAACAGCCGTTAGCTGTTGTGGAAGCGAAACAGATGAAGTTTCCTGTAGGGTACGGAATGAACCAGGCAATGGAATATGCTCAAATGCTGGATATAAAATTTGCTTATTCGTCCAACGGCAAAGGTTTTATTGAGTATGATTTTTTTACGGGAAAGACAAAAGAATTAAAAATAGATGAATTTCCTACACCGCAAGAATTATGGCAGCGTTACTGCGTTGGGAAAGAATTGGATGAAGAAACGGAAAAAATTGTGCAGGAACCGTATTATATAGATACTTTCAATAATAAAAAACCGAGATATTATCAGCGTATAGCGATAGACAGAACGATTGAAGCTATAGCTAAAAACCAAAAACGTATTTTACTGGTGATGGCGACAGGAACGGGTAAAACGTATACGGCATTTCAGATTGTCTACAGATTAATTCGTGCAAAGAAAGTAAACCGTGTGCTTTATCTGGCGGATAGAAATATTTTGATAGACCAGACTATCGGGCAGGATTTCAAGCCGTTTGAAAAAGTTATAACGAAAGTGAAAAACCGGCATTTGGATAGTTCGTATGAAATTTATATGAGTTTATATCAGCAGCTTGTTGGCGATAACGGTGAAGAAATTTTCCGCCAGTTCAAGCCGGAGTTTTTTGATTTGATTATTGTGGATGAATGTCATCGCGGCAGTGCTAAAGATGATTCGCAGTGGCGAGCTATTTTGAATTATTTTAAAGATGCTGTCCAAATCGGGTTGACGGCAACGCCGAAGGAAACTAAGGAGGTCAGCAATCAGTCATATTTCGGTGAACCTGTTTATACATACAGTTTGAAACAGGGAATAGCCGACGGATTTTTGGCTCCGTATAAAGTTATCCGCATAAATATAGACAGAGATAGCGAAGGCTGGCGACCGTATAAAGGACAGATAGATTTGAACGGGCAGGAAATAGAAGACAGAGTTTATACGGGAACGGATTTTGATAAAACTTTGATTATCGATGAGCGGACAAAAGAAGTAGCCAAAAGAATAACGCGCTGGCTCAAGGAAAATGGTAGATACAGCAAGACTATCGTATTTTGCGTAGATATCGGACATGCGGAAAGAATGAGACAGGCACTTATAAATGAAAATAGCGATATTATGAAGGTAAATCCGAATTATATTATGCGCATTACCGGCGATAATAAAGAAGGAAAGGCAAAATTAGATTACTTTATCGACCCTGTAGAGAAATATCCTACGATTGTAACGACTTCCAAATTGATGACAACCGGTGTTGACGCTAAAACGTGTAAACTGATAGTATTGGAGAATAATATAAATTCGATTATAGAATTTAAACAGATAATCGGACGCGGAACGAGATTAAATCCTGATTACGGTAAAAACTTTTTTACCATTATGGATTTTCGAGGTGTAACGAGATTGTTTTCCGACCCGGATTTTGACGGCGAACCGATAACTGTTATAGATGGGGATAATTCATTGCCGAAAGACGGACAGGATACCGATAATACGGAAACAGAGTCGGATGAGCCTGTATTTACGCCGCCGGAAGTACATGAAGTTAAAGAGAAATACCATGTAAACGGTGTAGATGTGAATATTGTAAGTGAGCGTGTACAGTATCTTGACGCTGACGGAAAACTTATAACGGAAAGTCTTGTTGACTACAGTAAGAAAAATATTCGCAGAGAATATGCTTCCTTAAATGATTTTATCAATGCGTGGAGCCGAACTGCCAAAAAACAGGTAATTATTGAAGAACTGGAAAAATGCAATGTTTCACTGGAAGAATTAAAAAAGGCTACAGGCAGAGATGATTTGGACGAATTTGATTTAATCCTGCATATAGCGTATGATCAGAAACCTTTGACGCGTAAAGAACGCATTGCTAATGTGAAAAAGAAAAATTATTTTGGTAAATATTCCGAAACATGTCGGCAGGTACTTGACGCTTTGATGGAAGAATATATGGATGAAGGGATTACGGAAATTCAAAATCCGCAGGTTCTGCGTAATAAGAAATTTGCCAAATGGGGCAGTATGGTGAAGATAGCCAAATTATTCGGCGGCAAAAAACAGTATTTTGAAGCGGTAGACGAACTTACCGACTTGATTTATGCACAGGATATGCCGCAGAATAAGCAGGAAACAGATTATGTATAATAATTGATAAAGGAGATTAAGTGTGAGTTTAGGGGCTTTTGTAAAAAATATCCAGAATATAATGCGGGGCGACAGCGGCGTAAATGGCGATGCCCAGCGCATAGAACAGCTGACGTGGCTGCTGTTTCTAAAAATCTATGCCAAAAAAGAAGAAGAATGGTCTTTTGATGAAGATTATAGATCTGTTCTGCCGGAAGAATGTAAATGGGAAAATTGGGCGGTTGATAATAAAGACGGTAAAGCCTTAACAGGAGATAGTTTGTTGGAATTCGTCAATGAAAAACTGTTCAAGCAGTTAAAAAATTTAAAACTGCCGGAAGATGCGCCGATGAAACATAAAATTCTGCGCGATGCGTTTTTGAGCACCAATCAGTATATGAAGGACGGTGTTCTGCTCCGTCAGCTAATCAATGAAATCAACGAAATAGATTTTGATGATATGAAAGAACTGCACGCTTTCGGCGATATTTACGAAACAATCCTGAGAAGTCTGCAAAGCGCCGGCAATGCGGGAGAATTCTACACACCGAGAGCCGTTACGGATTTTATCGTAGAAATGGTAAATCCTAAACTGGGCGAACACGTAGCCGATTTTGCCTGCGGTACGGGCGGATTTTTAACATCAACACTCAATCATTTAAGTAAAGATATGGATAATGTGGAAGACAGAGAGCAGTTCAATAATGCAGTATACGGTATAGAGAAAAAACCGCTGCCGCATCTTTTGTGCGTAACGAATATGCTGCTGCACGATATAGACAATCCGCAGATATATAATGCCAATTCACTGGAACGAAAAGTACGGGATTATAAGGAAAACGATAAATTTGAAGTGATATTGATGAACCCGCCGTATGGAGGTACGGAAAATGAGATAATAAAGGAAAACTTTCCGGCGGATATGCGCAGCAGTGAAACAGCAGATTTGTTTATTGCTCTGATTATGTACAGACTGAAACAAAACGGCAGAGCGGCGGTTATCATTCCGGACGGCTTCCTGTTCGGGCTGGATAATGCCAAGACTGCTATAAAGAAAAAGCTGTTTGATGAATTTAACGTGCATACAATTATCCGTCTGCCGAGTTCCGTATTTGCACCGTATACATCAATCACTACGAACATTATTTTCTTTGATAATACGGGAGCAACAGAAAATACATGGTTTTATCGTGTGGATATGCCGGAAGGATATAAACATTTCTCCAAAACAAAGCCGATGAAACTGGAGCATTTTACAGATTGCATGAACTGGTGGAAAAACCGGCAGGAAATAAAAGACAGCGAAACGGACACATACAAAGCTAAAGCATATACGTACGAAGAAATCGAACAGCGCGGATTTGATATAGATTTGTGCGGCTATCCGACCATTGAAGAAGAAATACTTTCACCGGAAGAAACGATTATGCGGTATAAAGAAGAGCGAACTGCTTTAAATAAGAAAATAGACGAACAGCTTCAAGAAATTGAAAAACTTTTAGGAGTGAAAATATGCTAGCCGACAAACTGAGAAAAGCAGTCCTGCAAGCGGCAATACAAGGAAAATTGACAAAGCAGTTACCTACAGACGGCAACGCCGCCGACCTTGTAGCAGAAATAAAAAAAGAAAAAGAACGGCTGATAGAAGAAAAGAAGATAAAAAAACAAAAATCTTTGCCGGAAATAACAGCAGAGGAAATACCGTTTGAAATTCCTGATAATTGGTGTTGGGTAAGATTAGGAGAAATTTCTTATAAAATTGTTGATGGTGATCATAATCCACCAGCAGGAGAACATCAAAAAACAAAATATTTAATGGCTTCGTCTACTAATATTGGAGATATAAATTTAGTCAATTTAGAGAAAATGAGATATTTATCAAAAGAAAATTTTGATAAATGCAATCTTAGAACGGATTTGAAAAAAGATGATATATTATTTTCTTCTGTTGGGAGTATAGGAAATGCTATTGTATATAGGGAGAATTATAATTTAACATTTCAGCGTAGCGTTACAATTATAAGAACAAAGATAAGTTCGTATTATTTAAGATATGTATTATTATCACCATATTGTCAGTATATATTTAAAACACAATCTTCAGGAACTGCGCAAAAAGGTTTTTATATTAGACAGGTAATTAATTTAATAATTCCTTTACCGCCGTTAAAAGAGCAACAACAAATAGTAGAAAAGATAGATTCTATTTGGAAAAATTTACTTGATTTAGAAGCAAATGAAGAAAAATTATCTTTATTGCAAAAAAATTTTCCTAATAAATTAAAAAAATCTTTATTGCAGGCTGCTATTCAAGGCAAACTTACGGAGCAGTTACCTACAGATGACAATGTAGATGATTTACTGGCAGAAATCCGCAAAGAAAAAGAAAAACTGATTAAAGAAAAGAAAATAAAAAAACAAAAACCTCTGCCACCAATAATAGAAGAAGAAATACTCTTTGAAATACCGGAAAATTGGCGTTGGGTAAGATTAGGAGAAATTGGAATAACTAAAACAGGAAACACACCATCTAGAGAAAAGTTAGAATATAAGGGAAATGATATTCCATTTATTACTCCTAAAGATATTTTAAATGATAAAGTAAATTATAATAATCAAGGGCTATCTTTATTAGGAAAAAATTTTGCAAGGAACTGTAAAAAAGGTTCTATATTACAGGTATGTATAGGTGGTTCTATAGGGAAAGTTGCTATGATTGATAGAGAGGTTACTTTTAATCAACAAATAAATTCAATAACATCTATAATCTGTTTAAATAAATATATATTTTTTGTTATGCAAGCACAATATTTTATAATATCTATGAAGAATAAAGCTGGAGGAACAGCAACACCAATTATTAATAAAGGGTTATGGGACACATTATTAGTTCCGTTGCCACCAATAGCAGAGCAAAAACGTATAGTTAAACAATTAAATCAACTTTTAGATAATGTAGAGAATTTGTAACTAAAATAGTTTAAAGATTTTATAATAATAGAGGATTTTTAATATGAAAAATAAAATTATTAATATGTTATCTAATGCATCAGCGTTGCCAGTTCTTTTTATTGGTTCTGGTTTAACACGAAGATATTTAGACCTTCCAAATTGGGAAGATTTATTGAAGATGTATTGTTTTAAATATCCTTATGAATACTATTATGATAAAGCAAAAAGAGAGTATCCAGATTCATTAGAGAAAATTTATCCAAGAATTGCAGATTATATAGAAGCGGATTTTAATAATATTTATTTTACAGATGATGAATACGCTGAAAGCAGAAAATGTCATGAAAAAGATATAAATGATAAGATATCACCTTTTAAATTTTGTATGGCAGATTTTTTTAAGGAAAAGAGTAAAAATATAGAAGGTAAATACCCCAATGAAATTGAGTTGTTAAAGAAAATAGGAAATAAAAATATTAGTTGTGTTATTACAACTAATTATGATTTGTTTCTTGAGAATATTTTTGGTAAAGATTCTTTTAAAACATATATAGGTCAGGACGAATTACTTTTTTCTACAATTTATGAAATAGCAGAAATATATAAAATACATGGTTGTTGTTCTAAACCAAATTCTATAGTAATTAATTCACATGATTATGATTTATTTATTAGAAAAAAAGAATATTTAAGTGCGAAAATATTAACCCTTTTTTTAGAGCGACCGATTATATTTTTAGGATATAGTGTTAATGATGCTAATATTCGACGTATATTATGTTCTATTTCAGAGTGCCTTGAAAATAATCAATTAGAACAATTGAAGAAAAGATTAATTTTTATAGAATGGGCAAAATCTAAAAATGAAGAAGGAATTAATGAAAAGCAATTTGATTTCAATAATGGCAAAATAGTATCAATGGAAAATATTAGGTTATTTGATTATTCTGTTTTATATTCGGCTATATTAGATAATACTGTTAAATATGATGTAAAAGCTCTTCGTAGAATAAAAAGTCAACTTTATGAGCTTGTAAAAACAAATAAACCAACTGAACGATTGTATATTGCTACAGACATTGAAAATACTGATGGTGATATAGATTTTGTTGTTGGTGTAGGTGTTTATGGTAAATTTGGAAAAGTTGGTTATAGAGGTATAAAAGCAGAAGAAATATATCTTTATGCGATAGGAGAATCTGATTTACAATATGATGATAATATGATTTTAAAAGAGGCTATTCCTGCTTTGAATAATGGACGTACCATTTGGCCTATTAGACAATTTGTAAGTCGATGTAAATCAATTGATTGTTTAAATGAAAAAGTAGAAAAATCTTTAGAGAAATCTACGCTAGATTTATTATCACGAGAAAGGAGAAAAGCCATTATAGAGGGGAAATTTATTGAATATATTAATATGCCTTGTATATTAGAACATTATAAGCAATATGGATTAAATAAAACAATATCAGATATTTTTAAGAGTGATTTTGAGAAAATTAATACAGAAGATTTATTACAATTTATAAAATTAGCGATAAAAGATGAACCTACTTTATTAAAAGGAGAAAAGCATTCATTAAGGTCAAATTTTAAGAAATGTATTACTTTATGGGATATGCTTGTTTATTCAGGATTAGCAGATAATAAAATAAAAGAATTAAATAAATACAATCAAGAAAAATAGTTAATATATAATTTTTTGAGAATTAGATGGAGTAGTAAAAATTTATTTATAGAAATGGGGATAAGAACAATGAATAGAGAATTACCGAAAGCAGGGGAAATCTGGCTGCATTTCAAAAATAACAAGTATTTGATTATAACCGTTGCTGAACATACGGAAACGGGTGAAAAGTTTGTGGTGTATAAAGCGTTGTACGGCGACTACAAGGATTATATCCGTCCTGTAGATATGTTTATGAGTGAAGTTGACCACGAAAAATATCCTGATGTAGTACAGAAATACAGATTTGAGAAACTGAAATAGAAAAATGAACATGACAGAAAAGCTCTTGCATTAATATCCGGCAAGAGCTTTTTCTTGTAAAGATAGTATTGTTATTGTGCCAATGATGAAATATACTATTTTTAGATGAATTATGAAAGAGGCAAAATGATGATAACTGATGAATTTATTGCAGGCGAGTCGAAAACGCTTGAGTTTAAATCGAAACTGCCTGATAAAAGCGAAACATATATGAAAACTATTATAGCATTTGCTAATACAAGCGGCGGAAGACTTATTATAGGTGTTGATGATGATAGGTCAATAGTGGGTATAAATAAAGATAATGTCTTTGAACTTACGGATAGAGTAACAAATGCAATTTCTGATGCGTGTGAACCGCAGATAGTACCGGATATTTCTACTACAACAATAGATGATAAATGTATTCTTGTTATAAAGATTTATCCGGGAGCCAATAGACCGTATTATTTGAAAAGTAAAGGGAAGGAACGCGGTACATATATCAGAAGTGCGGCAACATCAAGATTAGCCGATTTTGATAAGATTAGAGAATTGGAAATGGAGGGGAAAAATCTTTCGTGGGATGAACAGATTTGTGTAGGATATGAAGTTACAGCAGAAGCCATAAATAAACTCTGTAAGGATATACAACTATATATGAGTTCTTCGGTATCAGAAGAAGTTAAAATGCCGACGGAAAAGCAGTTAGTAAATTGGAAAGTATTGAAAGAAAGCAATGGCAAGTTTTTAGCGACAAATGCTTTTGTTTTACTGACAAGTGATTTTTTTCCGTTTGCGAAAATACAATGTGCGTTATTTAAAGGAACGACTAGAGATGTTTTTATTGATAAAAAGGAATATACTGGTTCAATATATGAGCAAGTAGAAAATGCGTATCAGTTTGTATTGCGTCATATTAATCAAAGTGCAAAGATTGAAGGTCTCGTCAGAAATGATAAATATGAATTACCGACTGGTGCAATTAGAGAAATGATAGTTAATGCACAAGTGCATAGAAACTATATGGATAATTCATCTGTTCAAATAGCCATTTATGATGATAGATTGGAAGTATCTTCACCAGGTTCATTGTATGGCGGATTAACATTAGAGGAAATTGTATGCGGTAAATCTAAAATTAGGAATAAGGTTATTGCCGAAATTTTTAATAAAATGGATTTGATTGAACAGTGGGGAACCGGTATACAGAGGATAATAAATAGAGCAAAAGAATATGGTTTGCCAAAACCAGAATTTATGGAAATAGGCGAGACTTTTCGCGTTAATTTGTATAGAAAAAAAGCCGATAAAAAGCCGATAAAAAAAGCCGATAAAAAGCCGATAAAAAAAGCCGATAAAAAGCCGATAAAAGTTAATAGAGAAAACTTAATTATGGCATATATAAAGGAAAATGGCAGTATATCGAATATGGAAGCTAGACAGATTTTGAATTTGGCAGAATCCACAACTAAACGGTTTTTGAAAAATATGGTCAATGAAGGTTTATTATTGGAAGAAGGAGAAAGAAAAAGCAGGATATATGTATTAGTTGATGAAGAATGATTTTAGAGGAGATGAAGTAATGATTAAGATACTTTTCGTGTGCCACGGCAATATTTGCAGGTCGACAATGGCCGAGTTCGTGATGAAGGATTTGGTGCGCAAAGCTGGACTTTCGGACAAATTCATTATCAATTCAGCGGCGACAAGCCGTGAGGAGATAGGCGCAGATACGCATTACGGTACGAAGGCGAAATTGCGGGAAATGAATATTCCGTTTACAAAGCGCAAAGCGGTGCAGGTAACAAAGAGCGATTATGATATGTATGATTATATTATCGTGATGGATAACAATAATCTGCGCAATCTGAGATATATTATCGGCGAGGATACGCAGCATAAGGTGCATAAGATGATGGCGTTCGCCGGAGAGATGCGCGATGTGAAAGACCCGTGGTATACGAATAATTTCGATGAAACGTATGCTGATATTGATAAGGGCTGTCGGGCACTGCTTGATTATCTGCGGGATAACGGAAATATTTAAAAAAAGGCTGAATGTCAGTATAAACTGCATTCAACCTTTTTGTGTTAGTTATGAATTTTATTTTGCGGCGATTACTTCGACTTCGATTAATGCACCTTTCGGCAGTTTGCTCACTTCAACGCAGGAACGGGCCGGATACGGCTGTTTAAAATATGTGGCGTAAATTTCGTTTACTTTGCCGAAATCGTCGATATTGGTGATGAAAACAGTCGTTTTGATGACGTTTTCCCATTTTGCACCGGAAGCGGCGATTACAGCCTGAGCGTTTTTCAGTGCCTGATGAGCCTGGGCTTCGATGCCTTCAGCCATTTCACCTGTTGCCGGATTGAGGGCAATCTGACCGGATGCAAATACAAAATTGTCGGTTTCCACTGCCTGAGAGTACGGGCCGACAGCTGCCGGTGCACTGTTTGTCTGAATGATTTTCATGATGTTCACCTCGAAAATAATGATATATCACCTGTTGTGCTAGTAAAACATTTAGTCTATAAACAGCAGTATAATAGTTTATATTCGCTGTCTGTTGCCGCTTAACCTCACTAAATATAAACTATTATACTGCTTTGAAGAACTCAACTAGAACAACAGGTAATTATATACTGTTATTTTAGCATAAATATCAGATATATTTTAAGGATTTTTTGCACTGATTGCTTCGAGTTTGCTATAATAAGAAAAATAATACGTTGAATATTTAAGGAGCAAAACGTATCTTGAAAGTACAAAGCAAGAAAAATAAAGTACAAAACAATATAGTTAAGCTGTTTTTCGTTTTACTCGGTGTTTTCTGCGTACTGGTTGGACGGTACGGCTGGGTGCAGATTGCGCAGGGCGAACAGATGATGGAGCGCCTTAAGGGGCAGGTGCAGGAAGAAAGCGTACTGCATGTGCCGCGCGGAACGATTTATGATGCCAATATGAAGGAAATGGCAATCAGCACGATGGTGAGCTCGCTGTTTGTCGACCCGAACCATACGGAAAATCCGGAGCAGGTAGCGACGGATTTGGCGCCGCTTATCGGTATGAGCAAAGAGGAAATTCTGGAACGTATCGGCAGAGGCGGCGGTTTTGTCTGGCTGAGAAGGCAGATGGAACCGGAGATGACGAAGGCGGTAAAAGATTTAATGAAGCAGAAACCGGAATATTTTGCATGTCTCGGTTTCCGTCAGGAGAGCAAGCGGTATTATCCGAATGATATGCTGGCGGCAAATGTACTCGGTTTTGTCGGTACGGACGATAAAGGGCTCGACGGTATTGAACAGCAGTTTGACAGCATGATAAAGGGCGAGGACCAGGAAGCGTCCATTTTTACGGATGCGCTGGCACGGCCGATTTTGGACTCGGTGTTCATGATAAATTCGCCGGTGGATGCCAACTGCAAGAATATCCAGCTGACGATTAATGCGCAGTATCAGTTCATTGTGGAAAAAGCGCTCGATAAAGCTTTGATTGAGCACGGTGCGGAATCAGTTACGGCTGTAGTCATGAACCCGCAGAACGGCGATATTCTGGCAATGGCGATGCGTCCGTCGTACGACCCAAACTATTTTTACAAATACGACCCGATGGTCTGGAAAAATAAAGCCGTATCCGATATTTACGAACCGGGCTCTACGTTTAAATCTATCGTAGCGGCGGCCGGCTTTCAGGAAAAAATCGTTTCGCCGTCGGATATATTCGTAGATCCGGGCAGAGTGGAAGTTTCGGGCAGAGTTATTCAAAACTGGAATGACGGTAGTTTCGGCACGGTTACGTTTCTGGATGTAGTAAAAAATTCCATCAATACCGGTTTTGCCGAATTGGGCTTGAAACTGGGCGGCGAACGCTTGATGAATTATGCGCGTAAATTCGGTTTCGGTGAAAGAACGGGTATCGAGCTTCCGGGTGAAGAGCCGGGCATTTTGTTCGACCCGAAGGATATGGTGGCTTCCGACGTAGCGACTTCGGCAATCGGGCAGAGTATTGCTGTTACACCGCTGCAAATGGTTACAGCGATGTCGGCGATAGCCAATGACGGTGTACTTTTGAAGCCGCATATCGTGAAGGCTATTTACAATGCGGACGGCAGTGTTTATCAGCAGATGGAAAAAGAGGAAGTGCGCCGCTGTATCGACTCCGATGTGGACAAGACGCTCAAATCGGTGCTGGAGCAGGTAGTATCGACGGGCGGCGGTTCAAAAGCGTCGATTGAAGGGTATAATATAGCCGGTAAAACGGGTACGGCGCAGAAAATCGACATGGTGCACGGCGGTTATCTGCAGGGCCATTATATCGCTTCGTTCTGCGGCTTCGGCCCGGTGGAAAATCCGCAGTTTACAGTGCTTGTAGTTATCAACGACCCGGGCGGCGGCAACTACTACGGCGGGCAGATAGCGGCGCCGATTGCGCATGATATTTTTGTGCAGCTGTTCCGTTATGCCAATGTAAAACCGGTAAACGGTAATCAGAGTCTGCTCGATGAGCTCAATAAAGATAACAAACAGTAAGATAAACTTTTATTTTTGGCTATTATGTTGTAAAATTAAAAATGCTACATATAATATCTATTGTGCTGGCTTAAAAGCTCGATGTTTTGCTAGCACAACGGGTACATATAATAGCATTCGTTATAAATTTTTTAAAGGCAGGTAAAAATAATGCTAGATATAAAATTTGTCAGAGACAATCCAGAACTTGTACTAGAAAACTTGAAAAAACGCAACAATCCGATGAACCTTGACCGTTTCATGGAACTGGAAAAACAGCGCCGTGCGATTATCGCAGAAACGGAAAACCTGAAAAGCCAGAAAAACGCTGTATCCAAACAAATCAGCGAGATGAAAAAGAAAAAGGAAAATGCCGATGAAGTTATCGCGCAGATGCGTCAGGTAGGCGAACAAATCAGCCAGCTCGACGGCAAACTGCGCGAAGTGCAGGAAGAACTGCACGATATTTTACTGCGCATTCCGAATATGTGCCATGAAAGTGTGCCAGTCGGCAAAGATGACAGCGACAATCCGGAAGTCCGCCGTTGGGGCGAGCCGCGCAAATTCGATTTTGAACCGAAAGCGCATTGGGATATCGGGGCAGACCTCGACATCTTGGACCCAGAAAGAGCCGCTAAAGTTACAGGCGCCCGCTTTACTTTCTATAAAGGCCTTGGTGCCCGCCTTGAACGTGCTCTCATCAACTTCATGATGGATTTGCATGTGGATAAACAGGGATATACGGAAATGCTCGCACCGTTCATTGCCAACAAAGACAGCATGACGGGCACAGGCCAGCTGCCGAAATTCGCGGAAGACATGTTCAAACTGGAAGGCATGGATTATTATTTAGTGCCGACCGGTGAAGTTCCGGCGACTAATTTCCATCGTGATGAAATCTTGGATGGCGATAAACTGCCAGAATACTACAGTGTATATACGGCTTGCTTCAGAGCGGAAGCAGGCAGCGCCGGCCGTGATACGCGCGGACTTATCCGTCAGCACCAGTTCAATAAAGTGGAAATGATTAAATTCGTTAAACCGGAAACTTCGTTTGATGAACTGGAAAAAATGACGCATGACGCAGAAGAAGTATTGCAGCTTTTGGAAATTCCGTATCACGTCGTAAAACTCTGCACGGGCGATATCGGCTTTACGGCTGCCATGACTTACGATATTGAAGTATGGCTACCTAGTCAGAATATGTACCGTGAAATTTCCTCCTGCTCCAATGTTTGCGATTATCAGGCACGCCGTGCCAATATCAAATTCCGCCGCAATCCGGGAGCAAAACCGGAATTCGTGCATACATTGAACGGCTCCGGTCTTGCCGTAGGCCGTACGGTTGCCGCTGTACTGGAAAACTATCAGCAGGCAGACGGTTCCGTCGTAATTCCGAAAGTGCTGCGTCCGTACATGGGCGGCATTGAAGTAATTAAAAAATAAGTTTGGTGCAATGTAATTGCACCAGGTACTTTTTCTTTGTTACACAAAGAAAAAGTACCCAAAATTAAATAAAAAGGCTCATCAAGATACAATTTTGATGAGCCTTTAAATATATCGAAGAAGGTGATTTTGTGAAGAATTTAAAATGGATTGTGAGTTTCTGTTTAATCGGTATATGCGTATTTTCCTCCGTCGGACAGGCGAAAACTGTTACGCTCGATAAGACGAAAGTTCTGGTGCCGCAGGGCTGGAGCACTGTCAACAGTGATTTGAAATTTAAAAAGGGTACGACGGTGGAACTGAACAGCAACGGCGAAGTCGTAAGTGGTACGCTAAACCGCGATATCGCACTGCGGCCAACCGGTTGGCGCAATATGGTCAATGATTATTACGAAGAAAGCAACAACAGCATTTTCTACCCGCGCATTTTCCATCCGTTTACAAGCGTGTCCATACCGACGCCGACATACGGTCATGTGCGCTATAAAGGTGATAGGCCGATTACGTTTGCCGCTGACGGTACGGTTCTGTCCGGTACGATTGACGAGGAGGTAACGGTCAGCGTGCAGAAAGACAGATACGGGCTCGTTACGTTCAACGACCAGTATGAATTGGCATTTTATCCGGACGGTTCTGTGCGCAAGGGCCGACTGAATGACGATACGATGCTGCGGCCGAACGGCTGGCAGACGGGACTAACAGGCGATGAACTGGCCGGTTTCGTCGAATTTAAAAAGGGCAGTGATGTAACTTTTTCGCAGCAGGGCTATGTAACGTCCGGTGTATTGAAAAAAGATGTGAGTTGGCAGCTGTCAAATGGAGAGATTATAATGCTTAAAGCCGGTCAACTGATTTACTTTACAGATAACGGTCCTGCTATGGCATAGAAAATAAAAAGGAGAGGATAGCCTCTCCTTTTTGTTTGCCTTATTATTTTTTATAGAAATCCGGCATTTCATCGTATTTGATTTCCACTTTTGTCTGAGTATCGCGTGCTTTGGAAGCGGCTTTAGCTGTAACTTGGCCTACATAACCGTCCCAGGCGCTCGGTCCGTCAACACGGCCGGCTTTGCAGGCATTAATCCATTCCTGAAATTCGATATTGTAAGCGTCGACGAAACGTTCCGACCAGTCATTGCAGATAGGCGTTACGCGGGCGGCATTCGTTCTTACCATAGCGTTTGCCGGTTCCAGCAGATTGAGTACACCTTCTTCACAGACAACTTCGCATTTGATATCATAGCCGTAATGGCAGTTTACGAACGATTCAACGTCAATGCGCACGCCGGATTTTGTCGTCAGATACATAACCTGCGGGTCGCGCAGTCCTTCTTCGGCGTTGCGAGTGGATTTCGGGAATACGACTTCAGCCGTTGCATAATCTTCGCCGATTAACCAGCGCAGAACGTCGATTTCATGAATCAAGGAATTTTCTACAGACATATCAGTCGTGAAATTGTGTATTTCTTTATTGCGGTGAGCGCAGTGCAGCATGAGCGGCAGACCGTATGTGCCGGAGGTGATTAATTGTTTCAGCTGGCGGTAGCCTGGGTCATAGCGGCGCATGAAACCGACCTGAACGAGCTGTTTGCCGCCGGCGATTTCCGCGTCGACGATGCGTTTGCAGGCATCAGCTTCCGGGGCGAGCGGTTTTTCACAGAAAACGTATTTACCGGCTTTGATGGCTGCCATGACATATTCTTCATGGAACGGGTCAAGTGTCGTTACGATAACGGCGTCGATATCGTCGCTGGCAATCATGTCTTCGCCTTTGTCATATGCTTTTAAACCGTATTTTGCTGCAACGGATTTGCAAAAATCAATATTGGCGTCAGCGCAGGCAATGACTTTTGCGCCCTGTAATTTGTTGTTTATGCGTTCAATATGAGTGCGGCCAATCATGCCGGTACCAACTAAGCCAATTCTTAAATCTTCCATTGTGATTATCTCCTTTATCTTTTATAAATTTTTATCAATTATTTACCGAGCAGTTCGTGTTTGATACGTTCCAGTGCCAATGGAGCCTGCTCGTCCATTTTTTCCGGGAAGCCGAAGTACGATACGCAGGCAATGTTGTCGCCGCCTACTTTTGGTGCGTCCGGTTTTAACTGTTTGTTGGCAAAATCCATTTCACGCAGTGTTTCGAAAATGCCGTCGAAATCAACTTCGCCTTCGCCCATAGCAAGATGCTGATGAATTGTAGCGTCAGCTCTGCCGCGTGCATTCAAAAACGGCGGATTTAAGATATAACGGCAATCGAGCGTCTGATTGAATGTATCAGCAAATAAAACGTGCGTCAGTTCATCGCCGGCGTATTTGAGCATGGAGCGGACATCGCCTTTGCCCTGGTCATAGAAAAAGCCGTGCGGTGAGGAATATACGTAGCCGAGGTTTTTAGAGCGGAACGATTTTACCATGTCGCATGTTTCATTGTTCAGTTCGCAGAAATCATACGGATGGGACTGGATTTCCACGCGCAGACCTTCGCGTTCAATAATCGGCAGCAGTTCTTCCATGGAGCGGAACCACATACCATTGCAGATTTCCTGCTGATTGGGATCGCCGGAAAGTTCCGTGTTGATTACAGGAACGCCCATATTTACAGCGATTTCAATCAGTTTTTTCCAGTTGGCAACGGCGTGCTGGCGCTGTTCTTCCGTTGGACCGGACCAGCGGTATACGCAGATGAACGAAGAAATTTCCACGCCCGTTTCTTTGAGGGCTTTTCTGTATTCTTCTTCACATTCTTTCGAGAAAAGAGGATGTTTATAGAACGGATTGATGCGCGGGTGAGGCGACTGTTCGATGTATTTGTAACCCCAGTCGGCAACTTTGTGCACCATGTCGGTAATACTCATTTGTTTTGCCAGTACGTCGACGTCAAATGCAATTTTCATAATAATTACCTCCTCATTATTTACTGATTGTCTGGTTCAGTGCGTCAATGGAAGTGGCTACGCCAGCTTCAACGGACATGGTCAAATCTTCCATTTCAAGCGATACATCGCCGTGGTAGCCCATCATGGACAGAACAGAGAAGAATTCTTTCCACCACTGCAAATCCTTGCCGCAGCCTACAGCTACATAGTTCCATACGCGGTTGGCCGAGTCGGTTACCGGTTTCGGTTCAAGAAGGCCGTTCGTGTCGGCAAGACCTCTTTCAATGCGGGCATCTTTGCCGTGTACGTGGAAAATACAGCCTTTGAGTGCTCTAGCCGCAGCAATCGGGTCGGCACCGAGCACCATCATATGCGACGGGTCAAGGTTGATACCAATCATCGGGTCGGTGGCGTTTCTCAGTTTAAGCATCGTTTCCGCCGACCATACCATTGTGCCCGGAAACTCTTCGATGGCAATCTGTTCTACGCCGCAGTTTTTACAGTGCTGTGCGAATTTTTTCCAGAAAGCAATCGTAACTTTCCATTGATATTCATAAGCAGGAGCCATGAAATCCGGCCAGGATACGGTGGAGACAATCCAATTCGGCGTTGTATCCGTTTCGTTGCCTGCCGGAAGACCTGCCATAGCTACGATTTTTTTTACGCCGAGTTTACCGGCAAGTATGGCGCAGTCGTACATGGATTTTTCATACGCTTTGCCCGTTTCGGACGGCCAGAGAGGATTGCAGGAAGTATTGAGTGCGGAAATACGCATACCGCGTTTATCCAGTTCAGCTTTAAAAGCTGCAAGTTTATCAGGGTCAGCCAGAAGTTCAGCCGTGTTGCAGTGTTTACGCGCGCCCCAGCCGCCGGCTGTCATTTCTACGGCGTCTATGCCGAGTGATTTTACTTTGTCGAGCATGTCGGTATAGGAAAGGTCGGCGAATACATCGGTGCAGATTGCAAGTTTCATTGTAAATTCCTCCATAAAATAATAATTTTGTCAGCATTTAATATAAACTTCGTAATTGTCTAATATTTATTAACTTTAATGCTATTATAGAATTTTATGGGGATGGAGTGTTAGTTAATTCTTGCTGAAAAAAGGCGTTATTTCAAGGTTTTGCAAAATAAAATTATAAAATCTTGCACTGTAATTTAGGCAAATAAAAAAGCTGTAGAATTTTCTACAGCAAGAAGAAATCATTTATTTTTGTCAGCAAAATATTTGCGGTATTCGCGCGGTGATATGCCTACGTATTTTTTGAACATGGAAGTCAAATGGCAGCTGCTGCCGAAACCGAGCTGCTCCTCAATCTGCTTAATCGGTATATTTGTTTCGGCAAGCAGACTCTGCGCCTGTCCGATGCGGCGGTGAATGACGTACTGCATAGGCGAAAGACCCGTTTCACGTTTAAACAAATGCGAGATATGTGAAATACTTATGTGCATGATTTTGCTGATTTTTTCCAAAGTGATGTTTTCCGTATAATTTTCATCAAGATAATTGGTCAGTTTACGCACCATATCTTCGTTTTTCTGTTCGATTACGGATTTGCTCTGTTCATTGTGCTCCGTTACCAGTTTATATACGAGCAGGAATAAACTTACGGCTAGATGGCGGCACAGCAGCAGATTATTGTCTTTTTTCTGATTATAGAGCAGATAGAGATTGACCATTATTTCCGCAACGAGATTGTCGTATTCACTTAAAGTCAATACGGGTTTTTTCGCTTTGTCGATAAGATATCCTTTCGGCAGGTTTTTCAGATTGACACCAGACAGAGCTAGGCAGTATGTCTGAATGGAATGTTCCTGAAAAGGTGCTTCGCCGTGAATAGTGTCAGCATTGCAGATGACCAAATCACCGGCGTGAACGGCGTATTCGCGATTACCGACGCTGTAGCGGCCTTCGCCCTGAGCTACGTATAAAAGTTCCAGAATTCCCTGATGTTTGTGCAGAAGATGTGTATGCTTGCGGCTGTAATCTTTATCGACAAAGAAAACGCCGGACGGATAGATATCGTCTAAATTGATTTTGGGCAATGGCTGTTTCATAAGATTTTCCTCCGAATTGTATTGTATATGTATAAATTTAACGTATAATTCGCAAAACGGCAATTCGAAAAAAAGAGCTGTTGCACTGGGTACAACAGCTGTTAATGCGGATAATTCTTTATGACATACGTTAAATTGGGATAATATGAGTATATTATTTTTTCAAAATCTGGTAGAGATTAATGATTTCCACAGCAACATCTTTTAAAGTGTAAGTCGTCATCAAATAATCCTGTGCATGGGAAATCAGTACATTAAAAGATAATTTTTCGCCATTGGCTTCGCGTGTCAAAAGTTCCTGCGTCTGGAGCTTGTGCGCCTGCTGCAACTGTTCGGAAGCTTTGTCGATTAAATTCTGTGTTTCGGCGAATTTGCCTTCATGCGCCAGTTTAAGAGCTTTCTGCAATTCAGCTTTGGCATCACCAGCCAGTGAAATGATATCAAATGCAACTTTTTCCGTATTCATGATAATCTCTCCTTTATTAAAATATATTATTCATTACCAGCCTGCTGCATTGCCTTGCGGTTATAGTTGCGGAACTGTTTCTCGATTTGTTCCAGCGTTTTGCCTTTCGTTTCCGGTACGAAAAATCTGACGAAAGCAATGGAGAAGAAACCGACGATTACAAATACGAGGAAGGTGAAGTTCAAACCGAAAGAGCTGAGCAGTGTAGGGAATATAAGACCCATGATGAAGTTTACGACCCAGACGAACAGTACGCAGATACCCATGCCGATACCTTTATAGCGCAGCGGGATTATTTCCGAAATCAAGAGCCAAAGAAGCGGACCGATACATGCCTGCATGAAAGTCAGGAAACATACGAGCAGAAGCAGTACGATATATGGGAATACATCCGTGCCGCTTATGGTCATCGAAGCGAGACTGATAGCCAGCAGGGAAGCTGTAGTACCGGCAAGACCGGCCGTCAGCATAGTACGTCTTTTTATCTTAGTTAAAAGCCAGATACCGAGAAACGTGGCAAGAACGGAAGTAAGGCCGTTTAAGGTGTTGGCGATTAGAGCTGCCTGCATAGAAAAGCCGGATTCGATTAAAACCTGCGTGCCATAGTACATAATGGAGTTTACTCCGGTAAGCTGGGAACATGCTGCAATACCCATGCCGATTAGGATGATTCTCCTTACCCACGGTGTATTCAGTTCGGCAAAAGATACTGGTTTGGCGTTTTTTTCTGCGGCGATTACATCCTGTATCTCATTCAGTTCAGTGATGGCCTGGGCTTCCGTACTTCGGATTTTTTTGAGAACATCCATAGCAGTGGATACTTTGCCTTTGGAAACGAGCCAGCGCGGACTTTCCGGCAGGCGCATCATTCCGAAGAACAGTATAACGGCAGGAATGGCTGCAACTGAAAGCATGTAGCGCCATACATGGTCATTACCTGCCATGACGACGGCGATAACGGCGTTGAGCACGAAAGCGAGAAATTGTCCCGTTACAATCATAAGTTCATTCTGTGTAACCATACGACCGCGTTTGTCTGCAGGAGAAACTTCAGCAAGATATGCAGGAACGGTTACGGCAGCCCCGCCTACGGCAAGACCGAGAGCAAAGCGGGAAACAAGCATGACTTCAAAAGAAGGAGCCAGCGAGCAGCCCAGTGTAGCTACAAAAAATAAAATGGACAAGAAAAATATATTTTTTCTGCGACCCTGCGCATCGGACATCTTACCGCCCGTTACCGAACCGACGGCCGCTCCGAACAGCAGTGCGCTTACGACCATACCTTCTGTAGCAGGTGTCAGATTAAGCTGGCTAGGATGTGCCATATAAGGAAGTGCGCCATTGATTACGCCTGTATCGTAACCGAACAATAATCCGCCGAATGTGGAGATTATCATTATTTTTTTCAAATATGCCATTGACTCCGGATTAGGTGTCATCGCTATCAATCCTTTCAAAATAAAAATCCCAATATTTTTGATTTTAAAATAACGTAAATATAACCGGTTAAATTTATAAAACAAAAGCAATTTTACATAATAAAATAAACTTAAAATTTTTTAAAAATTTTAATATGAAGGGTTATTATATTTTTTTGCTTTATGTTCATTTGTTGATTTAATTATACTTATTTTAAATCTGTTGGTGTTAGTTCAATCTTGCAAGGATTAAATTGTTTTTTTATGTATTTTATTTAAAACTTATAAAATCTTGTACTTTGAATATTATAAAAAGCGGCTACCGTCAGACAGCCGCTTATAAATAAATTAAGAGAAATTCTTATGCAAGCATATTTATTTTTTTATCATCTGATACAGGGAAATTATTTCTGTCGCTACATCTTTTAAAGTGTACGTAGTCATTAAATAATCCTGTGCGTGGGAAATCAGTACGTTGAAGCTCAGCTTTTCACCGTTGGCTTCGCGTGTCAGAAGTTCCTGTGTCTGCAGTTTATGAGCCTGCTGCAGCTGTTCAGAAGCTTTATCGAGAAGTACCTGAGTTTCGGAGAACTTACCTTCATGCGCCAGTTTCAAGGCTTTTTGCAGTTCCGCTTTGGCATCGCCTGCCAAAGATATGATTTCAAATGCTGTTTTTTCTGTATTCATTATAAATCATCCTTTCAAGATTAGAGAATTGATATAAAAATGTGTTATTGTATTTTTCCTGCTGTCTGAATGGTTTTTCTATCATAATTTTTAAATTCTTTTTCAATCTGTTCAAGTGTTTTGCCTCTCGTTTCAGGTACGAAGAATTTAGTGAAAATAATTGCCGCAATACCGATGACAACGAAAATGCAGAAAGTAGCACCTAAGCCTAAAGTGCTTAAAAGTACAGGGAAGAACAGACCGATGGTGAAGTTTACTACCCAGTCGAAAAGTACGCAAAGACCCATACCTACGCCTCTGAAGCGGAGAGGAATGATTTCTGCTAGCGACAGCCATAAGATTGGCCCGATGCAGCCCTGCATGGATGCAAGGAACATAACCATTAAAGCAAGTACGATATAAGGAAACATTGGATGACCTTCTAAAATCATGGAGCTTACGGATAAGAGGAATAATGCGGTCGTAGTTCCTGTAAATCCGGCTAAAAGCATGGTGCGTCTGTTGATTTTAGTCAAAAGCCAGATACCGAAAATTGTAGCCAGTACGGAAGTCAAGCCGTTTAAAGTGTTGGCGATAAGTGCCGCCTGCATGGAGAAACCGGATTGTTTTAGAACCTGCGTGCCGTAATACATAATGGAGTTTACGCCGGTGAGCTGAGAGAATGCCGCAATGCCGATACCGATAAAGATGATGCGTCTTACCCAAGGAACATTCAGTTCATTGAAGCTGACCGTTTTAGTACTTGTTTTGATGATATCCTGAATATCATTTAATTCAGCGATAGCCGCTGCTTCATTACTGCGTGTTTTTTTCAATACATCGAGAGCTTCGGATATTCTGCCTTTGGAAACGAGCCAGCGTGGGCTTTCCGGCAGACGCAGCATGCCGAAGAACAGGAAAACAGCTGGAACGCAGCAGACAGCGAGCATATAGCGCCATACATGCGGGTCGCCGGCTAAAACGATAGCGATAATAGCGTTTAAAATATAAGCCAGGAACTGGCCGCTTACAATCATAAGTTCGTTCTGTGTAACCATACGTCCGCGTTTTTCCGGTAGAGAAACTTCGGCAAGATAAGTAGGAACGGTAACAGAGGCGCCGCCTACGGCCAAACCGAGCAGAAATCTAGTACAGAGCATTACGTGGAAATTGGGAGCGGTACTGCAGCCTAATGCTGCAATGAAAAATATTACTGCCAGCATGATAATATTTCTTTTTCTGCCCTGCATATCCGCTAATTTACCGCCGAACAGTGAACCGAAAGCGCAGCCTAAAAGCAGTACGCTTACGACCATTCCTTCGCGCAGCGGAGATAAATCTAGCTGGTCAGGGGCCGACATATAAGGAAGTGCGCCGTTGATTACGCCTGTATCGTAACCGAATAATAAACCGCCGAATGTGGCTATTATCATTATTTTTCGTAAATAACTCATTGACTCTTGCGAATATGTTGTCATTACTATTCATCCTCTCAAAACAAACGAAAAATGTTTATATAAAATCATCATTGAAATATAAATTTTCTGTAAATATTTTAATATATAAATTAAATTTTTATTGACAAGTCAAATACAATCTTCTATTATAACTATCGAACATTTTTTTCTTGGGTACGGTTACACTGTTTTTTACAGCGCGACCGTACCTTTTTTATTTTAAATCAAATATTATTCATAATCGCACGGCATTGCTTCTTTTAATACATCGGTGGAGATTTTTACACCGGTGAGTGCAGGCATGGTCAAATCTTCCATTTCCTGACTGATAGCGCCGTCATAGTCTTCCATGCTTAAAACGGAGAGGAATTCCTTCCACCAGCGAACATCATGGCCATGACCGAGTGCAACGTAATTCCAGGTTCTCTTTGCGAATTTGTCAATGGTTTTCGTATCGAGTACGCCGTCCGGTCCGATGTAGTTGCGTTCTATGCGTACATCTTTGGCATGAACATGATAGATGCGTTGAGCACCGAGTTTGTGGACAGCAGTAATAGGGTCGCCGCCCATCCACATCAAATGGCTAGGGTCCAAATTCATGCCTACCATATCGCCTACGGCATCACGTAGTCTGATGAGCGTTTCCGGATTGTATACCATTTGGCAGCCGTGATTTTCCAGAGCGATTTTTTCAATACCGCAGGATTTGGCAAATTCGACGGTTTTTTTCCAGTATGGGATTAAAACTTCTTCCCACTGCCAGTTTAAAATTTTCGTCGTAATCGGAGGCCAGCTTGTTACAATCCAGTTCGGTGTTTTATCTTCGGCGCAGCCGCCCGGACAACCGGACATCATTACAATTTTTTTGACGCCTAGAAGAGAGGCGAGTTTAAAAGTTTTTTCGACTACTTCCTGATGTTGTCTGCCTTCCTCGTTCGGTGCAAGCTGATTGCCGGAGCAGTTCAGTGCTTCCAAGGTCAGGCCGCGTTTTTCTATAGCAGCCATGAAATTTTTGCGGGCCGTTTCGCTTGCAAGCATTTCATCAAGATTGATATGCGGTGCTTTCGACCAGTTGCCGCAGGCGATTTCCACTGCTTCATAGCCGAGCTGTGCCAGAGTGTCGAGCATTTCTTCAAACGGCATATAGCCCAATCCGTCTGTATTAAAACAAAGTTTCATGATAGTTCCTCCTGTTATTTTTTATAGAAATCCGGCATTTCATCATATTCGATGTTAACGACAGTTTGAGTATCGCGGGCTTTGGACGCTGCTTTTGCCGTAACCTGACCGACATAACCGTCCCAAGCACTCGGACCGTCTACACGACCGGCTTTGCAGGCATTAATCCATTCCTGAAATTCAGTGTTGTATGCTTCAGGAAAACGCTCGGACCAGTCGTGGCAGATTGGTGTAACGCGGGAGTCATTCGTTCTAATCATGGCGTTGGCAGGTTCAGGGAGATTTAAGCTGCCTTCTTCACATACAACTTCGCATTTTACATCATAACCGTATCGGCAATTTACAAAGGATTCGACATCAATACGCACGCCGGACTTTGTCGTCAAGTACATAATCTGAGGGTCGCGCAGTCCGTTTTCAGCATTGCGTGTGGTTTTTGGAAATACAACTTCTGCCGTTGCATAATCTTCGCCGAGCAGCCAGCGCAGTACATCAATTTCATGTATCATGGAATTTTCTACCGGCATAGAAGTTGTAAAGCCTGGTGCGTCATAGTTGCGGTGTACGCAGTGAAGCATGAGAGGCAGACCGTATTTACCGGATTCGATAAGTGCTTTTAACTGGCGGTAGCCTGGGTCGTAACGGCGCATAAAGCCTACCTGAACAAGCTGTTTGCCGCCGGCGATTTCAGCATCGACAATGCGTCGGCAGGCATCTGCTTCTGGAGCAAGCGGTTTTTCGCAGAAAACGTATTTACCGGCTTTGATGGCAGCCATAACGTATTGTTCATGGAACGGGTCGAGCGTTGTTACAATGACAGCGTCGATGTCATCGCTGGCAATCATATCTTCGCCTTTGTCGTATGCTTTGATACCGTATTTTTCTGCAACGGATTTGCAAAAATCAATATTTGCATCAGCACAGGCGATAACTTTTGCCCCCTGCAATCTGTTGTTAATGCGTTCAATATGAGTACGGCCGATCATACCTGTACCAACTAAACCAATTCTTAATTCTGACATAGAAATACACCCTTTCTTTGCATTATAAAAAATACCGCAATTATTTTGAATTTTAATCTTATTTAAGATTATTGTTTTTTTATTGCAATGTTTCTGTTTCAACCTTCGATATTATTATATCCCTATATTTGCTAAATACGTTAGCAAAATATTGATACAGATTATGCCGAAAAAACATAAGTTTTGATAAAAAATTATAAAATATTGTACAAAAATAATAAGACAGCCCATAATGGGCTGTCTTCAATCTGTTATTTCTTTTTTATTTTTTCAGTGATAAAATGCTTTCTATACTCACGTGGCGAAATACCTACATATTTTTTGAACATAGTAGTTAAATGACAGCTGCTGCCAAATCCCAGCCGCTCTTCGATTTCGTAAATCGGCAGCTGCGTTTCCATTAAAAGACTCTGAGCTTCGCCGATGCGGCAATGAATAACGTATTGTATGGGTGATAAACCTGTTTCCCGCTTGAATAAATGTGATAGATACGTTTCACTGATATGCATTTCCTGACTTATTTTTTTTAAAGTAAGCTGTTTTGTGTAATTATTATTTAAATATTGTGTTATTTTGCGTATTAAATATTCATTTTTCTGTTCCGAAGCGATATTTCCCTGGTAAATATGTTCGAATATCAATTTTTGGATAATCATAAGAACACCTAGGGAAAACTGACGGCAGATGGGAAGGTTGTCTTTTGTATCCGTAAACAACTTATAGATGTTTTTCATTGATTGAGAGATTACGGAAGCCATTTCGTTCAATGCCAGCACCGGACGCTGTTCTGTTTTTATCAGACAGCCTAAATCCAGCTTGTCCGTTTTTACACCGGACAGTGCGATGCAGTAGGTTTCAATCGGGTGTTTGGAAAAAGGAGCCTCGCCGTGGAAGGTTCCGGCATTGCAGATAACAAGGTCGCCTTCACTTATGACGTAGCCGCGGTTGCCAACGATATATCTGCCTTCACCTTTAGCTATATACAACAGCTCCAGGATACCTTCGTGCTTATGTACCATATGCGCATGCTGTCGGCTGTAGATTTCATCGACGAAAAATACACCGTTTAACTGAATATTGTTTAGTTGCTCTGCTGAAAAATACATATGAAAATCCTTTCTTTTATCACTACGTACATATTTTTTATAATTATTTTAGTATATCATAAAAAAAAAGAGCGGCTACAATGGAGTAACCGCTTATAAATTTAGAGAGAGAAAAGTTTTTCTCTACGACAAACCACTTTCATTGTATACCCTATTTATTTTTTTAGCAACAGATATATTTTAGAAAAAAGAGCTGTTGCAACTAACAGCTCGATAGAGAGAAATTTTATTTTTTTATCAACCGATACAGACTGATGATTTCTACTGCAATATCTTTTAATGTATAGGTGGTCAGTGAACATACTCACCGCTTAACATTTACGGTGTTTGAAGCGGGAGCTTCCTGATTCATCGAATACAGCTTTATACCGAAGTACAAAGTCTTACATGTTCTCCACAGGCTTGTAGCTTCATATGCTATCCCGTGTGTCCCACGGTAATTTTGTTTACTGCGTTTTAGCTAAGGCAATCCGTTTTCCTTCTTCTCGGATATTGACTGCCGCATTGTAATCACGATCATGTGCCATGCCACATTTTGGACAGGTCCATTTTCTTACGGATAAATCTTTTGTTATATCCGTCTGAAAACCGCAGTTATGACACAATTGGCTTGACGGAAACCATTTATCTACTTTGATGAATATTTTCCCCTGCCATGCCAGTTTA
>DCFC01000017.1 GCA_002314325.1 Megamonas hypermegale
CGTTATAAAAAACTCGCTTGCGCTCAAACATTTAAACTAAAAACAGAGCTAAAAAACTATTTTCTTAATAGCTAAAACTACCGTAAAAATCTCCAACGCAGACTAAAATTTAGCATGATTAGCGAAATGTTGTGTCAACAGCTCATTTTAAATTCCTACTAGAAATGAAAGGCTCGAGCCAAATTCCAAACGTTTCGAGCCGTTGTACTATCTGTTTTTAGAGAAGGGCTGCGAAGGCTCGCCCAGTGCAGCGGTAGCGAAACGTTAAAAGGAGTTTTTTACAGGCTCTTATTACTTTAGTAATTAGAACCTGTTATACCATTAGGTGATTTTTGGTTCGTTTTTCTTTTGACCTTTCAAAAGAAAAATGAACATATACTTACATCCACCAGTCGACAAATTTTTGATTTACATTATCTAAATATACAATTTCACCGATTTTCGGTGTTAATAAACGATAATTCTTATCCCCGCTGGCTGCTTTTATGCGATTAAGCGGGTCCGTCCAGTAATGCGGGCTCAGTGCAAATTTTCCGCAGTGAACGGGAGCGACATTGCGTGCTTTGATTTCCATTGCCGCCTGCGCCATCTCTTCCGGCATCATGTGCACCTGCGGCCAACTTATATTATACTGCCCATTTTCCATAATGGCAAAATCAAAACCGCCGAACATTTCGCCGATTTGCCGGAAATGCTTACCGTAACCGCCGTCGCCGCTGTAGAAAATTTTCTTTTGCGGCGTAATGAGAGCAAACGCTGCCCAAAGTGTCTGATTTTTTTCCATCAATCTGCCGGAAAAATGGCGTGTCGGCAAAATATGAAACTGCCAGTTGTCTGCAAGCTCAATCGCAGAAAACCAGTCGCCCTCATGAATAATTGACGGCGAAAAACCCCAGTATTCAAAATGAGCGCCGACGCCGAGCGGACAGACTACATTTTTTATTTTATCCTTCAACGCCATGACAGTGGCATAATCGAGATGGTCCCAATGGTCATGCGATATTAATAGGACGTCGATATCCGGCATGTCCTCCGGCTTATAAATATCCGTTCCCGGAAAAGTCTTATTGATGAAGAAAACAGGTGAAGCATAATTGCTGAACACCGGGTCTGTCAAAATCGTCCTGCCGCCAATCTGCATGAAAAAGCTGGAATGACCGAACCAGATATAAACATCTTCATTTTTCGGCAGTGTTTTTAAATCCGTTTTTACAGTAGGCAGCGGCTTGTCAGGAAAAACCGTTCCTTTTGGCGGCATTACGATATCTTTCATACTGCTGAGAAAATTTTTATCCATAGCCGTCGGCACAATCGGTTCGAAATTTTTAAATTCACCGTTGATATAATGCGGCGAATTGATTACTTTCTGTTTGAGTATGTCTTTTCCACCTGCACCGACTTTCGCCTGATTGATAAAGGTTATGCCGCCGAAAGCGGCCAAGACTGCGGCAATGCCTGCCGTTTTTAAAAATGTACGCCGTGTATATGTCATATTTGTTACCTCGCAAAATTTTTTTGTAATTTTTTTTGTAATTGTTCCTTAATTAATTATATATATTGGAGTTCACTTTAAGTCAAATACTATTGACATGAAGTGCGCTCAAAGGTGTATGATGAATATAATATTTTGGAAAAATAAGGAAAGTGGGGCATTATTATGAGCTATTTGGGCGAAGATATTAAAAAACTCGGTTTCGGCTTAATGCGTCTGCCGAAAAAAGACGATGCAATCGATATCGAACAAGTAAAAATTATGGTCGACAAATTTTTAGCGGCCGGCTTTACGTACTTTGATACGGCCTGGGCTTATCCCGGCAGTGAAGACGCTATCCGTCAAGCGCTGGTGGAACGGTATCCGCGCGAAAAATTCCAGCTGGCAACGAAAAACGCCGCCTGGATTAACTGCCAAACACGCGAAGAAGCCATTAATCAGTTTGAAACGTCCTTAAAGCAGACAGGCGCAGGCTATTTTGATTTTTATCTGCTGCATAATCTTGGTGAAAGCCGCACGCAGTTTTTTGACAAATTCGATATGTGGAGTTTCGTGCAGGAAAAGAAACAGCAGGGACTTATCAAACACGTCGGTTTTTCGTTCCATTCCACGCTGGAAGAGCTGGAAGAAATCCTGCAAAATCATCCGGAAATGGAATTTGTCCAGCTCCAGATAAATTACGCCGATTGGGAAAATCCTGCTGTGCAGTCGAAAAAATGCTATGAAGTGGCGCGCAAATACAATAAGCCGGTAATTATCATGGAGCCGGTAAAAGGCGGAATGCTTGCAACACCGCCGCAGACGGTTGCCGATGTGTTCAAGAAAGCCGACCCGCATAAATCCGTAGCTTCGTGGGCAATTCACTTTGCCGCCGATTTAGACGGCATTATTACCGTTCTTTCCGGTATGAGCAATATCGAGCAGATGGACGACAATCTTGCCAACATGAAAGATTTTACGCACCTCACGGCGCAGGAAAGAGATGTGGTGAAGCAGGCACAGGCCGAGCTTGCCAAAATCGACATAATTCCGTGCACGACCTGCAATTACTGCGCCAAAGTCTGCCCGAACAATATCGGCATATCCGGCTCGTTCACGGCGATGAACATGCTGACGCTCTACAAGGACAAAGCGGCGGCGCGTCATCAGGAAGGCTGGCTCGTCAAAGGACACGGCAAAAAACGCGCTGATGAATGTATCAAATGCGGTAAATGTGAACAGGTCTGCCCGCAGCATATAGCGATACGTGCCAACCTCGAAAAAGTTGCCAAAGAATTATTAAGCTGAAATAAACGAAAATACTTCCGCTGTTAAAAAGGTGGAAGTATTTTTTTAATATTATTTATTGTGGGTGTTGACAGTTTATCGGGTTCGGGCGTACGACCCCTAGCTTTAGCTAGGGGGATATAAGCCCGATAAAGTTTCAAGGTTCGATACCTTAAAAATTTATGTTTTGCATTGTGTTCAATCTCTCTAATATAGTATATTAATTATATACTAGGAGGTGAACACAAGATGAAACCAAACCAAATGTTTTTAACTCAATCCAATTTTCTTCGTCATTTGACTAAATCTGAATATAAAATGCTCCGCGAAATGTGCCGCTATTCCAACAATCTGTACAACTGTGCTGTATATGAAGTTCGTCAGCATTTTTTCAAGACTAACGAATATATTCCGTATAAAAAGTACTACCATATTTGCAAACTGAATGAAAACTACAAACTCATACAGGCAGGTGTGGCACAGCAAACTTTAAAAGTTGTTGAACGCAGTTTTAAATCCTTTTTTGCACTTTTAAAGCTGAAGCGAGAAGGCAAGTACAATGAAAAAGTCCGTCTGCCTAAATATCGTAAAAAAGGTGATATGTTTAATCTCGTACTTTCCACCAATGCCATTACCATTCATAACGGTATTTTGACTATTCCTATGAGCAGAGCTTTTTCCAAACAGCATAAAAAAGCCAAAATAAGAATTGCTGTGCCTGAACGTTTAAAGGATAAGGAATTTAGAGAAATACGCATTATTCCTTTGTATAAGGGAAAACATTTCAAAATTCAATATAGCTATAAGGCTGAACCTGAACCGAAACATCTTAATAAGAAAAACAGCATTTCTATTGATATTGGTGTTGACAATCTTGCTTCTTGCATAACCAATACCGGGACTTCGTTCATCATGGACGGACGTAAAATAAAATCAATCAACCGCTATTGGAACAAACGTAAGGCAAAACTGCAAAGCATTGCTGCTAGACAAGGTTTTCATATGACGGAGCAGATTTACAATTTGACGGGAAAGCGTAACAATCGTATAGACGATTACATGAAGAAAACGGCACGCTACATCATAAATCACTGCATTGCCAACGATATAGGCACGGTAGTATGCGGGTACAACAAAGATTTTAAACGTAATATAAACCTCGGTGCCCAAAATAATCAGCAGTTTACGCAAATAAGTTTTAATAAACTTTTCAGTACGATAAAAAATCTTTGTGAAAGATACGGTATGACCTATATCGAACAAGAAGAATCGTACACCTCAAAAGCCAGCTTTTTAGATTTTGATGAAATTCCTGTTTTTGACAAAAACAAGAAAATAGACTACCAATTCAGCGGTAAAAGAATACATCGCGGATTGTACCGCACTAAAAACGGCACACTTGTAAATGCTGATATAAACGGAGCATGCAATATACTCAGAAAAAGCAAGCAGAACTTCAAATATGAAGAACTGTGTAGAGGGCTGTTGGCAAGCCCTTTAAGAATAAAAATCAACTGACATTTGGGTTGAGCTTCTTAAGAATCCCCTATCTTTAGACATGGGGAGTGTCAATATTAATTACAAAAAACTATTGACTGATGTAAACTTGTAAATTATAATAAGATACATCAACACAATAGGCAGTTGAAGAAATTATATTATTGTCCTTAAATTCACGTATGAATTTATCGGCGGGGAGGAATTATAATGAATTTTGGTAAGAAACGTCTCCGCATGGCAGGTATGCTTCTCGGCATCACGATGCTCGGCAGCGTATTTGCAGGTTGCGGTGGAGAAGAAGCAGCTAACAGTAATGAAATCAAAGTCGGCGCTAACTTTGAAATTACAGGCAACGTTGCTAACTACGGTACGACAGCCAGAGACGGTTTTAAACTGGCAATCAAAGAAGCAAATGAAGCCGGCGGTATCGACGGCAAACAGATTGTTATTGTGGAAGCCGATAACAAATCGGACCCGGCTGAATCCGCCAATGCGGCTACAAAACTTATCTCCGATGATAAAGTTGTGGCTATCGTAGGTCCGGCTACTTCCGGTGCTGTACAGGCTGAATCCCAGATTGCAACGGAAAATAAAATTCCGATTATCGCACCGTGCGCTACAAGCCCTGACATCACTGTAGAAAACGGTCAGGTTAAAGAATTCGTATTCCGCGGCTGCTTTATCGACCCGTTGCAGAGTAATACAATGGCAAATTTTGCCGCTAACGAACTGAAAGCAAAAACAGCCGTTATCTATTTAGACTCCAGCACGGATTATTCCAAGAGCCTGGCTGAAGTATTCAAAAACAAATTTGAAGCTCTCGGCGGCAAAGTTGTAATGCAGGAAGCATTCGTTGCCAAAGACCAGGACTTCAAAGCAGCACTTACAAATATCAAAACAGCAAACGCTGATGTAATTTATATTCCAGCTTACTATGAAGAAGTTGGTAAAATCGTAAAACAAGCTCGTGAACTTGGTATCACACAGCCAATCTTAGGTACTGATGGTTGGGACGATACAAAAGTAGTAGATATCGCTGGTGCAGATGCACTTAACAATACTTACTATGTTACTCATTATATTGATACTGACCCGGATGTTAAAGCATTCGTTGATTCGTTCACTAAAGAATACGGTCATGCTCCTGGCGTATTCGCCGCTCTCGGCTATGACGCAGGTAAAATGCTCGTAGATGCCATCAAACGCGCAGGCAGCACAGACCCTGTAGCAATCCAGAAAGCACTTGCTGAAACGAAAGACCTGCAAGTCGGCACTGGTAAACTTACAGTTGATGAAAATCACAACCTGATTAAAAACGCGTTTATCATTGAAATGAAAGATGGCGTAAAAACTCTGAAAGAAAGAGTAACACCGACAACCGCAGAAGGTTGATAAATTGCTAGGTAAATGCAAAGAAGCCGCAGAAATGCGGCTTTTTTTGTGAAGGAGGAACAATTATGGATTTTTTTGAGCAGCTCATCCAGCAGCTGATAAACGGCGTATCCCTGGGCAGTATCTATGCGCTTATCGCGCTCGGCTATACAATGGTTTACGGTATCATCAAATTAATCAACTTTGCCCACGGCGATATTTATATGGTCGGTGCCTATGTCGGCTTTTATGCTGTCAGCATGGCGCATTTTTCGATTATACCATCACTGATAATTTCGATGATAGTTACGGCCATTTTGGGTATTCTCGTCGAACGCATTGCTTATAAACCGCTTAGACGAGCACCGCGTCTTTCTTTGTTAATAACGGCTATCGGCGTATCGTTCTTTCTGGAATACACCAGCATGTATTTCGTATCGCCGACACCGCGCACTTTCCCGAATGTCGTAGATATTCCGTCTATCAATATCGGCTCTTTCATTATCAACGGACAGCAGCTGATGATTTTCATCATAACGATTATTTTGATGGTAGTGCTCACTTACATCGTACAAAAGACGAAAATGGGCAAAGCCATGCGCGCCGTATCGTACGATACGGAAACGGCTCAGCTCATGGGTATCAATGCTGACCGCATTATCTCGTTTACTTTCGGTATCGGCTCGGCGCTGGCAGCTGCCGGCGGTGTGCTTGTCGGCGTGTATTACAACTCCATCGACCCGCTCATGGGTATCATGCCGGGTATCAAGGCATTCGTCGCAGCCGTTCTCGGCGGTATCGGCAGTATTCCGGGCGCTATGACGGGCGGTATCGTGCTCGGCGTTGTCGAAGCACTCATCTCCGGTTTCATCTCGTCGACATTCCGCGACGCAGCCGCTTTTGCTATTTTGATTTTAGTTCTGTTATTCAAGCCATCTGGTATTTTCGGTAAAAATACGAACGAGAAAGTGTAGGTGGTAGACGTGAATTCATTAAGAAAAAGAGATTTAACGACTTTAATACTGTCTTTAGTTTTGTTCGGCGTTTTATACGCATTGATGGAAACAGGTTTTATCGGTTCTTTCTGGGAACTGAATATTTTCCTCATCTGTATCAATATCATCATGGCTGTAAGCCTGAATTTGATTAACGGCTATACGGGGCAGTTCTCGCTCGGTCATGCCGGATTTATGGCGGTCGGCGCCTATGTCGGCGTAGTCTGCACGGTTAATTTCCACGTTCCGTTCGGTCTGGCTTTAATCTTCGGCGGTCTTGCCGCAGGTGTGCTGGGCTGTTTAATCGGTCTGCCGACACTGCGCCTTAAAGGCGACTATCTGGCAATCGCCACGCTCGGTCTCGGGGAAATCATTCGCATTGTCATCATGAATATCGAATATGTCGGCGGTGCAGCCGGTTTTAAAGGCATCCCGCATCATACGACATTCCCGTGGGTATTTCTCGTAATGCTATTCACGCTGTTTTTCATCAAGAACTTCGTCAACTCCAAATACGGCCGTTCCTGTATCGCCGTACGTGAAAATGAAATAGCGGCGGAAGCAATGGGCGTCAACACGACGAAATACAAAGTAATGGCGTTCACTATCGGCGCTATCTTCGCCGGTATCGGCGGCGGTCTGTTCGCACACTGCTTCTACATCATCAACCCGTCTTCATTTACGTTCATGGCATCGTTCAACTATTTAATCATGGTCGTACTCGGCGGCCTCGGCTCCATTACAGGCTCCATCGCCGGAGCGTTCGTTGTAACGTTCGTTTCCGCCGCTCTTGCCAGCTGGCCGGAATTCCGCATGATTATTTATGCCATCGTATTGATTTTACTGATGTTCTACCGTCCGCAAGGGCTTTTTGGCTACAAGGAAATTACCAATATGAAATTTTTCCAGCGTTTCAAAGGAGGCCATAAAGCATGAGTGAATTATTAAAAACAAACGGTGTATCCAAAGTATTCGGCGGCCTTAAAGCCGTATCGAATTTCGATATTGAAATAAACGAAGGCGAACTCATCGGCCTTATCGGTCCGAACGGCGCCGGTAAAACGACGGCATTCAATCTGCTGACGGGCGTTTATCAGCCGACAACGGGCACGATTGATTTCGGCGGCAAAAGCATTGTCGGTTTGAAACCGTATCAGATAACAGACAGAGGCATTGCCCGCACATTCCAGAATATCCGTCTGTTCTCCGAGCTCACAGTACTCGACAATGTCAAAATCGCCTACGACATTCATGCCAAATGCAGTCTGGTTGAGTCGGTACTGCGTATCGGCCGTTATATTAAAGAAGAAAAAGATATTGAGCAGCAGAGTCTTGATTTGCTGAAAATCTTCAAATTGGAAGACAAAGCGTACGAAGTGGCGAAAAACCTGCCGTACGGTGCACAGCGCCGCCTGGAAATCGCCCGTGCTCTTGCCACCAAACCGCGCCTTCTGCTGCTAGATGAACCGGCCGCCGGCATGAACCCGCAGGAAACGCACGAACTTATGGATATGATACGCTGGATACGCAAGGAATTCGGTCTGACGATACTGCTCATTGAACACGACATGAGCCTCGTCATGGGAATTTGCGAGCGCATTTACGTACTGGAATACGGTAGCATAATCGCCAGCGGTACGCCTGATGAAATCAAGACCAATCCGGAAGTTATCAGAGCATATTTAGGCGGGGAGGCATAATCATGGCAGCATTACTGAAAATAAACGACATAAATGTATATTACGGAGCAATTCACGCTATAAAGGGTATCAGCCTGGAAGTAAACGAAGGCGAAATCGTTACGCTTATCGGGGCAAACGGCGCCGGTAAATCCACGACACTCCGCACGATTTCCGGTCTGTTAAAACCGAAAACGGGTACGATTGAATTTGAAGGCAAAAACATTGCCGGCATACCGGCGCAGAACATCGTCAAAGCCGGTATATCCCAAGTCCCGGAAGGCCGCCGCGTTTTCGCGGAAATGACCGTTATGGAAAATCTGGAACTCGGCGCATTTATCCGCAAGGACAAAGCCGGTATCGCCAAAGACTTGAAAATGGTTTTCGAACGTTTCCCGCGTCTGGAAGAACGTAAAAATCAGGATGCCGGTACGCTCTCCGGCGGCGAACAGCAGATGCTCGCCATGGGCAGAGCGCTCATGAGCCGCCCGCGCCTGTTGCTTCTGGACGAGCCGTCCATGGGGCTTGCGCCGCTGCTCATTCGGGAAATCTTCTCGATTATCGAAGACATCAACAAGACAGGTACGACAATCCTGCTCGTTGAGCAGAATGCCAACATGGCTCTTTCCATCGCCAACCGCGCCTACGTTCTGGAAACGGGACGCATTACGCTCTCCGGCGACGCCAAGGAGCTGGCAGCCAGCGAGGATGTGCGCAAAGCATATTTAGGCGGCTAATTCAAATTGAATGTAAATTTTTGCAGGGATTTGCTGTAAATGCAGCGAATCCTTTTTTTATAGAGAAAATTAATATGAGGTGAATGATATGTTTGTTATCAATAGAATGACCAAAAATCCGATAACAGTAACGCCGGATGCCAAAATCGACGAAGTATCCAATCTTATAAAGGTGAAAAAAATCCGCCGCATTCCGGTGGTGGAGAACGGCAAACTCGTCGGCTTTTTCAGCGACCGCGACTTAATGCGCGTTGCACCGTCTCCGGCAACGACACTTTCCCGCTACGAAATCAATTCGCTGCTTGCTAAAATGTGCGTTCGCGACATTATGCAGAAAAAAGTCATCTCCGTCAATGTCGATGCAACAATTGAAGAAGCGGCGCTTCTGATGTACAAGAACAAAATCGGCGGTATGCCGGTCGTAAGCAATGTCGGCGCTGTTGTCGGCGTTATCACGGAAACGGATATATTCAAGACTTTCGTCGATGTAATGGGACTTGCCGACGGTAAAACGCGCATCACGCTGGAAGTAACGGACAAAATAGGCGTCGTTAAGGATATCGCCACCATTTTTGGCGAAGAAGGCGTAAGTATCGACAGCCTTATCACCTGCAAAAAAGACGACAATAAATATGAAATCGTTATCCGCGGCGACATCACAAATATCGACGATATGAAGCAGAAACTGGAAGAAAAAGGCTACAAAGTAATTCATACGGTTAAAATCGGCTAAAAGAAAAAGCTGTAACAATCAAAATAAAATTGTTACAGCTTTTTTTAGTTGAATTCTATCATTTTTTGATAATACATCTCGCCGCTTTGCAAAATCTGCAATTTGTTTTTCAGGGAAAATATTTTTTCTTCCAGTGATTTCTTCTGTCTTAATATTATGGCTTGCCGCTGTTCCGAAGTATCTTTAGCCTGCCGGTATAAATCGAGATATGTTCTTATGTCTTTAATACTCATTCCGATATTTTTCAAATGAATTATCACGTTTATCGTAAAAAAATCTTCATCTTTAAATACACGTCTGCCGTTTTTCCGTTCAATGCAAGACAGCAAACCTTCTTTTTCATAATAACGTATCGTATATGCAGATATCCCGGTTCTTTCTGCAAATTCCGAAATAGTGTACGCCATACAAATCCCTTCCTAAAAAAGCAATTAATTCAAATCGTTAACCAAATTTTTTCACTTCAGTCATCATTTCTATTCTCCTCCAGCCATTTATTATATTCTTCCACCGGCGGCTTCCCTGCAATGTATGAAAGCTCCGGTATGTCCAGCCGTTTCTGTTGCAAAATCTCATATGCTTTAACTGCCACAACACCTGCACCGCAGTGTAATATCACCGGTCTATTTGGCGGAATTTCATTATAACGCTGTTCCATTTCCGTATACGGAATATGCATCGCACCTGTAATACCATTTCGTAATTTCCATTTCGGCTCATTAACTTCTACTACGATTAAATCGGGAGTTTTCTTCATATATTCCAAAGCTTCCTGCGGCTCCATCGCCCCCAGCAGCTTTCCTGAACCTGTATTTACAGATGTTTCTTTTTCTATCGTTTCATTTTGTTTATTTGCCGAAGCCGTTTGATTTTTTTCACCGGAGCAACCCATCATAGCCATACTCATCATACCGATAAGAAAAAATAATATAATCTTCTTCATTAGCACTGCCGCCTTTCCGTTACCAAGTGTGCCGTAAAGCCCCGTGCTTTAGCACTGGGGATATAAGGCACGTCCGACGAATTTGCGTAAGCAATTGAAGTCGGACCATTTTATTTTGTATAGTTATATGCTATCATGAAACTATGAATAATAGTAAGGCGGTGAAATAAATGAAAACCTATTGCTTTAAGCTGTATAATTCCAAACGAAACAAAAAACTTCATAGGCAGATTAACGCGGCAGGTCTCATTTATAATCACTGCATTGCACTCCATAAACGGTATTATCGCTTATTTAAAAAATCATTGCACAAATTTGTTTTGCAGGGACACTTGACTAAACTAAAAAAACTGACAAAGTTCAGCTATCTTAATGAAATCGGCTCACAGGCGGTGCAGAATATAACTGAGCGCATAGACCGTGCTTATAAGCTGTT
>DCFC01000028.1 GCA_002314325.1 Megamonas hypermegale
AAATTACAGTGCCAACAGCTCAATTTAAGTTCTTGCCGAAATTAGAAGGCACAAGCCAAATTCCAAACGTTTCGAGCCATTGTACCGACTGTATTCATAAAAGAGCTGTGAAGGCTCGCTCAGTGCAGCGTAAGCGAAACGTTAAAAAGGTTTTCTTTTTGCTTCGTTTTTCTTTTGCCTTCCAAAAGAAAAATGAACGACAAATAGAAATTTAATACATAGATTTTAAATAGTTTTTACATGACATTCATGTTAAAACTATACAATTTTACATTTATAGTATATAATAATAGTGAAATTGAGTTATCTTGTAGCATAAATGTCAACATGGATAAACAATAATGTTCTGACAGAACAGCTTTCTTATCACAAAAAATATATGAGGTGATAGTAAATGGCTATAAAAAGAGTTGAAGTAGACCGTCGGGATTGTCAATTGTACCGCAGTTATTTAAAGAGAGGAGGCTTCATCTCCGCAAGTTATTTATCCGTCAGTGGATTAGATGCCGTTAGATTGAAAAAATTGGCTGTTCAGGGCAAATTAGATGCTGTAAGATGCGCTATCGGCAAGTCTGTCAGATGGTATTATTCCGAAAAACAGGCAGAACTTGCTCACTTACGCGGAGAAGCATAAAATGTATAATTATTTTGTTTAGTAGACTGTTTTTATGATGAAAATAAAAGCAGTCTATTTTTTATATAAAATTTTAAAATAAAGTATTGACATATATATTTTGTTCTGGTATTATATATTTCTGTCAGTAACAATAAAATATTGTTTTGAGAGCACATGGAGAGTTGTCCGAGTGGTTGAAGGAGCACGCCTGGAAAGCGTGTATACGGGTTACCGTATCGAGGGTTCAAATCCCTCACTCTCCGCCATAAAATTGATAAGCAGCAGGATTTTGATTATACAAAATCCTGCTTTTTTGTTGTATAAATTTAAGAAGATTGGGGCAGAAAAAGCAAAGGAGGCATTATGCAAAAAATTTTTAAACTCGGGATAATAATTATGATGACAGTAATGCTGTTTAACAACATTGCCGCAGCACAGTCATTGAATGATACAGGCAAAACGCAGAAAATAAATATAGAAACAAATGATACTGCCATGCGCTATTTGGCGGCATGGACGGCGCTGGCTGTATATAATGATAAATTATCGCTTCTGGCACGCAGTATTTTGCAGGAGAATGGCTGGCAGATTGATACCGTTAATGAGGAAATGCCGAAGTCCGATATAAAATTACTGCTGGCTAAAAAGCAGACGGAAAGTGAAACGCTGTATTTTTTGTCTATAAGCGGTACGGCTACATGGAAGGATGTACAGACTGATTTGGAGGTTGAAAGCACTGCTTTTAATGAAGAAAACAGTGAATTTTTGGTGCATAAAGGTTTTTGGCAGTATACACTTGACGGATTTTTCACAGAAAAAACGTTTGCAGGAAAAACTCTGGGCGAAAAACTGGCGGACAATTTGCGAAAAGATAAGTCGCAGAAAATCTATATTACAGGTCACAGCCTGGGCGGTGCCGTAGCAGAGCTTCTGGCGGCAAAACTGAGCGATATGGGTGTGGCGAAACATCAGCTGGAAGTGATTACTTTCGGTGCTCCTGCTGTCGGCAATCAAGCCTTTGTCGATGAATATGAACCGAAAATGAATTTAACGCGGATTACCATGAAAGGCGACCCGGTTAAAAATCTGGCGCAGATAGCCAATACGAAGTTCGTGCAGTTTTCAGCTGATACGCAGTGGAAACTGCCGCCGGCGGAAAGCGATAAATTTGCGCATGGAATGTTGCTGTATTTTGATAAAGCTATGCGGGACTATTATGATATGACGCAGCTGTATGCAGCAGGAAATACAGGTTCATTGAATAATATTGATTATGTAGTAAACATTGATTTTAATTTTTTGCCAGAAATTGCCAATGAAGAAAAATATATACGGCTCGCTTTAATGGATAAATTGCGGCACAGCGGAAAAAACTGTCTATTTATAGAAGGAAACAGCGAGCAGGCATTTGCTGCAGCAGAAAAATTAAAAGCACGATATGTAGTCTTGTATCAATTCGGCGCAATGAAGTTGCGGAAGAATACTTCCAATAAGAGATATTATATTGATGAAATGAGATACGTTTATAATGCGGATGGCACATTGGAGAACGGTTTTAATGCCGGGACGGACAGTAACGAGATGACTGTGGTTCAGGCCGCATTGTATACGGACAGAAAAATTGATGATATGTAGATAAAAAAGGATTGTAATGATTGGCAAAGAAATTTTCAATCATTACAATCCTTTTTTATAATTTGGTGATATCAATATCGGTGATTTTATTTACGATAATATCAGCTCGGGATAAATCCTGATTGCCAGAGTTCGGATTGGCAAAACCGATACAGTACATTCCGGCGTCTTTGGCGGCAATTGTGCCGTTTACGGAGTCTTCGAGCACGACGCAGTCGGCCGGTGCGACATTGAGTTTTTGCGCTGTTTGCAGGTAAATATCAGGAGCAGGCTTGCTGTGTGGCAAATCTTCGCCGGACATCAGCAGCTGAAAATAAGGTGTTATATTGAAGAAATCAGCGACGAATTTGATTACATCGGGACGGGAGGAAGAGGCAATCGCCATAGGAATACCCGCTTTATGCAGATTTTCAATCAGTGGCACAATGCCGTCAATCGGTTTCATCTGATGTTTTACGATATATTCTTTCAATGTTGTCATCTGGTCTTGTGACATTTGGTCTGCACTGTGCGGCAGATTATACCGCTGTATGAAAATATCGAATACGGCAGTGGAAGCCATGCCGGTAAATTGGCGAAATTCTTCATCCGTAACGAAAATATTATCCTTAGCTAAAATACCTCTGACAATTTCGTTATGAAGCGGTTCAGTATCGATGATTACACCGTCCATATCAAAAATAAAAGCTTTCATGAAGTAAAAATCCCCTTTTTATATTTCAAATTAAGTATAGAATAACAAATTTATAGTTTTTTTTAAAGAAAAATTTGTGTTAAAATTATAGTAGAAATTTTGAATGGGAGCGTTGTAAAATGTTTAAAATATGTATACTTCTGTTAGGTTTTTTCATGTGCTTTTTTCAAACGGGTTCAGCTCAGATAAAAGAGTCGCAGGTGGCAAATGTGGTCAATATCCGTTCGGATTTCAACTATAAAGACCCGGCGCAGTTGCAGGCGTATCTGGCGAAAAAAGCTGAACAGGAAGCAGATAAAAATAACAAAGATGATGAGAAACTGGAAGAGCCGGCGGATTTGTTCCGTGTGTATCTAACGAGAGACAGATTTTACAATAGTAAGAATAAATACCGCGAAGATATAACTTTTTCCGTCACTTCGCATAATCTGGAAAGAAATTATATATTAGATAAAGACTGTCCGCCTTATTTAGAAATTACCGATACTGCCGGAAACAACATCACATTGAATTTTAAAGAAATGAAGTTTGATAATCCGTATTGGATAAGCTTTTCTCTGACGAAAAAAGAAATCGAACAGATAAAAAACATAGATAAAGCCAAACTTGTACTGCCGGAAGCTATGGAAAACATGTTTGTGGAAAATAAAGACAAGGGTAAAATGGAAAAACGCAAATATGATGATGATATACAGGTGCAAAGATTATCATATGATATTCCGGCAGAGATTATACAGGAATGGAAACAGGTTTTATCGGCTGATTTGAAGCGCAAATAGCTTTTAATAAAGCATTGGAAGAGAATTTTCTTCTAATGCTTTATTTTTTTGCAAAAAAGATGAAAAAAAGTGTTGACATGAACTTCTATTTTGGATATAATATTTTTCGTCGCTGATGAGGCGGCACAAAAACTGAAAAAACTTGTTAAGAATTTGAAAAAAATGCTTGACAGAATAAAT
>DCFC01000009.1:0-163 GCA_002314325.1 Megamonas hypermegale
AAAATGCTCTAAATGTGGATGATGATTTTGGCATGATTAGCAAATTACAATGCTAACAGCTCAATTTCATTTCTAGTTGAGATTAAAAGGCACGAATCGAATTCCATCATTTCGAGCCGTCGTATTGTCTGTATTCATACAAGAGTTGCGAAGGCTTGCCCAG
>DCFC01000009.1:182-4143 GCA_002314325.1 Megamonas hypermegale
GGTTCGTTTTTCTTTTGACTTCAAAAGAAAAATGAACAATAAATAATTTTTATTTTGTTATCTTAACGATATCTTCATCACCAGTGGAAATATCAGTGTTTTCTTTTAATAATTCAACATGGCTGCCGTCTGTAAATACAATTGGTGTCGTAAGCGGTTTGCCCTGCGATTTTACATAATCAAGGTCCACATTTACGAGAAGGTCGCCGCGTTTTATCTGCTGACCGGCTTCGACTTTAACATCAAAACCCTTGCCGTCAAGCTGCACTGTATCCATGCCGATATGGATGAGAATTTCCGTTCCGTCGGTTGATTTCAAACCGTAAGCATGACCGGTCGGGAAGCAGACCATGACTTCGCCGTCGAACGGAGCTACGACTTTGCCGTCTGTCAGTTCCACCGCGAAACCTTCGCCCATGGCACCGCTGGCAAACGCTTTATCTTCAATTTCGCTTAATTTTCTCGTTTTGCCCGTTACAGGCGATTTGAAAATTCCGCCGGCCGGGTCGGCAGGAGTGCTTTCAGCCGGAGCAGCCACTTCTTTTGTTTCTGTAAAATCAGCTGCATGAACGTCAACGCTGCTTATATCTTCAGCGGATAATTTCTTTTTGCCGACGATGGTCGTCAGGATAAACGGTACGCAGATAGCTTCAATCATAGCGATGAAGAACATAAACATGAACTGCGGTTTGATGGATAAGATGCCCGGAATACCGCCGACACCGATGGAGCTTGCCATAACGCCGCTCGATACGGAAATCATGGCCGCTATGCACGAGCCGACAAGACCGCAGATGAGCGGGAAGCCGTATTTCAAGTTGACACCGAACAGAGCCGGTTCCGTAACGCCGAGATAACAGGAGATGCAGGCAGGTACATTGACCTGTTTGGCACGTTCATTTCTGCGCTGCAAAAGCGTCATAGCCAGTACGGCGGAACCCTGTGCAATATTGGAAAGAGCAACCATCGGCCATAAGATAGTGCCGTCAAACTGGCTCATAAGCTGAAGGTCGATGGCATTCGTCATATGGTGCAGACCGGTGATAACGAGCGGTGCGTAGAAGAAACCGAACAGACCGGCAAACAGCCAGCCGAAACTGGAGGTAAGACCGGAGTAAACGACATTGGCGATGAAAGAGCCGATAGCCCAGCCGATAGGACCGACAATAGCATGTGCCAGGATTACGGCCGGAATTAAACTGAAAAGAGGTACGACAATCATGGAAATGAAATCCGGTGTTACGCGGCGCCAGAATTTTTCCAGATAAACGAGAATGAAGGCTGCCAAGATAGCCGGAATGACCTGCGCCTGATAACCGATCATTTCAATCTGGATAAAACCGAAATCCCAGACAGGGATTTTAGCGCCCGGTACAACGGCATAGGCATTGAGCAGCTGCGGCGATACGAGCGTCAGACCGAGAATGATGCCCAAAATCGGCGTAGTGCCCATTTTGCGGGTGATGGACCAGACGATGCCGACCGGCAGGAAATGAAAGATTGCTTCACCAATCAGCCAGAGAAATGAGTACAGACCGGCGAAAAACTGATAGCTTTCAACGAGCGTTTTCGTGCCGTCGTCGAGCAGCTTGATATCGCCGATAACGGAGCGGAAGCCGAGGATAAGACCGCCGCAGATAAGTGCAGGAATGAGCGGCGTGAATATTTCCGCCAGGTTCGACATCATGCGCTGGATAAGCGTCTGATTGGATTTTGCGGCATTTTTTACGGCGTCTTTGCTCACACCGTCGATGCCGGCGATTTTCGTGAATTCATTATAGTAATCGCTGACTTCGTTGCCGATGATAACCTGAAACTGACCTGCCTGCGTGAATGTTCCTTTAGTGGAAGGCAGCGCTTCGATTTTTTTGATGTCGGCTTTCTTTTCGTCCACCAGCACAAACCGCATGCGCGTTACACAGTGCGTAACAGCGCGGATGTTTTCCTTGCCGCCGACGTATTCTAGAAGATGGGTCGCATCATCTGTAAATTTAGCCATGATAAAAACCTCCTGAATAAAATAAAATCCTATGAATAAAAACTTGTACGTATATGTTTTGTACGCTTTTAATATATCATGTACGTACAAATAAGTCAATACTAAAAATCGCATTTAAATTATTTTTTTAATTTTACAGAAAATTTCTGATTGCAGACGGGAAATTTTTGTTTTTGCTAAATGGCAGATGATATAGTATCATTTATAATAAAGTGGAATATTTAGGAGGGATTTTCTTGAAAAAGCTTGTAGTTGTTGGCAAAATTTTGGCAAATGAAGCTATAAACGCCAACGTCAAACGCATGGTTATAGAAGCGCCGCAGATTGCGGAGGCGGCACAGCCGGGACAGTTTGTGCACGTAAAAAAACTGGACAGCGTTAATTTCCTGCGCCGTCCGTTCAGCATCGCCGATGCTGACAGGGAAAACGGCACAATTACTTTGATTTACCGCATTGTCGGCAAAGGAACGGCGGAATATGCCGCAATGAAAGTCGGTGAAGCATTCAGCATTTTAGGGCCGATTGGCAATGGTTTTGCCCTGAAAGACGGCAGACCGCTTTTAATCGGCGGTGGTGTAGGTATTGCGCCGCTCATTTACCTGTCGCGCCAGCTTAAAGACCAAAAGCCGATTTTGCTCATCGGCGGGAAAAATAAGGATGAAGTTTTCTGGGAAAAATATTTACAGGAGTTTGCTGATAAAATTTATATCACAACGGACGACGGCTCAGTCGGTTTCAAAGGATTTACGGTGCAGCTTCTGCCGCAGATTTTGGCGGAAAACAATATAGAGCATATTTACACGTGCGGTCCGAATATCATGATGGAAGGCGTGGCAAAACTGGCGCATAAACATGATATCGACTGTCAGGTTTCGCTGGAAAAACGCATGGCCTGCGGTATCGGTGTATGTCTCGGCTGTACATTTGAAGACAAGCTTACGGGCAAAAGACGCAAAGTCTGTACGGAAGGTCCTGTATTTGCGTCGAAGGAGGTTTTCTAAATGAATTTAGCGGTAAAAATCGGTAATCTGCATTTGAAAAATCCGGTGATGGGAGCTTCGGGAACATTTGGCTTCGGCCGCGAATATGCGGATTTTCTTGATGTGAATGAAATCGGCGCAATCGTGACGAAAGGCGTAACGCCGCTGCCGCGCAGCGGTAATCCCGGCGTGCGCATTGCCGAAACGCCGTCCGGTATGCTCAACTGTATCGGTCTGGAAAATCCGGGTGTGGAAGTGTTCATTAACGAAATTTTGCCGGAGATAAAAAAATACGATACGGCTGTAATCGTGAATATTTCCGCCGGAACGGTGGAGGAATACGCTAAAATGGCGTATCTGCTTGATATCGACGGTGTGGATGCGCTCGAAGTGAATATTTCCTGCCCGAACGTAAAGGAAGGCGGTATCGTTTTCGGTACCGACCCGAAGGCAGCCGCTGCCGTAACGCATGCCGTTAAGACGCATACGAGCAAAACGGTAATCGTGAAGCTGTCGCCGAACGTAACGGATATTGTAGCTATGGCGAAAGCGGTGGAAGAAGCCGGAGCCGATGCTATTTCCATGATAAATACGCTAACCGGTATGGTGATTGATATAAATACGAGAAAACCGCTGCTCGGCAACATCACCGGCGGTCTGTCCGGCCCTGCCGTAAAGCCGATTGCGGTGCGCATGGTATGGCAGGTGGCAAAAGCGGTGAACATTCCGATTATCGGCATGGGCGGTATTACCTGCGCTGAAGATGCGGTTGAATTCATGCTGGCAGGAGCAAGTGCTGTGGCTGTCGGAGCGTATAATTTCGTTGAGCCGTCGGCATTGAAAAATATAGCCGACGGTATTGGTGAATATATGCAGAAGCATGGCATAGAGGATGTAAATGAATTAATCGGCGGATTGAAAATATAACGTAGAGAGTGCCGTTCGGCGCAATATAAGAAAAAGAGAATTAATTTCTTAATTT
>DCFC01000039.1 GCA_002314325.1 Megamonas hypermegale
TGCCAGCAAAGAAAAATTGCCCGGCACAATATAAGAATAAATTAAGAAATAAATCTCTTTATCTTATATTGTGCCGAACCGGCACTTTCTATCGGTAAAAAAAGAGCACTATTTATTAATAGTGCTCTTTTTCTTGTAAAATTTCAGTTAATGCGTCAATTAAAGTATCATTTTCCTGGCGTGTCCGCACGGCAAAACGGACGAAGTTTTCATCAAGTCCAGGATAATTGGCACAGTTGCGGATGATTATATTGTAATCCAATAGTTTTTGGCGCAGCTCTGTTGCTGTGAGCCCCGTTTTGGCAATGTTGACCAGAATGAAATTGACGGTCGGTTCGTAGACTTTCAGCGTCTTGAATTCCGACAGTTCCTCAAAGAGATAGTTTATTTCCGTACGGGTGTAGGTGCGACTGCGTCTTTGGTACATTTTGTCGTCGAGCGCGGCAAGGCCGGCTGCCTGCGCCAGTGAATTTACGTTCCAGATGTCTTTGGCGGCGTACAGCGGGTCGAGCACTTCGCGGTCGGTTGCGGCAAAGCCGAGTCTGAGGCCCGGAACGGCATAAAATTTCGTCAGTGAATGCAGTACCATAAGATTGTGATATTTTTCCACGAGCGGCAGTACGGAGAAGGCTTCGCTCGTCTTGATGAAATCCATGAACGATTCATCGACGACGACGTAACAGCCGTTGTTTTCCGCATGGTCAATCAGAAGTTCCATGTCCTCTTTGAGATACAGCGTGCCGGTCGGGTTGTTCGGATTGCCGATAAATAATAAATCATTGCCTTTGATATTGACGATTATGTCGCGCATCGGCGAGTTGAAATCGAGTTTTTCTTCGAGCATGGCATAATGGATATTGGCACCGGCGGCGCGGGCAGCGCGTTCGTATTCGCTGAAGCCCGGCGATACAATCAGGGCGTTTTGCGGCTTTAAAATATGGCACAGTGTATAGATGAGTTCGACAGCGCCGTTGCCGACGATGACTTTATCGCTGTCGATATTGTAGACTTCGCCGATTTTGGCGCGTAAATCCTGCGCGTTCGGCTGCGGATAGTGAACAATATTGTCCAAATCCGCTAAAACGGCGTTTTTTATGCTGGCGGGCAGACCGTAAGGATTGATATTGGCGGAAAAATCCATAATGGTAGCGGCTTTATCCGCTTGTTTTTCCTGCAGTACGGCTTTGATATCGCCGCCGTGTTCAAATTTTTGCATTTAATCATCCACCTTTTCGATAAAAATTCCGCCGGAAATCATGTTGACGAGATTTAAGTAATTCAGGTTGAAGCAGTCGCTCAGGATTTTGCGGCGGCAGTCCTCGATTAATTCAAGCGGCGTATCGTGGTTGAACAGCACGCCGATTACCGTGCCGCTGTGAGCGACGTTCACGCCGACGGCCTGAAAATTTTCCGAGATTATCATGACGTCTTCAAGCTGTTTTTTATAGAGAATTTTCTGGTTGGCATAAGCACTCAGAGCGGCGGCACGGCCGATATAGGCGGTGTTTTTTTCTTTAAAGCCGAGACGCAGCATGTCGAGTGCTTCCTTTACTGATTTTTCGTTCTGCTGATACAGTTTTTTCAGTCCGTGCCGCCGGTTGAACGATAGTGTATCCACTTTGCCGCCGCAGTCGAACATGAGGATTTTGAGCTTCGGTGCAAGACCGAAATGTTCCAGTATGTCGCCGTTTAAATGGTTGAGGCGGACAATTCCTTTGCAGAAAACGCCGTCTGTCGGCTCGATGGAAGCGGCAATTTGCGCGATTTCATATTCGGTAAGCTGTTTGCCCGCCGACAGCGCCGTTATCTGGCAGACGGCGGCGATATCGGCGCTGCTTGAAGCCATGCCTTTGCCGGTGAGCAGCTGTGTCATCAGACAGAATTTCCGCAGCGACTTTGTTTTTAAATAATCCAGCGTTTTGCGGCGGGCGAGCTTGGCTTTATACGGCAGATAGGAAAAGTAGCCGGTCATGCCTGCTTTGGCGTACATGTCGATAGGGCAGGTGACTAGAAATGGAATATCGTCTATCATGCCTTGAACCAGCTCGCCGCAGGAGCCGGGGACTTTTACGTTAAAATTCATGAAATATTTTCTCCTCGATTAACCTATAATAAATTTATCTTCCGGATAACGGATTTTCGTTTTCTTTCTGCGGACGACGAGCGCCATGCCGAACGAGATGATGCCGATACGTCCCATCAGCATTACGAAGATGATGACGACGCGGCTGAACGGCTGCATTTCGCTGACCGTGCCGGTCGGCAGTCCGACGGTGGAGAACATGGACACAGCTTCAAAGAATATTTTGCCGAGCGGGATATCCTCCGTCAGGCACAGAAACATAGTCGTCAGGAAAACGACGCTGGCGCTGACGAAAAAAATGCTGAGCGCGCGGAAGATGATAATCGGCGGAACGGTGCGTTCAAAGATGACGACATCTTCGCGGCCGCGGATTAAGGACCAGATAGCGGCGAAAATAACGGCGATAGTGGTCGTTTTGATGCCGCCGCCGGTCGAAGCGGGTGAGCCGCCGATAAACATTAAAAACATGATGAAAAGCAGCGTCGGCTCGGTCAGCGCGTTCATGTCCAGCATGGAAAAGCCGGAAGTGCGCGACATGGAAGCCATGAACAGGCTCGCCATTATTTTTTCCAGAATATTGTACGGTGCGAGTGTGCCTTCATTGCCGTATTCCAGAATGAAGATGAAAACGGTACCGATAAGGATTAAAATGGCCGTCGTCGCCAGCACGATTTTCGTATTGATACCGAATTTCTTCCAGTAGCGGTTCTGCCAGATGTCGAGCAGTACGGCAAAACCAAGCCCGCCGCAGACGACTTCGATAAATAACACGGCGTTGAACAGCGGATTTAAGATGTAATTGGATATATTGCTGCCGCCTAATATATCGAAACCGGCGTTGCAGAAAGCGGAGGTCGCATGCCAAAAACCGTAGTAGATGGCGGCAAAACCGTAGTCCTGCCAAAAAATCACCGTAAGAATGAAGCCGCCGATAAATTCGAATATGAACGTCATTTTGACGATGACGATAACGAGGCGGACGACTCCGGCAACTGACCAGCGCTGCAACGACTCCTGGATTAAAAGCCGGTCGCGCAGCTGAATGCGCCTGCCCATGATTACGGCCAAAATGGTGGTGATAGTCATGATGCCCAGTGCGCCGATTTGCACGAGGATGATGATGACTATCTGGCCGAATATGGAAAAATTGGCGCCCATGTCGAAGATGGACAGCCCCGATACGCAGACGGACGATGCCGACATGAACAGCGCGTCGATGAAAGTAAGCGGCGGTATGCCCTTTACCGAGATGGGCAGCATTAACAAAAAAGTGCCTATCATGATGATAGCGCCGTAGCTGAGCAGCACTATCTGATAGGGATTTAGATTGTGAAAAAATTTCATCATAGTAAATCAAACCGTAAAAATATATTTAGCCTACGCTGATGCGCTCGGAAGGATAGCCGATATGCGGTTTTCTTCCCATGCGCATGGCAATGGCCATTAAAAAGGTAAGGACGCCGACACGGCCGATTAACATCATTAAAATAATAACGGCTTTGCCCTGACACGACAGTTCGGCCGTAATTCCGGTGGACAGACCGACAGTGGCAAGAGCGGATGTCACTTCAAACAGAATTTTGATGAAAGAGAAGTTTTCCGTCAGGCATAAAATCATGGTGGCAACGACAACAAACAGAGCGGCCACGCAGAAAATAGTCAGAGCCTTGATGATGAGGTCGTGTTCAATGCGTCTGTTGAATAAAATTGCTTCATCCTTGCCGCGAATAATAGAGTAGATTGTGGCAAAGATGATAGCAATGGTGGTTGTCTTTACCCCGCCGCCGGTCGAACCGGGTGAAGCGCCGCAGAACATCAGAATGATGATGAAAAACAGGGCGGCTTCCGATAGAGCGCCGGTATTCATAAGCGTATAACCGGCTGTGCGGGACGTTGCAGACAGAAAGAAGGCACCGTTGAGTTTTTCTAAAAAGCTCCAGTTACCGATGGTTTGCGGATTGCCGTATTCGAGCAGAAATAAAACAAATGTGCCGACAAAAAGCAGAACGGCTGTAGTGATTAATACGACTTTCGTATGCAGAGAGAATTTACTCCAGCTGCGCTTCAGGAGAATTTCCTCCGTGACATTGTAGCCGATACCGCCGATGATGATTAAAAAAGCGATGGTAAGGCAGAACAGCGGGTCGGTATTATAGCGGAAAATATTCGTGCCGCCGAAAATATCGAAACCGGCGTTGCAAAAAGCGGATACGGAATGCCAGACGGCCAGGTAAATTCCTCTAAGACCGTAATCGGGATACAGTCTGAATGAAAGAATTACAGCCCCGATAAATTCGATGATGAACGTAGTCTTTACAAGCATTTTTATAAGACGGACAATGCCGCCGAGCGTCAGCTGGTTTAGCGACTCCTGCGCGAGCAGACGGCTTTTGAGCTGAATGCGCCGGCCGATTAGAAGCGTTAAAATCGTGGTTATGGTCATGATGCCGAAACCGCCGATTTGAATTAAAACGATTATGACAATCTGACCGAAAGTGGAAAAATACGTACCGGTATCGACGACGATAAGGCCGGTGACGCAGACGGCGGAAGTAGCCGTAAACAGTGCGTCGATGAAAGACAGACAGCTGCCGTCCTTAGAGGCGGCCGGGAGCATTAACAGAAAAGCCCCGCACAAAATCAGGCTGGAAAAGCTGATGGTTAAAATTTGATAGGGACTTAAATTCAGTTTCATAATAGAAAAACCTCGGTTGTATATTGCTATTTATTTGACGAGTTCCAAAATCCAGAAGGAAACGGCGCCGATACTGCCGCCGACGATGGAACCGTTGAGCCGTATCCAAATCATATCCGTTTCGACTTTGGCATAAACGAGTTCGTTGAGCTGCTCGTCGGTCAGCCCTTCGAGGAATTTGCGCGCCAGCTCTAAAATCACGTCTTCGCCTTTCAGCGCGGTGCGGTGCAGCACATCCATGACGAAACGGTTGATTTTGGCTTTAAACTCATTGTTCGTGTTCAGTTTATCAATGCAGCTGTCTATTTCAGCCGTGAATATTTCCTCAATAGCCAGATGAAGCTTGTTGCCTTCAGCGCTGCCCGCTATCAGGTAGTCGCAGAAATTTTTCAGCGTATTGTAGAGAATTTTCTCCAATGCGCCGCTGATAATGAAGTTATCGCGCAGATTGTTCAGGTTGTCTATCCACTCGTCGTTTCGGTGAATATCATTCAGCAGATTATCGTACAATTCAACAAGTCCAGTATAAAGTTCGCCGTCTTTATGCGATGCTTCCTCCAATAATTTGAGCAGGCGACGGTGAATTATCTGCGCCAGCTCCTCCGGGTCGAGCGTGTTGGTGGCAAGCGCGAGAGACAGCATAAAACCGCTGAGTCCGTTTTTCGTGTACTGCTTCTGATACGCTTCAATGAAATTCAGCACGCGTCGTTCGCCCTGTTCGTCGGCAAAATAGCCGCGCAGAAAGAAAATTCCCTTGTCGACTGCCGCCTGACTATTCTGCGTGCTGGTGAGGACGTTAATCAGTTTGGCGGAAATCTCCTGCATGGCTTCGTTCATGATGAGCGCGGCCAGTTTATCACAGTGTTCGTGCGCGATGGCTTTGATATCGAGCTTTTTGATTTTCTCGATGATGAACTGCATTACCGTGTGTACGAGATACGCTTTGTTGGCGGGCTGGCGTAGCCAGACAAGACCTTTGGAGAGCAGGTCGGCGTTGCAGATGCGCTTATAGATTTTTTTCTTGGACAGAAATTCTGTCTGCAGCATTTTGATGCAGGAATTGATAAACTGTTTGCGCCGCCGCGGCAGTATTGCCGTATGGAACGGAAAGCCGAGCGGTTTTTTAAACAGCGCCGTAACGGCGAACCAGTCGGCAATCCCGCCGACGAGCGCCGCTTCAGCGACAAACAGCAGAAAATCCAGTATTAGACTGTGCGGGAAAACAATGCGCAGTCCCAAAATGATGAGAAACAAAAGAAAGACGATACATAAAACTCTGTCCGCTGTATTGAATTTGTTCATAAATTACACAGCCTTTCCACAATAAATGACAGTATAAACAAGCCCATACCGGCAAAAGCACCGACAACAGAGCCGTTTATCCTAATCATCTGCAAATCGTCGCCGACGCGGCTTTCCACGAGTTTGACGAAATCCTCTTTGGAGTATTTTAAAAGTTCGCCTTTGAGATAATCGAGCACCCATTGGGAATTGTCCTGAATGAAGCGGCTGAGTTTTTCCATAAACCAGTTATTGAGCTGCTGCTGTTTCGTTTTACTCTGCGCCAAATCATCCAGCAGATTGTCGATGAATTTATCCACCATGGCGAGAAGTTCATTTTTATTCTGCTCATTTTGGCAAAAATTATCAATTAAGACAATCAGATTGTCGGTGAAGTCGAATTTTTTCACGAAGAAATAATGCTCAAGCTGGGCGACTTTCTGCTTGTAGCCGTCGCGTCGTCCCAGAAGTTCGATTTTTGCGGCGAGAAAATTCATCAGGCGCTGCCGCTCCGGACTGTCGTAGTCGAGCAGTTTGTCGCAGTAGGCGTCGATGAAGTCGAGCAGTTTATGCGTCAGGTTGCGGCCGGACAAATCGACCATATCGAACATCAGTTCGCGCATTGATTTATCTTTCGTGTATTCGCGGCGGATGATTTCGATATTATGGTCAATGAGATTGGCGATAAAATCCGTTTTTATCAGGTCAGGAGCAAGACTGCGCACGAGTTTTATCATATTGTCGATAAATTTGTCGCCGGCAGGTGTTTGGATAAAGGTGTGCATGAACTGAATGAGAATACGCGCTATGTTGAAATTCTTGCGGCGGCTTTTCAGGGCAACGGCAAGTGATTTACCGATTTTTTCCGTATCGAGCGTGCTGATTACCTGTAAGACGAGTTCGCGCACGGCGAATTTCAGCTTGCCCCGTCCGCCCAGATTATTGGCATAATCCACGACCATTACAGCCATATCGTAGTTTTTGAGATTGCTGATGATGTATTGCGGATTTAAAAGGTCCCTGCCGATAAAACTGACGATTTCATCCATGATGCGCTCGCGGTTGCGCGGCAGGATTTCCGTGCGGTATGAGATAAAGCCGAGCGGTTTGCGAAACAGAGCCGTAACGGCGAACCAGTCGGCAAGACCGCCGATGAGTGCAGCCAGAAAGCCGTGATTTAACAGATTTCCCCAAAAGGAATTGAGCGGATATGTACAGACAAAACCGATTGCCATCAGACATAATACGAACGTTGCCTGTGATTTTTTCGACATGAAGAGCCCTCCTTTGCAAATAGTATACAGATATTATAACGCAAAACCGGCCGATATTGAATTAGCTCCCGGCGTTTTCTTTAATATGATAGATGATTATAGCATAAATATCCGTTGTGCTAGTAAGATATCTAGTCTTTAAGCCAGCAGTATAATAATTTATATTCGCTCGATATTGTCACTTAACCTCGCTGAATATAAACTATTATATTGCTTTGGAAAATCAACTAGCACAATAGATAGCACAAACACATATGCCTATAAAGCATTCAGTCGTATAAAACATAAGTATTTGATATATTTTCAGGCTTTTTTTATAATAAAGTTACAGATAAGAAATACAAATTTTTCCATAAAAATACAGGAGTGATTAATATGAAATTCAAAAACGGCAAGAAATTGGCAAGAGTTTTGGCACTGTGTCTGGCACTTGGCGTGGCAGGTATGGGTGGTAATGCAATAGCGGCTACATATGATGCGACGAACGGACCTGACCCGAGCTACCATGCCGACATGAGCCGCGGTGCTGACAACTTTTATACGAGCGACAAAGTAAACGTGCAGAAAGTAACTTTCAACAATCAGTACGGTATGAAAATCGTCGCTAACCTGATTACGCCGAAAAATATGCAGGCAGGCGTCAAATATCCGGCAATCGCTGTCGGCGCGCCGATGGGTGCCGTGAAAGAACAGAGCGCAACGCTTTATGCTACGAAGATGGCGGAAGACGGCTTTGTTACATTGGCATTCGACCAGTCATTCTGGGGCGAAAGTGAAGGCACGCCGCGCAATGCGGTAAACACGGACGTCTATGCGGAAGCATTCAGCGCCTGCGTTGATTATCTCGGCACACGTCCGTTCGTGGACAGAGAAAGAATTGGTGCAATCGGCATTTGCGGCAGCGGCAGTTTCTCCATCAGCGCAGCCAAAATCGACCCGCGCATTAAAGCCGTGGCGACGGTAAGCATGTACGACATGGGTACGGCAAACCGCTCAGGGCTCGGTCATTCCCAGACACTGGAACAGCGCAAGGAAATTTTAAATCAGGCGGCGCAGCAGCGCTATGTGGAATTTGAAGGCGGCAAGACTTTATATACGAGCGGCACAGCATATGTAATTGATGATAATTCGCCGGAAATCGCCAAGGAATTTTTCGATTACTACCGCACGGAAAGAGGCTACAGCCCGAATACGACAACTCAGCCGACGCTTACGAGCAACGTTAAGTTCATGAACTTCTATCCGTTCAACGATATCGAAACGATTTCGCCGCGTCCGATGCTCTTCATCGCAGGCGACCATGCACATTCCCGTGAATTCAGCGAAGACGCTTATAAATTAGCGGCTGAACCGAAGGAACTCTACATCGTACCGAATGCCGGTCATGTTGATTTATACGACAGAACAGATGTAATCCCGTTTGACAAACTGGATGCTTTCTTTGAAAAAAGTTTAAAATAAAATGATAAGATTAAAAGGCTCAAAACAGAATATGCTTTGAGCCTTTCTGTCTGTCTTTGCAGTAATCGAATTGAGTTAGTTGATTTTCCTAAGCAGTATAATAGTTTATATTTAGTGAGGTTAAGTGACAACATCGAACAAATATAAACTATTATACTGCTGGCTACAGGCTCAATGTTTTATTAGTACAGTGAACAAAATAATAGAAAGGAATTGTAATTATGCTTATATTCATACTGACTTTGGGCGTGTTCAGTATCATCAATACGGAAATGGGCGTTATCGGCATTCTGCCGCTGATTGCTGGCACTTACGGCGTCAATATCTCCACGGCGGGACTGCTCGTAAGTCTGTTTGCGCTGGCGGTAGCGATTTCCGGACCGACACTGCCGCTCTTATTATCCCGTTTTAACCGCAAATATATAATGATAGTGGTGCTGGCCGCTTTTTGCATCTGCAATACGATTTCCGCCTTCGCCACGGATTTCACTGTCGTGCTCATTACGCGCGTACTGCCGGCGTTTCTGCACCCGGTGTATGTATCGCTTGCCTTTGCTGTAGCGGCTTCTTCCGTGCCGAAAGCCGATATGCCGAAAGCGGCGGCGAAAGTCATGGTCGGCGTATCCGCCGGTATGGTGCTCGGCGTGCCGGTTGTGAGCTATATTGCGAGCATCACTTCATTGGAAATCGCCATGCTGTTCTTTGCCTTCGTCAATGGCGTTGTTCTCGTAGCGACGATTTTCCTTGTACCGTCCATGCCGGTGAAAGAGCGTCTGTCTTACGGAACACAGCTTCGTATTTTAAAAGAAAAAAACGTCTGGCTGGCAATTATCGCCGTGATATTTTTAAACGGCGGCGTTTTCGGCGTGTACAGCTATCTGGCTGATTATCTCGAGCGCGTAACGCATTATTCGGCGGAATTTATCAGTATCGCTCTGCTCGTTTACGGCCTTGCCAATATCGCGGGCAATATAATCGCCGGCAAACTGCTGTCCAGCCGGGCAATTTCCGTCGTTACCGTATTTCCGCTGGCATTAATCGGTGTGTACTGCCTGATGTTCTTTTTGGGCGACATGCCGCTTTCTATGGCGGCAATCGTGTTCGTTTGGGGAATACTGGGCGGCCTTAACGGCAATATCACGCAGTATTGGATAACACTTTCCGCGCCGCATGTGCCCGATTTTGCCAATGCGCTGTTTCTCGTGGCGACAAATCTCGGAACGTGCATCGCGGCGGCATTCTGCGGCTATTTTATCGACAACATGGGCATAGCCTGCGTCGTATTCGGCGGCATGATATTTTTAGCATTTAGTTTTGTATTTATCAATGCAGGAGCAAGAAAGCAGCAGGAGAATATTGAAAATATATTAGAAAAAACAATTTAAAGAAAGTGCTGGTTCGGCACAATATATGTTAAAGAGAAATATTTCTTAATTTATTCTTATATTGTGCCGGGCAATTTTTCTTTGCTGGCACAAAGAAAAGTTGCCGAAAATTCACCTTANNCGCTCAAACATTTAAACTAAAAACAGAGCTAAAAAACTATTTTCTTAATAGCTAAAGCTACCGTAAAAATCTCCAACGCAGACAAAATTCTAGCATGAATAACAGATTATAGTGTCAACAGCTCATAATCTTGTTATCAGCTGAAACCGAAAGGCACGAGCCAAATTCCAAACATTTCGAGCCGTTGTAGTGGCTGTATTTAGAGAAGGGCTGCGAAGGCTCGCCCAGTGCAGCGTAAGCGAAACGTCAAAAAGTTTCTTTTTGGTTCGTTTTTCTTTGCTTCAAAGAAAAATGAACACCCTCCTTGCTCATTTATTATTATTGTGATATTATATCATTTGTATATAATAAAGACGATGATGAAGACAGTAAACTGAAAAAGAACGCTACAGAGAGCCGAGCCAGCTGAAAATCGGCGCCAGTATTTTTCTTTTGAACATCACTTCGAAGTTGCAGGCTGAAATTTTTATTAAGATTAAGCTGTGTCGGGTCCCTCCGTTAAAGGGGTTGCATATGTTGGTATGTGAAATAGGTGGTATAATGACAGCTAGGCTTTCATCTTATTTTAGATGAAGGCTTTTTTTATTATATTGCACAGCTCTCTCCTATTTTGGACGGAGCTTTTTTCATATGCTGAAAAAGTTTTATTTTGAAGGAGGATATGCTCTGTGTACAACAAGGTAGATACCAATCTTAATTTCGTGGAACGCGAAAAACAGATTGAAAAATTCTGGGAAGAACACGATATATTCAAAAAACAGGTTCACCAGCATGAAGATGCTGATGTATTCACATTTTACGACGGCCCGCCGACGGCTAACGGCAAACCGCATATCGGACACGTTCTGACACGTGTAATCAAAGATATGATACCGCGCTATCAGGCGATGAAAGGCCATAAGACAATCCGCAAAGCCGGCTGGGATACGCACGGTCTGCCGGTTGAGCTGGAAGTGGAAAAATTACTCGGCATCAACGGCAAGGAACAGATTGAAGCTTACGGTATTGAACCGTTCGTGGAAAAATGCAAGGAAAGCGTCTGGAAATACGAAGGCATGTGGGAAGAATTTTCCAAAGCCGTAGGTTACTGGGCGGACATGAAAGACCCGTACGTAACGTATCATAATGATTATATTGAATCCGTATGGTGGGCGCTCAAGGAAATCTGGAACAAGGGTCTGCTCTACAAAGGTCATAAAATTGTGCCGTACTGCCCGCGCTGCGGAACGCCGCTGTCTTCGCACGAAGTGGCACAGGGTTATAAAGACGTAAAGGAAAAATCGGCATTCGTCCGCTTTAAAGTAAAAGGCGAAGACGCATATTTTCTCGCATGGACGACGACGCCGTGGACGCTTCCGTCCAACCTAGGTCTGTGCGTAAATCCGGAAATCACTTACGTAAAAGTACAGCAGGGCGATTACACTTATTACATGGCGAAAGAACTCTGCGACAAAGTTCTCGGCGAAGATTACACCATTGTGGAAGAAATGCCGGGCAGGGCGCTTGAATATAAAGAATATGAACCGTTGTATCCGTATGCTGTCGGCAAATTGAACGGCAAAAAAGCATTCTTCGTAACGTGCGACGATTACGTAACGACGACGGACGGTACAGGTATCGTTCATTTGGCGCCGGCATTCGGTGAAGATGACTCCCGCGTCTGCCATAAATACGATATCGGCTTCGTTCAGTTCGTTGATGCTAAAGGCTGCATGACGGAAGATACGGACTGGCCGGGCGTATTCGTTAAGAAAGCCGACCCGAAAATTTTAAAAGACCTCGAAGAAAAAGGTCTGTTATTCTCCGCTCCTGTTTTCGAACACAGCTATCCGCACTGCTGGCGCTGCGATACGCCGCTTCTTTACTACGCGCGCGAAACATGGTTTATCCGCATGACGGCCGTACGCGACAAACTGATTGCCAACAACAATACAATCAACTGGATACCGCCGACAATCGGCAAGGGCCGTTTCGGCGACTGGATTGAACACGTGCAGGACTGGGGTCTTTCCCGCAACCGTTACTGGGGTACACCGCTCAACGTCTGGGAATGTGAATGCGGTCATCAGCACGCTATCGGTTCCATTGAAGAATTGAAATCCCTGTCCGATAACTGCCCGGACGATATCGAACTGCACCGTCCGTTCATCGATGCCGTAACGATTAAATGCGAAAAATGCGGCAAACAGATGCACCGCGTGCCGGAAGTTATCGACTGCTGGTTCGACTCCGGCTCCATGCCGTTCGCGCAATGGCACTACCCGTTTGAAAACAAGGAACTCTTTGAAGAACAGTTCCCGGCGGACTTCATTTCCGAAGCCGTTGACCAGACGCGCGGCTGGTTCTACTCGCTGCTCGCCATCTCCACGCTTTTATTCGACAAAGCACCGTATAAAAACGTTATCGTACTCGGACACGTACTTGACGCGCAGGGACGCAAGATGAGCAAATCGAAAGGCAACGCCGTAGAACCGATGAAAGCTCTCGCCAAACACGGCGCGGACGCAATCCGCTGGTACTTCTATGAAAACAGCGCGCCGTGGCTGCCGAACCGCTTCCATGACGCAGCCGTGCAGGAAGGTCAGCGCAAATTCATGGGCACGCTCTGGAATACGTATGCGTTCTTCGTGCTCTATGCCAACATTGACAAATTCGACGTATCCAAATACATGCTGGAATACGATAAATTATCCGTTCTCGACAAATGGTGCCTGTCCCGCCTTAATACGGTAATTAAAACGGTTGATGAAGACCTCAACGATTACAAAATCACCGAAGCGGCTAAAGCACTTGAACAGTTCGTCGATGAACTTTCCAACTGGTACGTAAGAAGAAGCCGCGAACGCTTCTGGGCGAAAGATACTGACCAGAACAAAATCAACGCTTATCTGACACTGTATACGGCGCTTACAACCGTTATCAAACTGGCAGCGCCGATGATACCGTTCATGACGGAAGCGATTTATCAGAACCTCGTGCTCAATACGGAAAAAGACGCACCGGAAAGCGTTCATCTGTGCGCTTATCCGACGGCAAACGAAGCGCATATCGACACTGAGCTGGAAAAAACAATGGATTTAGTGCTCAAAGCCGTAGCTCTCGGCCGCGCAGCCCGCAATGATGCCAACATCAAAAACCGTCAGCCGATTGCGCTCATGTACATCAAAGCACCGTTTGAGCTCAACGAATATTATACGAAAATCGTGGCGGAAGAACTCAACGTGAAGAAAATCGAGTTCAAGGACGATATGGATGAATATCTGAACTACGAAATCAAACCGCAGTTTAAAGTTCTCGGTCCGAAATACGGCAAACAAATGAAAGAAATTGCCGCAACGCTTGCCAAACTGAACGGCCATGAAGCAAAAGCGCAGCTGGATAAAGACAAATGCTTGAAACTTGCGCTGTCTTCCGGTGAAGTAACGCTCGTTCCGGAAGATTTGGACGTAAAAATGACGCAGACGGAAGGCTTTGCAGCACAGCGCGATGGCGGCGTAACGGTAGCTATCTCCACCGTATTGACGCCGGAACTTATTGAAGAAGGCTTCGTGCGCGAAATCATCAGCAAAGTTCAGACCATGCGCAAGGAAAACGGCTTTGAAGTAACCGACCGCATTACCGTATTCGCTCAGGGCAACGACACGATTGCAAAATACATGCAGGATAACGCTGAAATAATCAAGAAAATCACTTTAGCCGATGAACTCGTTTATGACAATATGGACGGTTTCACGAAAGAATGGAACATCAACGGCGAAAAAGTAACACTCGGCGTAAAATAAATATGATATAATCTAAAACGAAAAGCAGGCATTAATTGCCTGCTTTTTTATAAGTCGATTATGCGTATTTCATTGCCGTGCGGCAGCAGCAGATTATATAAATCTGCAAATTTCATAAAAATTGTCGTCGTGTTTTCCATCGGGTGCATGCCGATTGTCTGATTTTCCAGTTCCTTATCAAAAATCATCAGGATATTTTTATCCGTATTGTTCAAAATAGCCAGCGGCGTTACACTGCCCGGCTTAACGCCCAGCATTTCTTCCATAGCGTCCTGTTTGGCAAAACTCAGACGCTTGCTCGGAATTTTGGCGCTGAGCTCTTTAAGGTTTATTTGTTTGTGTACGAACAGCGATACGAGATAGTAGTTTTTCTTTTTCGCATCGCAGAGAAACAGATTGCGGATGACTTTGTCGTGATTGGGCAAGTCGGACTTGTCGCCTTCCTCCACCGAAAAAATCGGCGCATGTTCATATTTAATGAAGTCAATATGTTTATCAGTGAGATATTGCAGTATTTCAGCCTTGTTCAAGATAAAAACTCCTTTGCAGTGTAATGCAAAATAACCTGAAGAAAAATCTTCAGGTTATTTTTTTGCGTAAATGCCAGATTAGCGACTTTCTATCGGATATATATAATAGAAAGCCAAAACAACGTTTGTTGAGGTTAAATTCCTTTGAATAGTTAAAACTAACAAATATTCAAATACAACTAATGTTGAGGTTGATATATATGTTAAACATATATAGTTGTTAGCTGAAAGATATTTAAATGTAACCTATGTTTAAGATTATATATAATTATTGCAATAAAAACAATTAAAAGTATAAAAATTGTTAGATAATTTATATTAATAATAGTGAAAAGGTATTGCATATTCTTTAATTTCGTTCTATAATATATAAAACTAACAAATTGAGAGGTAAAAACAATGGTAGCTTTTAAAAATTTTTTAAAAGTTATCGAGTTGGTTATTAAGTTAATTAACACGATAGCTAAATTATAGGTAACAGGGCTAATATGTAGCCCTGTTACAATGATAGCTATTGTAACATATAAACAAAAAATAAGAAAGGAAAAATTTTTATGAAAGTATATCAAATACGAATGCAGATTTTCTTGCTACAAGATGTCAGCGCAAACAGAATACAGGAAAAAATCACGGCATTCATTGATGCAGGTTTTAGTCGTAGTGAAAAACTTATAACCTTTCATGAAGAAAACAAGTATAAGAATTATTGCTACGATTTGCCGTTTCCGCTAGAAGCGGATAAGATTTACAAAAAAGGTAAAATCTATACGCTGACTATTCGGACGATTGATATGGAACTGGCCAAGTATTTTAAAAATGTATGCGTCAATAATTACACTATGGAAATTAAAGGGTTGATAGCAGATATTAAGGTTTTGCCGAAGAAAATGCTGGAAACGGTGTACACGCTGACTCCTCTGATAGTGAAGACGCATGAGGGATATTGGCGTGCAGTTATGGATTTATCTGAATGGGAAGAACGGGTCAAAGTAAATTTGATAAAAAAATGGAACAGGTTTAATAATGAAAAGATTAATGAAGATTTTGACCTGTATACTTCTATTGAGTTTAAAAACAAAATTCCTGTTGCTGTAACGTACAAGAATGTTAAATTGCTCGGCGACAAAATTCAGCTGATGGTTGCTGATAATGAAAGGGCGCAAAATCTCATGTATATGGCACTGGGAACGGGAATCGGCGAGATGAATTCGCGCGGCTTAGGATTTCTGAGTTATCGTTGGTTATAATGAAAGGAGGCTAAGGTATGTTTGAAGAATGTTTAGAGGTATTTGAAAAGCAACTGCAGAAAAAAGGTGAAGGTATTATTCTTGATGAATATATACCGGCTGACGGCTCTTATATTATTGTGAAAAAGGATGGCAGTGTAAAATGTGTAGAAATTAAGATAGATAAGAAAACAAAAACACTGGAAAAATTGGATAAATCAGATGAAAGTTTTTCTGATATCCGTCTTTATGACTATCACAGCAAACTTATTTCCATGAATAAGCCGGTAGACCCGAAAAAAGTTATTCATTCTAATAATTATTTTTCTTTTGCGGTAAAGAAAGACAGTGTTGTGAGCGGAAAATTAACGGAAGGTATAATTGACGGATATTACCGTATTTTGTCTGACCCGCTGGAGAATAAATACAAGAAATCGAAAGAAGCCAGCAGAATTTACAAGGATTTCGAGCAGAAAAACGGTACGGTTGATTTAGGGCTTTTAGAGAATAATAAAACATGGATAAAAGAGAATATTTTCAAGATAGATGAAGTAGCTGAGATTGATATGACGAAGAAGGATTATCTGAAAATATTCTTTGAAGCGGATGAAACTGATTATGTGCGGGAAGACAATCGTTATATACTGCCGCATATTTATAACAGCAACGATTATAATGTAGAAGTTGAAGGTGAAATCCGAGGAATACCTGATAATAATTACGGAATGAATGCCAAGAAACCTTTTTTGTCGATAAAGACGCGTAAAGTTCCGGCAGGTTATTTGCTGAATGGTGAAGAAGTTTTATTGCAGAAGCAGTTCTTTGATTATTTGATGAATTTAGCTTCTACTGGCAGAAATAATGTATATATTGATACAGAACGATTAAAAATAAAGGCGCTAGAAGAAGCAGATAATAGAGATAAAAACTTAAACATTCGTTCTGGTTATTATCTGCGCTTGCGTAAAGGTAAAGAATTGGAAATACAAACGCAGGATAATATTGTTGATTATAAAAATGAACTGCATAAAAGTCTGCATTTTAGAGATATATTAGGTATAAAATTTGATAAAGTGCCAGATTATGCTCAAAATTATAAGGATTGTTTTACCAGAATGGAAACTGCCGGTTTAATAAATGAAATATTCTTTTCAAAGTTCTTGCATAACAATTATTTTACGGATGTTAGCGATATCAATATTAATGACAGTATATTGAAGTTTAATATCATTACGTATAGAAATGTAATTTTTGATTGGGCTTATAAAGGCATCGATAAAGATTTTGCCAGTGCTGTAGATAAGTTTTCTTTAAATATGATAAAGAATTCTCTTTTGAAGAATAATAAAATAAGAGCTGTTTTGCAGTTAAATTTGAGATGGTGCTTGAAAGATAGATTTGCTGTAAAGGAAGGAGATAAAGAAATGGCAACTATAGCAACGGAATTGAGAAAGACTGTAAAAGAAAAAATTTTGCAGAGAAAGGAAGGAGTGGAAAATATTCGTTTGGAAAATGATGCGGAGTATTATTATGTTGTCGGTCAGCTTGTTAAGTATTTTATCTTTTTAAGCCGGGCAAGCAAAAAAACGCAATCGATGATTAATCCGTTTATTAATGCGAAGAATGGTACGGTTGTTATGGATAGACTATTTAAGTTCTATACTAAATATAATTATGATATCTATGATAATAGTAAAACATTCAATGCTTTGTTGGCTATGGCTATTGAATATGGAAAAGTAAAGAATGTAAATCAGGAAATGTTAATTTTTGGATATCTTGATGATAACTTGATTTTAGAAAAGAGTAAAAAAGACAATACAGTAGTTACAAAAAATGATGTAGATAAAAATATTGAGGAGGAAAAATAAGATGGATAAAAGCATGAATAAGAGAGTATACGGTATTTTGGGAATTTCTTCGATTTGGGCAAACTGGAATGCGGACTTTTCCGGCTATCCGAAATCTTTAAGCGACGGCAGAGTATTCGGCAGTGATAAAGCTTTGAAATACCCTATGAAAAAAATGTGGGATAATGAAGGACAAAAAGTGCTTTATATAAAATCTATGAAACTTGTTGAAGGTAAAAAAGGAGAAACTACTTTTGTTCCTAGAAGTTTGCGGGAACGGTATGAATTTTTGTACGGTGCAAGTGATTTAAAAGATGTAAAAGAAGTTTTGACGAATTTAATGAACTCCGTTGATGTAAAGAATTTCGGTGCGACATTTGCTGAAGCAGGTTGTAATATTGCCATTACTGGAGCTGTGCAGGTAGGACAGGGCTTTAATAAATATGAAAATACGACAGCTGAAGAACAGCAGATTTTATCGCCATTCCGTGATGCAACAGCTACGAAGAAAAATGAGAATAATGAAGATGAAGAAGCGAAAAATTCCACGCTCGGTACGAAAATCGGCAGCAGTGAAGCACATTATTTTTATCCGTTCGTAATTAATCCGCTTGCATATAAAGAGCTGGTAAGTTTGGATGTAACAGAAGGCTATACGGATGAGGATTACCAGAATTTCAAACGTACAGCGCTTGTATCGGCGACAGCTTTTGCCACGAATTCTAAAATCGGTTGTGAAAATGAATTTGCCGTATTTGTTGAAACGAAAGTCGATACGTATCTGCCAAATTTATCCGAATATGTGGATTTCAGCAAGAATGAAGACAAAAATTATATTGATATGGAAAAAATGGCTGAACTTTTAAATACAATGGCAGATAATATCAGTAGTGTGGAAATTTATTACAATCCGTATACAACAATTTTAAAGGGAGAAATAAAAGACGCTAAATATTTCAATATTTTAACCTTAAAAGAGGTGTAATTTATGGAAATTTTGCGATTTAAACTGAGCGGTAAAAATGCGTTCTTTAAAAAGCCGGAAGTGAATACGTATTGTTATTTTACCTATGGTAATATTCACAAGGTGGCTCTTCTCGGGATTTTCGGCGCGATATTGGGTTACAGCGGTTACACGCAGATACAGGATATGATAAAGCCGAAAAAGAAAAAAACGAAACTGGAGCCGTCTTATCCGGAGTTTTATGAACGCTTGAAAGATTTAAAAGTAGCGATACTGCCGCTTAATGAAAAAGGAAATATTCCTAAGAAGATACAGGCGTTTAATAATTCCGTAGGATATGCTTCCAGAGAGCAGGGCGGAAATCTGATTGTCAAAGAGCAGTGGCTGGAAAATCCTGCTTGGGAAATCTGCGTGCTGATTGATTGTGAAGAAGCAGAAAAACTGAAAGATGCCATTCAAAATCATAAATGTGTGTATTATCCGTATCTGGGAAAAAATGACCATTTGGCGGATATAGAATTTATTTCCGTAGATGAAGCGAAATTAGCAGATGGTAAAGAATATATAATAAATAGCTTTATAAAAAAAGGCGATTTTTCCTTTAGTGACTATGATGAAGAAGAACTTGAGGAAGATAAACATTTGTCGGAAGAAGAAATAGCGGCATATAATGAATTTAAATACGAAGAAGCTTTACCGTATACTATAGATGAATATGTAAATAATTATAAATTGGAAAGATTTGTATATACAGGTAGCTTTGTAAAGATAAAAAACAAGGAAATTTATTGCTTGAGCCAGCAAAAAGAAAACAAGAAAGAAAGAAAATATATTGTTTTCTATTAAGAAATAAGTAATTAATAATAACAGATGCTGTTAAGATTTTTTATAATTGGGAGGCGAATTTTATGGAAACTATAAATCTGACTAATTTGATAAAAAATTTAAATATGTACAGAGCACACAGCAGATGTCTTGATGAAAATGCGGAAAATAGAGAATATGTATATGAAACATTACAGGAACATACAGATAGAACATCTAAATATTTTAAAAAGTTCTGGCAAGCTAAAAAATGCGATATTGTCTTTGAAAAATTTTGTGATAACATTTGGACAGAAATTGATGATAATGATAAGAATTATATTAAGAAAATTTTAAAAGAAATGATTTTTGCTATACCTATTTTTCATGATACCGGTAAAATAAATCCTGTTTTTCAGAAAGAAGTAATGAAAAATGTAAAATTTACGGGAATTAACGATTTTAGCAGTAAAAATCACGCAATGATATCGACAGTAATTTATATTGATTATTTTAGATATAATGTTGTGGGAAAAATAAAAGATAGAAAACTAAGAGATTTATTAAAACCGTTTATTTTATATAATGCTTATGTAATTTTCAGACATCACAGTGATTTATGTGATTTTAATAAATTTATCGGAAGATTAGAAACTGTACGAGAAAAAATTATAGAAGCTATAAATAAAAATGAAATTTGCACAGAAAAATTAAAATGGCGTGAAAATACGATTAAAAAGATAATGGAAAATATTACAACGGATAGAAAAAATTTTTCCACAAAACAGAATTTATACGTATATATTTATGAGAGATTATTATATTCATTGTTAGTGGCCAGTGATTATTATGCGACCGGTGAATTTGAAAACGGAGCGGAATTCAAGCAGGATGGAGATATAGATGATATAAGCAAATGGAAAGAGGTTTATGAGAGCACATCATTGATGAAAAGTATACGTGCTTATCAGCAGAATAATTTTCCGCAAGATGAACAGAAATTACAAGAAGTTAGAGATATAAACGTTCTGCGCAGTGAGATTTTTTGCGAAGCGGAAGCGGTGCTTAATGATGAATATAAGAATAACATATTTTATCTGGAAGCGCCGACCGGTAGCGGCAAGAGCAATACGGCGATTAATTTGAGCTTTAAACTGATGGAATTGGATAGAAGATTAAAGAAAATATTTTATGTATATCCGTTTAATACACTTGTTGAACAGAATACGGAAACTTTAGAGAATATATTTGCTCAAAATCAGTCTATAATGCAAAGTATCGCTGTGCTCAATTCATTGACACCGATTAAAATAGATAAACAAAGTGAAAATGAAGATAATGTATATCAGCAGGCGTTGTTTGACCGGCAGTTTTTGAATTATCCTATGGTTCTTACAACACATGTGAATTTATTCGAAACATTATTCGGTAATAAGCAGAAGGCTGTATTCGGTTTTTATCAATTAGCAAACAGTGTGATTGTACTGGATGAAATTCAGAGTTATAAAAATACGCTTTGGCAGAGGATTATAAGCTATTTAAAAGCTGCAGCAGAATTGTTAAATATGAAAATCATCATCATGTCCGCTACTTTACCTGATTTTGATAAATTTTCGCATCATCAGAATGCTGCTTCGGTATTATTGAAAAATACACGCAAATATTTCAACAACAGTATTTTTAAAAATCGAGTGGAAGTATCGTATGAAATTCTAGATAAAACGGATTTAAAGGGCGAACAGTTGGAAGATTATTTGCAGGAACACGTAAAACAGCAGATACAAGACGGCAGGCACATAATGATTGAGTTTATAAAAAAATCAACAGCGCATCGTTTTTGGGAAAAATTAAAAGAGGATGAAAATATAAATTGTGCTATAGAACTTCTTTCCGGTGATGACAGTATGGCAGAACGCAAGCGGATTTTGCAGAGAGTAAAAACGAGCAAAGAGGCTTTAATTCTGGTTTCCACTCAAGTTATTGAGGCAGGTGTCGACATTGATATGGATTTGGGCTATAAGGATATTTCTAAGCTGGACAGTGAAGAACAGTTTATGGGGCGCATAAACCGTTCATGCAGAAAATCGGGCAAAGTATATTTCTTTAATTTGGACAAAGCCAGAAGTATTTATAAAAATGATGTTAGAAATAATACGGAATTAACGTTGGCTGATGAAGCAATGCGAAAAGCGTTGGCAGAAAAAGATTTTAGTGAATATTATAATAGAGTGTTAGCTATACTCGAAAGAAATTATAGAGCAGAATATAACACATTTTTTGATAGTATACAAAATTTAGAGTGGGAAAAAATAGCAGAACAGATGAAATTGATAGATGATGATGCTTGGAGTATGACGGTATATCTGGCTAGACAAATTAAGAATGAACAGGGAGATGTTATTGACGGCGCAGAACTTTGGGAAAAATATAGAGAACTGTTGCAGGATTATTCGATGAGCTATGCAGAAAATAAAGTAAAACTTTCGTACGTTACAGCGCAAATGGCGGAATTTATGTATCAAGTTAAGAAGGTTTTATTAAACCATGATGAAAAAATAGGTAGTATTACTTATATTGAAGATGGCGATAAGTATTTTGATGGAGGAAAATTAAATCGTGCCAGAATTCAAGGCGAAGAGAGTGATTTTATAGATTTTGTTTAAAAGAGGGTGAAATTATGCAGATTAATGGAACATTGGTAAATTATTATTTTCATTGTAAAAGGCAGTGTTATTTATTCGGCAACCGCATAAATTTTGAGGACAATAGTGAAGATGTGAATATCGGTAAGGCTTTGCATGAAGAAAGAGCTACACAGGATAATAATGAACTTGCTTTAGAAAATATCAGATTAGATAAGATTACGGAAGAATATGTAACGGAAACAAAAAAATCCGATGCTGATGTAGAAGCAGCAAAATGGCAGCTTATATTGTATTTGAAGATATTGAAAGATAAGGGTATTGTGCGGAAAGGAAGATTGGAATTTATTGAAAAAAAGAAAACGAACAAGGAAGTAATAATTATTGAGCTTACAAAAGAATTAGAGCAGCAGTTGGAAAAACATATTAAAGAAATTGAAAAATTATTGGAACAAGATGAAATCCCAGCAGTATTAAATAAAAGAAGCTGTAAAAAATGTGCGTATTATGAATTTTGTTATATTTAAATTAAGGAGAAAATATTATGAATGGCGAAGTGCAATATATTAGTTCGATGGGTGAACTTGTTCGTAAAGATAATACATTACAATTTAGAAATAATGAAAAACATAAAAATTTACCTGTTGAAATAATTAAAGAGATTTATTGCTTGAATGAAATAACTGTAAATAGTAAGTTGTTGGATTTTCTTGCTCGTAAAGGTATTATATTGCATTTTTTTAACTATTATGGTTATTATAGCGGCACTTTTTACCCGAAAGATAAATATCGAAGCGGAAAATTACTAATAAAACAAGTAAATAAATTTCAAAATAACAGATTAGATATAGCTAAAACTATTGTGCGCGGGATAGGAATTAATATTTATGAAGTGCTGTACCATTATTATAAGCATGGAAAATCGGGAGTAAAAGAAACGGTAGATTGGATACGTAAAGAGTTTTATACCAATGTGGAAAAAGCAGATAATATAAAAGTTTTGCTCGCTGTTGAAGGTGAATTATGGCTTAAATTTTATGCTGCGTTTAAATATTTTTTGCCGGAAGATTTTATTATGAGCAAAAGAGTGAAAAGAAAACCGGATAATCCGATAAATGCCTTGATATCTTTTGGCAACAGCCTTTTATATGCTAAGACTGTCGCAGTGATATATGAAACACATCTTGATCAGCGTATAAGTTTTTTACATGAACCGACAGAAACGAGATTTTCACTGAGTTTGGATATCAGTGAAATTTTTAAGCCGGTAATTGTATTCAGGACGATTTTTGATTTAGTAAATAATCGAAAAATACAAGTAGAAAAACATTTTGATCAAAAAATGAAATACTGTTTATTAAATGAGGAAGGCAGAGAAATTTTTATTAGAGCTTTTGAAGGCCGTCTGGAAAGTACATTTCAGCATCCAACATTGAAAAGAAAAACCTCTTATCGTAACGCTATAAGGCTGGATTGCTATAAATTAGAGAAATATATTATGGATGAACAGGAGTTTATACCATTTAGTTTGAAGGCGGGATATTAATGGCTAAAAACTATAATTACAATTATGCTTTTGTATTTTATGATGTGAGTGAAAAACGGGTACAAAAAGTTTTTAAAATATGCAAAAAATATCTATTCCATTTTCAAAACTCGGTATTCAGAGGAGAAATAACTCCTTCTAAATTGATACGGTTGAAAAATGAATTGAAAAGTGTAATTGTTGATGAGGAAGATTTTGTTTGTATTATAAAACTGATGAATGATAATGTTTTCGGTGAAGAATTTATAGGCCAAAAAGGCGTAGAAAAAGGAGATTTCTTGTTCATATAAGTAGTAAAATTACCAGGCGGAAATCTTGTCAAACGAGAGAAAACCCTTATAAATAAAGGAGTTATCGCAAATCGTATCAGCTACAAGGAGAAGCAGGTTTCCGCCTGGTAAAAATAGAGAAAAAACTTGTAATATCAAGCTTTTTAAAGTATAGTATTGACATAAAGCCTTTAAATACGTAGTTTAACCTTAACATTGGTTGTATTTGAATCTAAAAGCGGCTATTTAGATTGTCCGCATTTCGGACGTTTAACCTTAACATTGGTTGTATTTGAATGCGTGCTGGAATAAATGCACCAAATCCGCTTTTTTTGTTTAACCTTAACATTGGTTGTATTTGAATTCTGCAAGAGCTTTCACTGCAACAGCAAACGGCACATTGTTTAACCTTAACATTGGTTGTATTTGAATAGAAGTTAAAGACAAATACCAAAAAACCTACGGCAAGTTTAACCTTAACATTGGTTGTATTTGAATTAGAAGATTATAACAGAGAAATAAGGAGAAATAAAAGTTTAACCTTAACATTGGTTGTATTTGAATACCGCCAGCAAATCCGAAATCTGGCTGACCTGCCCGAACAGGTTTAACCTTAACATTGGTTGTATTTGAATGTAGCTGAAGCCTTTTCCGCATTTAGGGCAATATACGTTTAACCTTAACATTGGTTGTATTTGAATACGATAAAAAGAATAATTGCAAGCCTTGAAAAAAGAGTTTAACCTTAACATTGGTTGTATTTGAATCGAGGATAATTAAGGCAGATTGTTACTGTATCGCCGTTTAACCTTAACATTGGTTGTATTTGAATGTAAAACGGGGCAACGATGAGAGAACGAAAGAACAGGGTTTAACCTTAACATTGGTTGTATTTGAATGCGCGGCTCGATTTTGCTTCGGGTAAAGCTGGCTTTTTTGTTTAACCTTAACATTGGTTGTATTTGAATAAGGAAGCCCAAACATGGCAGACACTAGAACACTAACTAGTTTAACCTTAACATTGGTTGTGTTTAAAAGAAGTAAGATATTTTGGAAGTGGAAGATTAGTTAATGGTCAATATCGATATTGAGGTCGATTATTTTATATGTAATGAGTATATAAAAAAGCTCTGATTGTTATATAGCAATCAGAGCTTTTTGCATTCAGTTTTTGCTGATATCTATCCATTCAACGGCTTGGGAATATTTTTCCAGTTCCGGAATGGTGAGTTCGATGGCACTGTTTCGGCTGCCACAGGCGGGATATACTTTTTCAAATCGTTTTAAGGATTCATCAAGATATACTTTTACGCCGTCTTTGGAAGCAAACGGGCAGACACCGCCGATAGGAAATCCGGTAAGAGCTTCCACTTCATCGCCTTTCAGCATGGTGGCTTTTTTGTGAAATTTTTCCTTGAATTTGCGATTGTCGATGCGGACATCGCCTGCCATTACGACGAGAATGGCTTTGTCATCTAATTTGAAAGACATTGTTTTGGCGATATGGGCTTCTTCGCAGTGAAGCGCTTGCGCAGCTTCTGCAACGGTAGCACTGGAAACGGGAAATTCCATGACTTTGTCTTCCATGTTGAACTGTTTGAAATACGTTTTCACTTTATCGATTGACAAAATAATCATTCCTTCTTATTGTAATATTGTAAACACTATGATACCATAGAGAAAATAAAAAAGCCACTAACTGGCAGTCAGTGGCATAATTTATGAAGATTAAGCTTCTTTGCTGATAGCGGCATTTAAATCTTCCATGAGTTGGTCAACGTCGATACCGTGAGCCGTAGCACCCTGTTCGATGTTTTCAAAGTGAGCGGCAGCACAGCCGAGGCAGCCCATACCGGCATTTATAAATACTTCTACAGTTTCAGGGTAGTTGCTTACAACTTCCATGATACCCATGTCTTTTGTTAAAGTCATTTTAAAAGTCTCCTTTTAGATTAATTTATTTACAGGGGAATTATACCATATTTTTTTTCGTTTGAATATAGTAATTGATAATTTTTATACTTAGAGTTAAAATAAGGAACTGTGTTAAAGTTTGGAAGATGAACTAAAGAGGGAATGGATATGGATTTTGTAGCATTTTCGTGGGAAAGTGTAAATGTTTATTGGTATGGTATAGCGATAGGAATTGCCGTGATTGCCGGTCTTGCAATCTGCCGAGTTAATGTATGGCTGTATAAAGAGAATTTTGATACGGTCGTAAAAATTATGGTATGGGCAATTCCAAGCAGTATCATCGGTGCAAGGCTTGTTTATGTATTGCAGAATATGGAATATTTTGTTGGTAGTCTTGCCGATATTTTTTGTCTATGGCAAGGCGGATTGTCCGTTTATGGTGCATTACTGGCGTTTTTTGCCGTTTGTATCGTTTATTTACGTCGGCAGCGTTTATCCGTGTTATACTGGCTGGATTTGATTATGCCGTCTGTCGTATTCGGTCTGATGATTTTGCAGCTGGTTAATTTTATGATGCAGTTTTCCGTCGGCATGCCGCTGGGCATTGATTTGCCGAACGACCATACTCCGGCGGAATATATCGAGTATAAGTTCAGACCGTCCGGTTTTGAAGGATATCTGTATTTTCAGCCGGTGGCTTTTTACCAGGCGGTTGTTCATTTTTGCATATTTATTTTGACGGTGTTGTTGACATTTGTAAATAAGTTCTTTAAATTATTGAATAACGGCACGATTTTTTTGCTGGCGCTGTTTCTGGTCGCCCTGTCGCGGTTTACGCTGGGCTTTCTGTATTTCAGCGTGGATAGGGACGTTTTATTGTATCCCGTGCAGTGGATTGCGCTGGTTGTGATGATATTGAGCATTTTATTTTATATAGGAAAGAACTTTTACAGAGCAAAGAGATTTTAAGGAAAGAGAGTAGAAATATTCATGCTAAAGAAAAGTATCTGGTATAAATTGATTTTGGTTATGATGATTTTATGCCTGCCGCTTTTGGTATCAAGCCCTAAAATCATACCGGCTGCGGCTGCGGAAAATGAGGACAATATTTCCATTACCGTTTTGAATTACCATAAAGTGGATGATATGAATATAGCATTGTCCGTTCTGCCGAATGATTTTGACAGGCAGATGGCATATTTGAAGGAACACGGCTATAATACCATCAATAGCCAGCAATTGTATGAATATCTGGCAAACGGTGCGCCGCTTCCGCCTAATCCGATTATGATAACGTTTGATGACGGTTATGAGGATAATTACCGCAATGCGTATCCGATTTTACAGAAATACGGTTTTACTGGCACGATTTTCGTTATAACGGATTTTGTGAGTGCGCAGCCGAATTATCTGACTTGGGAACAGATTAAGGAAATGAAGGCACACGGCATGGATTTTCAGTCGCATACGGCTACACATCAGTCGATGACAGGGCTGAGTGAGGAACAGCTGCGTCAGGAGCTTACGAAATCGAAACAGACGCTTGATGCGCAGTTAAATCAGGATACTTTGTTTGTAGCTTATCCGACCGGCACGTATAATCTGTATATAGCAAAGCTGGTTGATGAAGCGGGATACAAGGGAGCATTCACGATAAAATACGGCAATATTGACAAAGACAGCAATATTTACGCTTTGGAGCGCGTGCCGATTTTTCATACGGAAAATACGTTCCTGTCCTTTTATGAACGAATGCATTATATACCTGTTTTTGAACGGTTGGGCTGGTACAAGAGCTGATATTTTCTATTGAAATAAAGTTCATTGCCTGTTAAAATTATAAATAATAATTATCGGGCTATAAAATAGGGGTGGTTAATTCGTGGAATTTGAACATGTCAGTGTTCTGCCGCAGGAAGTTATTGCCGGTCTGAATATAAAGCCGGACGGCACGTATGTGGATTGTACGCTGGGCGGCGCCGGTCATGCTTCACGCATTGCGGAAAAACTGAATGAGAACGGTCATTTAATCGGTATTGACCAGGACGATGACGCAATAGAGGTAGCTTCGTCAAGGCTCAAACCGTATAAATGTAAAATAGATATTGTACACAGTAATTTTAAAAATTTGGAGCAGGTCTTAAAAGATTTGCAGATAGAGTTTGTTGACGGATTTCTGTTTGATTTGGGCGTATCATCGTATCAGCTGGATGAAGCGGACAGAGGTTTTTCGTATATGCACGATGCGCCGCTTGATATGCGCATGGACAAAGCGGGAAAGTTTTCGGCATATGATGTAGTCAACGGGTATGATGAGGAGAAACTCAATTATATTTTCAAGACGTACGGAGAAGAACGCTGGTCAAAGCGCATTGCGCAGTTTATCGTGGAGTATCGCCGGGAAAATCCGATTGAAACAACGGGTCAGCTCGTGGATATCATCAGAAGAGCTATACCAGCGGCAGTGCGCAAGAAAGCTACGGGTCATCCGGCCAAAAGAATTTTTCAGGCCATCCGCATTGAGGTAAATAATGAACTCGGCATACTGGAAGATACGTTCCGCACGGCTGTTAGTCATTTAAACTGCGGCGGGCGCATTGCCGTGATAACGTTCCATTCGCTGGAAGACCGGATAACGAAAAACGTATTTAAGGAAATGGCGAGAGGCTGTATCTGTCCGCCGCAGCTGCCTGTGTGTGTCTGTCATCACAAGGCGCAGATAAAACTGTGCGGCAAGGCGATTAAACCGTCGAATGAGGAAATGGAAGAAAATTCCCGTTCCAAGAGTGCTAAGCTGAGAATAGCTGAGAAATTGTAATTTCAGGAGGAATAATAATATGGTGGCGCAGCGTAAAGAGGTTGAATGGGAGAGTGAACAGGCTCTGCCGCGGCGAAATAAAATAAGAAAAACAGTACAACAGAGAAGGCAGGAAAAGAATTTGAACAATGCGTTGCGTACCAGATGTATGATATTATTTGTTATTACGACAGTATTGGCGGTCTTTTTCATTTTGCGCAGCGGCATGGCGGCAAGTGAAGCGTATCAGCTAAATCAGATGAAAGGACAGGCAACCGTGCTGGAAACGGAAAATGCCCGGCTGCATCTGGAAATAGCCCATTTGAAATCGCCGGAGAGAATTCAGCAGATTGCTCAGCAGGAGCTCGGTATGATACTGCCGGACAAGTTTTTCTTTTCAACTAAAAATAACTGATGATTAAGCCATATTTTTCTTTAATTTGAAAATTTATGGCTTAATTTTTTTATAGTATACATTAATACATAAGTGAGCTATAATATAGGTTGATTTATATAGTCATTTAAGAATAATACCTGTTGCGCTAGTTAATTTTCTAAAGCAGTATAATACTTTATATTTAGTGAGGTTAACTGCTAACAGGCAGCGAATATAAAGATGGATATTCGGCAGTGATAAAGCTTTGAAATACCCTAGTTAAATGCCAATATCGAACGAATATAAAGTATTATACTGCTGTCTAGAGGCTCAATGTCTTACTAGCACAATAGGTGAATAATCGTTTTGGGAGGATATAAAATGACCATAAAGCAGCTGGTGTCTGTATTAAAAGATGTGGAAGTGTTCGGAGATATGGATAAGGAAATAGAATTTATCGCGCACGACTCGCGCCGTGTACGCAACAATACTTTATTCGTATGTATTTCCGGCACGAGAGTAGACGGAAATAAATTTATTCCGCAGGCTGTCAAGGCGGGAGCATGTGCCGTTATGACGGAAGCGGATGTACAGGCTCCGGAAGGCGTTACTGTTATAAAGGTAAAAGATATTCATAAAGCTATGGAACTTTGCGTGCCGTATTTTTACGGCTATCCGGGCAAAAAAATGCGCATGATAGGCGTAACGGGAACGAACGGCAAGACGAGCAGCACGTATATGCTCCGCGACATTCTGCGCCGTGCAGGCTACAAAGTCGGCGTTATCGGCACGATTAAAATCATGATTGAAGATGAAGAGCTGCCAATTCACAATACGACGCCGGACGTAGTTGATTTGCAGGAAACGCTGCATAATATGTATCAAAAAGGCATGGATTACGTCGTGATGGAAGTTTCTTCCCATGCACTCGATATGAACCGTGTTGCCGGCTGTGAATACGATACGGCGATATTCACGAATTTGACGCAGGACCATCTGGATTACCATAAAACGATGGAAAATTATGCTTTAGCTAAAGCAAAACTGTTTGAAGGTCTGTCTGCTTCCGGCTCGGTAAAAACGGGCAAGACGGCCGTTATCAATATAGATGATGAATTGGGCAGCAAGACAATGCTGGAGCATACGCACTGCAATCTGATTACGTACGGCATAAAGCGCAAAGATGCCGCACTGAAAGCGGAAAATGTGGAAATAAAAGCTTCGGGTGCCTCCTTTGATGTGGAATATAATAATGAAGCAATTCATTTTGATTTAAAAGTAACGGGTATGTTCAACGTATACAACATTCTGGGCGTAATCGGCGCGGCTTTGGCGGAACATATCGCTCCAGCCGTTATCCGTGAAACGCTGGAAAATTTTGAAGCGGTAGCAGGCCGTTTCGAGCTGGTGCGACAGGGACAGGATTTCAGTGTAATCGTCGATTATGCGCATACGCCGGACGGTTTGGAAAATGTGCTTAAAACGGCACGCGAAATTGCGAAAAAACGCCTGATTGTTGTATTCGGCTGCGGCGGCGACCGTGACAGAACAAAACGTCCGATTATGGGACGCATTGCGGCGCAGTTGGCGGATGTGGTAATCGCAACTTCGGATAATCCGCGCACGGAAGATCCGGAATTTATTTTATCGCAAGTGGAAGAAGGCGTGCTTCCGGCACTGCACGGCAATTTCCATGAAAAAATCACGGACAGACGGCAGGCGATTTTCCGCGCGGTTGAATTGGCGCAGAAAGACGATATCGTCCTGATAGCCGGTAAAGGCCACGAAAATTATCAGATTTTGAAAACGGGAACAATTCATTTTGACGATAAGGAAGTTGCAATTGAAGCAATTAGGAGGAAGTTAAATGGCTGATTATCAATTTAATTTGACGCAGGTTATGCAGGCGACGAACGCTGTTTTGAAAAAACTGACTTCGGCGGCTGTTTTCGGCGGCGTTACGACGGATACGCGCAAAGTGGAAGAAGGCATGCTTTTCGTTGCCTTGAAAGGTGAAAAATTCGACGGGCATGATTTTATCGCGCAGGCGGCGCAAAAAGGCGCAATCGGCGCGATTGTAAATAAAGATTACGATGTATCGCTTTTGGAAGATGTGGATATTGATATTTTGGCCGTAGACGACACGCTTAAGGCTTATCAGGATTTGGCGAAATTCTGGCGCAGCAAGTTCTCTATTCCGGTAATCGGCATTACTGGCTCGAACGGCAAAACGACGACGAAGGATTTGACGGCGGCCGTGCTTTCCGGTAAATGGAACGTACTAAAAACGCAGGCTAATTTCAACAATGAAATCGGCTTGCCGATGACACTTTTGCAGCTCAATAAAACGCATGATGCCGCCGTAGTGGAAATGGGTATGCGCGGTCTCGGTCAGATTAAAGCACTGACGGAGATTGCCAAACCGACAATCGGTGTTATCACCAATGTCGGCGAGACACATTTGGAACTGCTCGGCACGATAGAAAATATCGCTAAAGCGAAAAGCGAGATGGCGCAGGCGATTGAAATCAACGGCAAGGTTATTTTAAACGCCGATGATGAACACGTGGCGAAAATGCGGGAAGTAACGAAAGCGCGCGCTGTGTATTTCGGCATAAATCACATGGCTGACGTGAAAGCTTTCGACATTAAAACGGTTGAAGGCGGCAGAACGGAATTTGAGGCGATTGTCGGTGAAAATACGGCGCATTTCACTTTGAATATGCTCGGCATTCACAATGTGTACAACTGTCTGGCAGCGCTTGCCGTAGGGTATGCGTGCGGCCTCACGATTGAGGAAATGCAAAAGGGTTTAGCTTCGTTCAAGCCGACGGCAATGCGTTTTGAATATAAGAAAATCGGTGATTTTAACATTATCAACGATGCGTACAATGCCAGCCCGATGTCGACGGAGGCGGCGCTCAAAAATCTGGCGCAGGTGGCGCAGGGCCGCAAAATTCTCGTGATGGGCGATATGTTTGAGCTGGGCAGCGTAGAGATTGCAGCGCATGAAAATGTGGCGCAGCAGGCAAAGCAGGCAGGTGTTGATGTGCTTATCACGCGAGGCGGTCTTACGAAAAATACGGCACGCAAAGCGCGTGAATTGGGCATTGCAGATGTTTATGAATGTGAAAGCCATGAAGAAGCCGCAGCCGTCCTGCAAAAAATTCTGCAAAAAGGCGATACGGTTTTATTCAAGGGGTCGCACGGTATGCACATGGAAAAAATAATTGAATTACTGGAGAATGAATATAAATGATGGAGATTTTTAATCTTAACATGCTTTGGGCAGCGATTGCAGCTGCCCTTGTGGTTTTGGTGACGGGACCGTTTCTGATACCGGAGCTGCACAAGCTGAAATTCGGACAGAGTATCCGCGAGGAAGGGCCGAAAAGTCATCAGGCGAAATCCGGCACGCCGACAATGGGCGGCATCATGATTATCGCCGGTATAACGATTGCCACGCTGATTTTTGCCGATTGGAGCATTGAAATCGGTCTGGCGCTGTTTGTCATGCTTGGCCATTTTGTTCTCGGCTTTCTGGATGATTATATTAAAGTTGTCTTAAAGCGTAATCTGGGGCTTAAAGCAAAGCAGAAATTTTTAGGACAGCTCATCATTGCACTTATCGTAACGTATATCGGCATAAATTATACGGGACTTACGCAGGACGTATGGATACCGTTTATCGGCAAATCGTACGATATCGGCTGGTTTTACTACGTACTTGTAATCGGCGTGCTGGTCGGAACGACGAATGCCGTAAATCTCACGGACGGACTGGACGGATTGGCGGCAGGCTCGATGGCGGTGGCTTCGCTCGGCTTTGTGGCTGTCTGCCTTTATTTCGGTAAAGTAAATCTGGCGATATTCAGCTTTGCCTGCTTCGGCGCGTGCGTTGCATTTTTAAAATTTAACTATCATCCGGCTAAGGTGTTCATGGGTGATACGGGTTCGCTGGCGCTCGGCGGCGTGTTGGCGGCGCTGGGGATTTTGACGAAAACGGAACTGCTGCTGATTATCCTTGGCGGACTGTTCGTTATTGAAACGCTGTCCGTTATAATTCAGGTAACGTCGTTTAAGACGACAGGCAAACGCGTATTTTTGATGAGCCCTATTCATCATCATTTCGAGCTTAAAGGCTGGTCGGAAACACGCGTAGTCTGGTCGTTCTGGACAGCGGAGCTGGTGTTCTGCGTACTGGCGATGCTTACACTGCATTTCAGTTAATAATTTTAAATTAGATTAAGTATACCTGTTGTGTCAGTTGATTTTCTGAAGCAGTATAATACTTTATATTTAGTGAGGTTAAGTGACAACATCGAACAAATATAAAGTATTATACTGCTGCTTGCAGGCTCGATGTTTTACTGACATAACAAATTAAAATTTGTATTTTGGAGAAGATAAAATGGATTTGAACAGCAAAAAAGTCATTGTAATCGGTGCCGGTATCAGCGGTTTTGCGGCGGCAAAGCTGGCGAAAAAGCTCGGCGCAGACGTAATCATGAGCGATGCCAATGAAAAAGTGGAGGAAAAACACGATTTGAAACCGCTGCGCGAAGCAGGGATAAAAATAGTTCTGGGCAAACAGACGGAAGAATTGTTCGAAGGGGCGGATTTGGTGATTATCTCTCCTGCCGTACCGCGTCATATTCCTATTCTGGAAAAAATCGGTCAGAAAGTACTGGTTATCAGCGAAGTTGAATTTGCCTACAAGTTGGCGAAAGCGCCTATTTTCGCCGTAACGGGCACGAACGGCAAGACGACGACGACCATGCTGCTCGGCGAACTGATGAAAACGGTTTACGGTCCGTACAATGTCGGTGTCGGCGGCAATATCGGCACGCCGCTGTGCGAAGAATGCTATCGTATCGGCAAGGACGGCTGTATCGTGGCGGAAATTTCCAGCTATCAGATGGAGGCTTCCAGCGAATTTACGACGAAGGGCGCTGCCATTCTGAACGTAACGCCGGACCATCTGGCTCGTCATAAAACCATGGATGTTTATCAGGCGGAAAAGGAAAAAGTATTTGCACATCATACAAAAGACGATTTTCTCGTACTCAACTATGATGATGAACGCACCCGTTCCATGGCGCAGCGAGCCAACAGCACCATCTGCTTTTTCAGCAGCAGCCAGGAACTGGAAGAAGGCGCTTTCGTCAAGGACGGACAGCTGGTCATCCGCTGGCACGGTATGCTGCATATAATCTGCAAAGTCGATGAAATGCAGATAAAAGGTTCGCATAATGTGGAAAATGCGCTGGCTGCTTTGGCACTGGCGTTTCTGGCGGGCGGCGATACGGCGAAAATGGCGCAGGTGCTGAAAAATTTTGCACCGGTGGAACATCGCATTGAACCGGTTAGAACATTAAACGGCGTGACATATTACAACGACTCTAAAGCGACCAATCCGGAAGCGGCCAATAAAGCTATCGGCACATTCCATCATATTATACTGATTGCCGGCGGCGACGATAAGAAAACACCGCTCGACGAATTTTACGCGCTCGTCAATGAACGGGTGGACAAACTGATTTTAGTCGGCGACGGAGCGGCGCGTTTTAAAGAGGAAGCGCTGAAACACGGTTATTCGGCGGAAAATATTCTCGAAGCGGGCTATTCCATGGAAAAAGCGGTCGAAATGGCTTATAATGAAGCAAAAGCTCCGCAGGTGGTGCTTTTATCACCGGCTTGCGCAAGTTTCGACATGTATGACGGTTATGAAGCGCGCGGTCGTGATTTTAAACGCATCGTTAATGAATTGAAATAAGCGAAAGAGGAAATCAGATGAGAATAATTGTATCCGGCGGCGGCACGGGCGGCCATATTTACCCGGCAATTACTTTGATAAACAATATAAAAAAATTGGTACCGGATGCACAGTTTCTGTATGTCGGTACGAAAAAAGGACTGGAAGCGGACATCATTCCGCGCGAGCAGATACCGTTTGCCACGCTGGAGATAAGCGGCTTTGAACGCCATTTGACGGCAAAGAACTTCGTCGTACTGGGCAAGGCACTCGGCTCGCTGGTCAAGGCGCGCAGCATTATAAAGAAATTCAAGCCGGATGTCGCTATCGGTACGGGCGGCTACGTGTGCGGCCCTATTTTGATGGCGGCGGCGCTGATGGGCGTTCCGTCGCTCATTCAGGAACAGAATGCCATTCCGGGCGTTACGAACAAAATTCTGGCTAAATTCGTCAATAAGATAGCCGTCGGTTACGAACGTGCCGCAAAATATTTTCCGGCGGGAAAAACGGTGTTTACGGGCAATCCTATCCGCGACGATATTCTGCTCAGCACGCGCGATGAGGGATTGATGGAATTTTCGCTCGACCCGGCGAAAAAGACGGTTCTCGTTTCCGGCGGCAGCCGCGGCGCGCACAGCATTAATAAAGCCATGCTTGAAGTGCATAAGCATTTTGCCAATAATTACCGGGTGCAGATTATGCACGTTACGGGCAAGACGGAATACGATTTTGTCAAAAATGGTCTGGAACAAATGGGGCTTGATTTGCAGAAAGCCGATAATCTCGCCGTATATCCGTATCTGTATGATATGCCGAAAGCATTGGCGGCGACAGATATAGCCGTTTTCCGTTCTGGCGCGACGAGCCTTGCCGAGCTTACGGCGCGCGGCGTTCCGTCGGTGCTCATTCCGTATCCGTTTGCGGCGGAAAATCATCAGGAGTTCAATGCGCGCGAGTTGGAGAAAAACGGCGCGAGCCGCGTAATTCTCAATAAGGATTTGACCGGCGGCAAATTGATTGAAACGCTGGAACAGATGCTCTCCAGTGAAAATACATTGCAGGAAATGGCGCAGGCAAGCCGCGCTATGGGCAAGCCGAATGCGGCGCAGACGATTGCGGAAATGATTGTGGCTTTGGCTGAAAAGAAATAAAAACAGATGAGGGGTGTCCTTAGGTGCTTGAAAATATAAGAAAATTACATTTTGTCGGCATTGGCGGCGTGGGCATGAGCGCCATTGCGGAAGTTATGCTGGATAAAGGTTATGAGATTTCCGGTTCCGATTTGAGCGAGTCGGAGGTTGTGCAGAAACTGCGCGCCAAAGGTGCGGTTATTTATAAAGGGCATGCTGCCGCTAACGTGGAAGGAAAAGACGCTATCGTGCTTTCTTCCGCTATTCATCAGGATAATCCGGAGCTGGTGCAGGCGAAAAAACTGGGACTTAAAATATTTCACCGTTCTGACATTTTGGCGTTTCTGCTCAATGCGGCAAAAGGTATCGCTGTAGCCGGTGCGCACGGCAAAACGACGACTTCTTCCATGATAAGCGTTGTGCTGGAACATGCCGGCGTCGACCCGACGATTTTAATCGGCGGTTTTGTCGATTACTTAAACGGCAATGCGAAACTGGGCAAATCGGATTATCTCGTGGCGGAAGCGGACGAAAGCGACGGTTCATTCCTGAAATTCTATCCGCATATAGCCGTTGTTACGAATATTGAAGATGACCATATGGACCACTACGGTTCGATGGAAAATATCATTAAGGCGTTTATCCAGTTCGTACAAAATCTGGATAAGGAAAACGGTCTTGCCGTACTGTGTTTTGATAATGAGAATATCAGAAACATCGCGCCGCAGCTTGACCGCCGTTATATTTCCTATGCACTGGAACACGAAGCCGATTATACGGCTGCGGATATCGTTGCGGACGGACCGCAGACGACTTTCACTGTAGTATATAAAGGCGAAAAGCTCGGCGCCGTTACACTCAATATTCCGGGCAGACACAATGTGCTGAATGCACTGGCAACGATTGCCGTATGTCATAAACTCGGCTTGTCTATCGAAGCGATTGCGGCAGGTTTTGCCGTATTTACGGGAACAAAACGCCGTTTTCAGACGAAATTCCGCAATGATGATGTATGGATTGTCGACGATTATGCACATCATCCGACGGAAATTCAGACGACGATAAAAGCGGCCCGCCAGACTAATCCTAAGCGTCTTGTCGTGGCCTTTCAGCCGCACCGTTATACGAGAACACAGCTTCTGCGCAAGGAATTCGGTTCTTGCTTTAAAGGTGCGGATGTGCTGATACTGACCGATATTTATGCGGCAAGTGAAGAGTCGATACCGGGCGTCAGCGGCAGAACGATAGTTGATGAAGTGAAAGCGCAGACGGGCGTTGATGCTGTATATATCGAGAAATTGGCGGACATCGCTCCGTGGCTGGAACAAAACAGACGCAAGGGCGATTTAATCATCACTATGGGCGCAGGCAATATTTACACTGTCGGTGAAACTTTGGCTGACGGACTTAAACACGAGTAGAGGAGTTTTAAAGATGAACTTTGGTAAAATTATTGTATTGATGGGCGGACCGTCCAGCGAAGCGGAAATTTCCCGGCTAACCGGCAATGCGATTTTAAAAGCGCTGAAAAGTAAAGGTCATAATGCCGAAGGCATGGAATTCGTGCCAGCAACAATGATAGAAGATATCAAGCGCAGCGGCTGTGATATCGTATTTAATGCCGTACATGGAAAATACGGCGAAGACGGCAGAATTGCCGCGGCGCTCGAAATGATTGACATGCCGTATACGAGCAGCGGTGTACTGTCAAGCGCCGTGACGATGGATAAAGTGGCGACGAAACATCTGTTCCGTTCCGCCGGAATATCCACGCCGAAAAGCAGATTTCTGCACAAAAGAGACGCAGACAGTAATTCGGCGGCGCAAATCATTGCGGAATTTTCCTTGCCGGTCGTGGTAAAAGCTGCTTCACAGGGCTCGAGCATCGGTGTGGAAATCGTGGAAAAAGCCGATGATTTAGAGGCGGCGCTGAAAAATTCCTTCAAGTATGATGATGTGATACTGATTGAAGAATTTATTAAAGGCAGAGAGTTGTCCATTCCGGTTTACGGCAATGAAGAAAAGAAAACGCTGCCGATTATTGAGATAACGACAAATTCCGGCAGATACGATTATAAAAGTAAATATACGAAAGGTGAGTCGCACCATATAATTCCGGCACCGCTTGACGACGAAGTTACAAAACGGGTGCAGAAGCTCTGCATTGATGCATGTACAGTAGCGGACTGCAAGGGCATGGTGCGTGTCGACGTAATGCTCAGCGAGGATAATGTGCCGTATGCGCTGGAAATCAATTCTGTGCCGGGCATGACGGAAACTTCTCTCGTGCCGGATGCCGCTCAGTCGGTAGGTATTGATTTCGGCACTTTGTGTGAAATGATTTTGCAGATGGCGGTGGAAAAATAATAAGGGGCGCTTTATTATGGCAAGAAAACCGAGTAAATCAGGAAGTTTCATTTCAAGGCGCAATATAGTAAGAGGTCTAATAGGCCTCTTTTCTGTATTATTGCTGATATTCATCATAAATTCGCCGCTGTTAAAAATCGGTTACGTGAAAGTCACTGGCAATTCGTATCTGCCGCGCGAAGATGTACTGGAAATTGCGCGCATAAAAGAACCGCTCAATATTTTCTCCGTGCAGACGGACGTTGTGCAAAATTATCTGCAAAGTGATTTGCGTATCGATACGGCGAAAGTCTGGCGGGATTTCCCGAACTGCCTGAATATCGAAATTACGGAAAGGCTGCCGGTAGCTGTGATGAACTGCAATTACGGTTATATCAATCTGGATAAGAACAGTGTTGTCATTGACGTATATACCGATGTCAAAAAAATACAGAAACCGGTGATAACGGGGGTTATTTTACAAGACGTTTATATCGGTGATAATATAAATAATGACACAGTGAAGAAAGTGTTAGTTTATTTGGGCTTATTGAGCAATGACGTTTTGGGGCAGGTCAGACAGATTAACATAGCCGATAAGGAGCATATTGAATTATATACTGTAAAAGGGACAAGAATTATTCTGGGGAATTTGAATGATGCCGAAAAACTGGCAGGTAAGACGCAGGAAATTTTTAATGACATGAATTCGACAGCTATTCCGCTTGAATATATAGATTTGAGTTATTCAAGACCGGTGCTGAAGATTAAACAATGAGGAATTTTATGATGCCAAATAAAAGAGTTTTTTCGATAATTTTCATATGTTTCCTGCTCGGTTTCATGATAGCAGTGCAGCTGAAAACGACGCAGGACAATTTGAAATCATCCACGCAGTATCAGCGCATAGAACAATTATCGGACATACTGCTTCGTACGGAGAGGGAGCGCGATGCCTTAAAGCTGGAGATTGCCCGCCTGAAGGAAGACGCAAATCTGCATGATAATTTTCCGGATAAAATCAATTTTATGGCGGGAACTACGGCTCTGAAAGGACCGGGCGTGGTGCTTACGATAGAGGACAGCAAGAAAGAGATATCTTCATCCGAGAATACGAATTTGTACATTATTCATGACGAGGACGTGCTGAAAGTCATCAATGAACTGCGCGCGGCAGGAGCGGAAGCCATCGCCATAAACGACCAGAGACTGACGGCAAACTCGGAGATACGCTGCGCCGGGCCGACGATTTCCATAAACAATACGCGCATATCGGCGCCGTATGAGATAAAAGCCATCGGCAATGCGCAGAATATGGAAAATGCCGTCAAAATGCGCGGCGGTGTGGCGGAAAGTCTCAGTGTCTGGGGAATACGGCTCGACGTCCGCAAGGAATTGAATATAATTATTCCGGCGTATAAGGGCGCGGTGCAGTTTAAGTATGCCACTCCGTTGGAACAGTGAGCAGGCATGTATGGGAGATTTGTATGAATGAATAAGATTTTTGTTTTGTGCGTGATTGCCGGACTGCTTGGCGGTGTGGCAGGCTATTTTGCACCGGTAGTTATTCCGGCGGAGTACAATAAACTTTTTTCCGTCGCTATTTTAGCCGGTATGGAAACAGTATTTAATGGTATAAAAATGCTGATAAAAGACAGATTTAACAGCCGGTTATTCATCTGCAACTTTTTTGTAAATGTGTTTATCGCTGTAGCGTTCGTCTTTGTGGGCGACAGTTTGGGATTGGACTTATATTATGTAGTTTTACTGGCGTTGGGATTTAGACTGTTGCAGGATTTGGATATAATAAAGCTGTGTCTGTTTAATAAGTAATGTTGTTTTTTGTAAATAACATACTAAAATATTGGCTAATCGTTTATTTTGGTATATAATTAATAATTAAGCAAATTATTTCTGAAATAAATGTCGCATGACTTAAAATAGCGGGTATTGGAGGTTACTATAGTGTTTGAATTAGACCAAGAGATGGAGCCGATTGCCAAGATAAAAGTAGTTGGCGTAGGTGGCGGTGGGAATAATGCCGTTAACAGAATGATTGCATCCGGCCTGAAAGGCGTGGAATTCGTAGCGATAAATACAGACGCGCAGGCACTGGTGCACGCAATGGCGCAAAATCGCATACAGATAGGTGAAAAACTGACGCGCGGTCTGGGGGCAGGTGCAAGACCGGAAATCGGTGAAAAGGCGGCGCAGGAAAATCGCGACGACATTATGAAGGCTTTGCAGGGTGCAGACATGATTTTCGTTACGGCCGGCATGGGCGGCGGTACCGGTACAGGCGGTGCGCCGATTGTAGCCGAATGTGCCCGCGAAGTAGGCGCTTTGACTGTAGGCGTTGTTACGCGTCCGTTCATATTTGAAGGTAAGAAGCGTTTAAAACAGGCTGAAGCAGGTATTAAAAATTTAAAAGCCAATGTCGATACGCTGATTACAATTCCGAATGACAGATTGCTGGATATCATTGACAAGAAAACGTCCATGATTGATGCGTTCCGTATCGCCGACGACGTTCTCCGTCAGGGCGTGCAGGGTATTTCCGACCTTATAACCGTTCCGGGTGTTATCAACCTGGACTTTGCCGATGTTAAAACGGTTATGAGCAATGCCGGTTCGGCACTGATGGGTATCGGTGAAGGACACGGCGACAATGCGGCTGTCGATGCGGCGAAAATTGCCGTAAACAGTCCGCTGTTGGAAACGTCCATTCAAGGAGCAAAGGCTATTCTGTACAACGTTACGGGCGGTCCGAACCTCGGCCTCATGCAGATAAGCGAAGCTTCGGAAATCATCAGCGGTGCGGCGCATGAAGATGCGAACATCATTTTCGGTACGGCTATCGATGAAACGCTGGAAGATACAGTAAGAATAACGGTTATTGCTACCGGCTTTGATGAAGAAGGCGCAGAAGACATTCCGGAATTTCCATCTATGCCGAAGCAGACAACGGATACCAATGATTTAGACGGTTTCCCGAGCTTGCCGACTTGGATGCGCAGATAAGTAAACTACGGCAAAAATATATGACAGGCAGTCAGAAAGATGATTGCCTGTTTTTTATGACAGAATTAGGCAGGTGAAATTATGCGCCGTTATATACCATTATTACTAGTTGGGCTATGTATTTTATTCGTAATATTAGCGTTGCTGCTCTATACAACGCAGATTGTAGGGCAGAAAAATCAGAAAGAGAAATTTATACCGGTGACGAAAACCCTGACGGTTTATACGACAATGCCTGCCGATATGGCGATGATAATTGCGCAGCAGTATAAACAGGAAAATAACATTCAGATAAATTTCGTGCAGCTCAATTCGGAGGAACTGCAGCAGAAAATAGCTGATGGGAGCAATGCGGGCGAAGCCGATTTAATCGTAGCCGACTCGCAGCTTTTAGAAAAAATAGCGCAAAAAGGCGTGTTGGCAGGCAATATTTCCGAGCAGGAGGATATTGTGGCGGAGCGGTTTAAAAGTCCGGTCAATCAGTGGATTGGCATATGGTACGACCCGATAGTATTCTGTTATAATCTCGATTATGTAAAAAACAACTGGTATGTGCCGACAAGCTGGGAAAAAGTAGCGCAGACGCCGCAGCTGAAAATCGCCATGACGGATTTTACCGTGGCTTCGGCCAGCAGTAATGTATTGTATTCCCTGATTGAGAATAAAGGGGATGAATATACGTTTGTACTGCTCAAAAATATGCACGCTAAGGTAGAACGTTATGCAAAATATCTGTCCACGCCGGTGCGTATGGTCGGCATGGCGGAAGCCGATGTGGCGATAGCGGTGCAGAGTGAGGCACTGCGCTATATTCACGATGGTTATCCGCTGACGATTATCTATCCTGCGGACGGAACGACATACCGTCTGACGGCCGCCGGTATTTTGACCGCTAGCAGGCAGCAGGAAGAGTCAGCCGATTTCATCAAGTGGCTTTTGGGGGACGAAGTTCAGCTGGAACTGCAGCGCCACCAGTATTATTACGTGCCGACGAATTACGGTTCATTAACGTATAAGGAATTTGCAGGAAAAAACATTGCGTTTATGGAAAAATACACGATATTGGATGATATTAACAAAAAGATATATCTGGACAGATGGGTGAAGGATATCCGATTGGCAAATTAAATAAACGAGTTAGGGAGTTGATTTTATGTTGAAAGCAGGTTTTATAAGTCTGGGCTGTTCCAAAAATCTGGTGGATACGGAAGTAATGCTGGGTATTCTGGCGAAAAACAATGTGGAGATTACGCCGGAACCGGCTAAAGCCGATATTTTAATTGTAAATACATGCACGTTTATTCAGTCGGCAAAGGAAGAGTCCATTACGACGGTTTTGAATATGGCTGAATATAAGCAGAGCGGCAAATGCCGTTCGCTGATTATCGCAGGTTGTATGGGTCAAAGATACGGCGAGGAACTTTTGAAGGAATTTCCGGAAGTCGACGCGATTGTCGGCACCGGTGCATGGAGCCGTATTATGGAAGCTGTCGATGCGACGGTGAATGAACATAAGCGCGTGCTCATCACGGGCGAGTCGAAGGAAATATATACGGCCGCCTCGCCGCGTATTTTTACGACACCGTTTTATACGGCGTATATAAAAATCGCTGAAGGCTGCAATCACCGCTGTGCTTACTGCGCTATACCGTATGTGCGCGGCAATTACCGCAGCCGCACGATTGAGGATATCAAGCAGGAAGTAGAACATTTAGCACAGCAGGGTGTGAAGGAATTTAACATCATCGCGCAGGATACGACATATTACGGTCAGGATATTTACGGCAAGCCGTCTTTGGTGGAATTATTAAAAGAACTCGTTAAAATCGACAAAGTGAAATGGCTGCGTATTCAGTATGCTTATCCGCATACATTCAGCGATGAACTGATTGACCTCATTGCCAGCGAGGACAAAATCTGCAATTACGTCGACTTGCCGCTGCAGCACGCGCATAATGCCGTTTTGCGTAGCATGCGCCGCACTGATACGCGTGAGAGCATTGAAATTCTGCTGGATAAACTGCGCAAGCGCATACCGAATGTTGTCATTCGTTCCAGCTTTATCGTCGGTTTTCCGGGCGAAACGGCTTCGCAGTATGCGTCGCTGCGCGATTTTCTGGAAAAACAGCGTTTTGACAAAGTGGGTATCTTCTCTTACTCGCGTGAAGAAGGCACACCGGCTTATGATATGCCAAACCAGGTTCCGGAAGATATCATGCAGGAACGCTATCATGATTTGATGAGCTTGCAAAGCAAGATTTCCGAAACAATCAATATATCTATGGAAGGCAAAATCGTGGACGTGCTCATAGAAGGCCGCGATGATGAACAGCATATAGCGTACGGCCGTTCCTACCGTGAAGCACCGGAGGTGGACGGTCAGGTATTTGTGGAAAACGACGATACCAGCCAGCCGGGCGATATTATCAAAGTGAGAATATTGCAGGGCTTTGACTATGATGTTGTCGGTGAACGTGTAGAAGATTGATTGAGGCTGAGAGGAAATTTTTTATGAAAGTTGAAATTGTAACAACGGGCAGTGAGCTTTTATTAGGACAGATTGTCAATACGAATGCGGCATACATGTCACAGCGTCTTAACGATTTGGGCTTTGACGTGATTTATCAGACGACGGTTGGCGACAATCACGACCGCATGAAGGAAGTGCTGGAACATGCGCTGTCGCGTGCAGATATCGTTATCACCTCGGGCGGGCTCGGGCCGACGCAGGGTGATATTACAAAGGAAGTATCGGCGGAAATTTTCGGCCGCAAGATGAAACTTCATGCGGAAAGCAAACGCCGCATGGAAGAGAGATTTGCGCAGCGTCATGTTGTCTGGACCGATAACAATCTGCGGCAGGTAACGCTGCCGGAAGGTGCGGAAGTATTTTTGAACTACAACGGTATCGCTTCCGGCGTGGTTTTGGAAAACAACGGCAAATATTTAATCAATCTGCCGGGACCGCCGAGCGAAATGAAGGACATGTTTGAACGCAGTCTGAAACCGTTTTTGCAGCGCAAATTCGGCTTTAAGCACGTTATCGTTTCCAAAGTGCTCAATACGATGGGACTGGGCGAGTCCCTTTTGGAAACGGAGATTAAGGATTTGATTTTGGCGCAGTCCAATCCGACTTTGGCGCTTTTAATCCGTCCTGCCGGTGTAATTATCCGCATTACGGCGAAAGCCGACACGCGCGAGCAGGCGGAAGAGATGATTGCGCAGATGGAGGAAAGAATCCGTCAGCGCGTCGGTTCGTATATATATGCCGCCAATGATGAAAATCTGGAGGAAATCGTGGCAAAACTGCTGCGGGACAACTGCATAAAAGTTTCCTGCGCCGAATCGTGCACAGGCGGTATGCTGGCGCAGCGCCTGACTTCCATTTCCGGCAGTTCGTCCTATCTGGACGGCAGTATTGTGACATACAGTAATGACGTTAAAACAAAATTCTTAAGCGTGGATGAAGACCTGCTCTGCGCCAAAGGTGCTGTCTGCGCCGAAGTGGCTGGTCATATGGCGGAAGGCGTCGTACAGATGTTCAACTCCGATATCGGTGTCGGCATAACGGGCATAGCAGGACCTACGGGCGGCACAAAGACGAAGCCGGTCGGTCTGGTGTATATTGGTGTTTCCGGTAAATACGGCACGGAAGTTACGGAAAATCATTTCGGCGGCACAAGAGACGAAGTGAGATACCGTGCTACGCAGCAGGCGCTGTTCATGCTTCGCCAGTATATACTGAAAAACATTAAGAAATAACGACTATTCGTTGTGCTGGCAAGACATCGAGCTATAATACTTTATATTTGTTCGATGTTGTCACTTAACCTCACTAAATATAAAGTATTATACTGCTTTCGGAAATTGACTGGCATAACAGGTAACGACTATAATTAAGGTCATTTATATAATATACAGGAGGATTTTTTTTGGAAGACAATATTATTAAATTTGAAGATATGCAGCTTAGCAAAAAAGTATTGAACGCGGTAAAGGATATGGGTTTTGAAGAACCGTCTCCAATACAGGCCAAAACGATACCGTTAGCGCTGGAAGGACACGATGTAATCGGACAGGCGCAGACTGGTACGGGCAAAACGGCGGCATTCGGCATTCCGACGATTGAACAGATAGATGAAAAAAATAAATACATTCAGGCGCTCGTACTGACGCCGACACGCGAACTTGCTATTCAGATTGCGGAAGAATTCAACAAAATCGGTAAGTATAAAAAAATAAAGACATTGCCGGTTTACGGCGGCCAGATGATTGACCGTCAAATCCGCGCACTGCGCTTCGGCGTAAAAATTGTTGTCGGCACGCCGGGCAGATTGATTGACCATATCCGCCGCAATACGATTAAGCTCGACCATGTGAGAATGCTGGTGCTCGATGAAGCGGATGAAATGCTGGATATGGGCTTTATCGAGGATATCGAGGAAATTATGTCCAATCTGGCGCAGAAAGAGGACAGACAGACCTTGCTGTTTTCCGCGACTATGCCGGCGCCGATTGAACGTCTTGCCAGAAATTATATGAATGACCCGCAAAAAGTCATGATTAGCCGCGAACAGCTCACTGTTCCGTCCGTTGACCAGCTCTATTTCGAAACGCGCGACAAATTTGAAGGTCTGTGCCGTGTGCTCGATATCGAAGACAGCGGCAAATACATCATTTTCTGCCGCACGAAGAAAAATGTTGATGATTTGCAGGCATCGCTTCAGGTGCGCGGTTATATGGCAGGCAGTCTGCACGGTGATATGAGTCAGGCGCAGCGCGACAGAGTTATGCGCCGCTTCCGCGAAGGCAAGCTGGAAATTCTCATCGCGACGGATGTAGCGGCGCGCGGTATCGACATTGACGATATCAGCCACGTTATAAACTTCGATATACCGCAGGACCCGGAATCGTACGTGCACCGCATCGGCCGTACGGGCAGAGCGGGCCGCACCGGTATCGCCGTAACGTTTATCGAACCGAAGGAATACCGCCAGCTCAAGCTGATTGAACGCACGACGAAATCCCGCATGATACGCGGTGAGTTGCCGACACCGGCGGACGTTATCGAACGCCAGCGCGAAGCGATAAAGGAACGCCTCTTAAAAACGCTCGCCAACAATACGTATTCCGATTATCACCTGATTATTTCCGATATTGCCAACGAAGGCTATGATTATGTGGATATCGCAGCGGCTGCATTGCAGCTTTCCGTCGAAGGCGTGAAGGAAAAAGAAGACAAACCGCTCGACGAACGTTTTGAAAATACGGGCGGCGCACCGGGCATGGTTCGCCTGTTCCTCAATATTGGTCGCAAGCAGGGTATCCGCCCGCAGGATATCGTGCGCAGTTTTGCTTCCGAAGTCGATATTCCGGGAAGCGTCATCGGCGTGATAAATATCTATGATAAATTCACTTTCGTGGAAGTGCCGAAGGATATTGCGGAAAAAGTAATCTCTGTAATGCACCGCAACACGATTAAAGGATATAAACTCAATATAGAACCGGCAAAAGGTAAATAAATAAAGAAAAGGGCTTGAAACTGTTTATGGTTTCAGGCCCTTTTTGCTGTCAAATTATTTTTTTGTATCGCTCAGTTCGAAAATGATGTCGCGAAGCTGCACCGCCCGTTCAAATTCAAGATTGCGCGAAGCTTCCTGCATTTCTTTGGTGAGTGACAGTATGAGTTTTTTCTTTTCTTTCGCCGTCATTTTCGGTTTTTTCTTCGTTGGTTTTGCACTGTAGTCGGCTTTTTCTTCCGCCACCATTGTCGTTTCGATGAGGTTTTTCACTTTTTTCTTTATCGTCTGCGGAATGATGTGATGTTTTTCATTGTATTCATGCTGCACGGCGCGGCGGCGGTTCGTTTCGTCAATCGCCTTTTGCATGGAGTCCGTAATCCGGTCGGCATACATGATTACCTTTCCGGCGGCATTGCGCGCCGCGCGCCCTATCGTCTGTATCAGTGACGTTTCCGAGCGCAAAAAGCCTTCTTTGTCCGCGTCCAGTATGGCGACGAGCGAAACTTCCGGCATGTCCAGCCCTTCACGCAGCAGATTTATGCCGACGAGCACGTCGAATTTGCCCATACGCAGGTCGCGGATAATTTCCGCGCGTTCAATCGTGGCGATATCCGAGTGGAGATAGCGCACTTTTACGCCCATTTCTTTTAAATAGTCGGTCAGATTTTCCGCCATTTTTTTCGTGAGTGTCGTAATCAGCACACGCTCGTCTTTTTTCACACGCAGTTTGATTTCGCCGAGCAAATCGTCAATCTGCCCTTCCAGCGGGCGCACCTCTATTTCCGGGTCCAACAGGCCCGTCGGGCGGATAATCTGTTCCACAATCTGATTGGCTTGCTCTAGTTCATACTGGGCAGGCGTTGCCGATACGTAAACTATCTGGTTGATATGCTGCTCGAACTCCTCAAAACGCAGCGGGCGGTTGTCAAATGCCGAAGGCAGACGGAACCCGTTGGCGACGAGCGACTCCTTGCGCGAGCGGTCGCCGGCGTACATGGCGCGTATCTGCGGAATTGTCACATGCGATTCGTCAATCACAATCATGAAATCGTCAGGAAAATAATCGAGCAGCGTATACGGCGCTTCGCCTTTCTTTCTGCCTGTCAGATGGCGCGAATAGTTTTCAATGCCGGAGCAGTAGCCCATTTCCTCCATCGTTTCCAAATCGTAATTTGTGCGCTGCTCGAGGCGCTGCGCTTCCAGCAGTTTATTATCATCGCGGAAAATTTTCAGCTGCTCTTGCAATTCTTTCTGAATGGAGTCGAGTGCATTTTTCATATGCTCTTTGGAAGTAACGTAATGAGAAGCCGGATAAATCAGAACGTGTTTGCGCTCGCCGTAGACCTGCCCCGTAATCGTATCCACTTCCAGAATACGGTCAATCTCATCACCGAACAGCTCGATGCGCACGGCTCTGTCACTGTATCCCGCCGGAAAAATTTCAATCACGTCGCCGCGTACTCTGAATTTGCCGCGGTCAAAGTTGATATCATTGCGTTCGTATTGAATAGAAACGAGTTTGCGCAGGATTTCATCGCGCGGATATTCCTGTCCTTCGCGCACTGACAGCACCAAATCGTAGTAATCCTCCGGTGAACCGAGACCGTATATGCACGAAACACTGGCAACGATAATCACATCGCGCCGTTCAAACAATGAACATGTCGCCGAATGGCGCAGTTTATCAATTTCATCGTTGATGGACGAGTCTTTTTCGATATACGTATCCGTTTGGGCAATATATGCTTCCGGCTGGTAGTAATCATAATAGCTGACAAAATATTCCACCGCATTGTGCGGGAAAAATTCCTTGAACTCACTGGCAAGCTGCGCGGCAAGCGTTTTATTGTGCGCAATGACCAAAGTAGGTTTTTGCACTTTTTCAATCAGTTTGGCAATCGTGAACGTCTTGCCCGTTCCCGTAGCGCCCAGCAGAACCTGCGCCGTCTGCCCGTTTTCAATACCGCGCGCCAGCTTTTCAATCGCCTGCGGCTGGTCGCCCGTCGGCTCAAAGGGAGCTTCCACTTTAAACGGTATTTTCTGTTCTATTTGCAATGTATTCAATTTAGGTATACTTACCATAAAATCATCCTTTTATTTTAATAAATTGCACTTCGAGCAGATTGCCCCGTGCAAAATAATTATATCATATTAAACATCTGATATTGTTCGTTTTTCTTTGCTGCAAAGAAAAACGAACCAAAAAGAAACATTGTTTAACGTTTCGCTATCGCTGCACTGGGCGAGCCTTTGTGGCTCTCGAATATGAAGAAGCGGTACAAAAGGCTCGAAGCGTTTGGAATTTGGCTCGTGCCTTCTGTTTCCAGCAGGAGCTTAAATTGAGCTGTAAACGTATATTTCGCTAGTTATGCTAAAACTTTATTCCACTTTTGAGATTTTCACGGTAGCTTTAGCTATTAAAAATAAAATTTATTAGATGTGCCTTTAGTTCAAATGTTTGAGCGAAGCGAGTTTTTGAACGTTACAGNNCAAAGAAAAATTGCCCGGCGCAATATAAGAATAAATTAAGAAATAATTCTTTTTAACATATATTGCGTCGAACGGCACTTTTTTAATTCATTTTCTTTGACTTCAAAGAAAAATGAACAATAATAAAAAAGCAAGTAGCTGAGAAAACTACTTGCTTTTTTATATTTTATATTAAGAGAGTTAGAGAGAGCTGTTTAATTAGAATACTTTTACGCTGCCTGCATCGCGAACGTGTACTTCGTAGTATTCGTTTTTGAGAACGTTTTTAATGAAGGATTTGAATTCTTCAGCTTCCGTTCTCGGAATAACGGAGAGGATTGCACCGGCAAATCCGCCGCCGTGAACACGGCATACACCGCTGTGACCGCTCTGGAAGTAAACTTCGTTCATTGCAAGTAAAAGTGCAATACCCTGATGTCTGGAGTCCGGCGTAGCGCAGTTCTGCAAAAATCTCCAGGAAGAAAGACCGGATTCAGTAACGGTTTTTTCAAAGTTATCGTAGTTATGTGCCTGGAATTCAGCTGCCAATTTGCGAACGCGTTCCGTTTCCGTGATGAAATGAACGGCACGCAGTACGGCACGGTCGCCGGCTTTTTCACGCAGTGCAGGAAGGTTGTTCATAATATCTTCCATGCTTACGTCTTTCAGGTATTCTTTGCCGAAGAACTGAGAAATGGCTTTCATTTCTACCGTAATAGCTGTATATTCACCGTCGAGTGCGGAGTGGTCTTCACCAGTTGGAGTAATAAAGAAATCGTATTTATCCTGAATTATTTTACTGTCAAGTTTAGTTACTGCCGGATTGTCATAGTTGGCAAAGTCGATAGTAATCATACCGCCCGTAGCGCAAGCGAGCTGGTCGAGCAGACCGGATTTTTTGTCCCATTTATTGTTTTCGGACCACTGGCCTGCTTTGGCGATTTCCAGAGTGGAAATTTCCGCATTGTTGTAAAGATGATTTACGATTGTACCGATGAGCATTTCGAAGGAAGCGGATGAGCTTACGCCGGCTGCGCTTAAAACGGTTGTCGTCATGTATGCGTTGAAACCGCCGATTTTGCGTCCGTTCTGAGCGAGTTTTTCAAGCATACCTTTAATGAGTTTCACTGTACGGGAATCGCCGTCTTTTGCTTCAAAATCGTCGGCAGTTATTTCAAATTCATCGTATTCCATGCTTTTTACATGAATTTTATTATCGTCTCTAGTCGTAACGATGGCGATAGTGTCCATATCCGTGCTGGCGCCAATGATACGGCCGAGCTGATGGTCCGTGTGGTTGCCGATTACTTCGATACGGCCCGGAGAACTGAAGAAGCAAGCGTTGTCAACCGGATAAACAGCAGCAAATTCGTCAGCTAATTTCTGATAACGTTTAACCTGTGCCTGCGCACCCTGTTCATCAACATTGTAAAGCTCCATTATTTTCTGTTTGGCTTCCTGCGATTTTAAGAATTCAATAATATTAGTCATTGTACCTACCTCCAAAACTGGTAAACGTTTTCTTGAAATAGTAAAATAAAAAGGAAATTTCTTATTTCCTTCGTCACACCATTAACTTCTTTTTCTATTATGATACTTTTACAGAAAAATGTCAAGTAAAATTTTAAATTTAATTTTTTTATCTATTTTCTGATAAAGTAGGCAGACTATCATCATTTATTTTGGTTGCTTTATCTTAAATTTCCGCCTATAATAAGGAATTGATATATCTTTGGTGAGGTGAGAAAATGGTGGATAAAGCTTTTCTTGTAGCATTGCAATACGGCATGCTTCTTTGCATCTGCGCTTTTATTTATTTTACAGTAAAATCCATGTTCAAAGATTTAAAAAGCACATCTGCACTCAAACCGGTAAAAGAAAATACATCTAATCAGGTTGCTTTAATAGTTTTGGAAGCAGTTGATACAAAATTAGCCAATAAGAAAATATCGTTTTCCGGTCAGATATCCATTGGCCGAGGCAAGGAAAATGATGTTGTGCTCGATGATATCTATGTATCGCATCATCACGCCGTAATCAGTCCTGTCCGCAATCTTTACCAGATTGAGGATTTGCAGAGCCGCAACCATACATATATTAATGGAAACGTTTTAAACGGCAAAGCTTTTTTGCAAAACGGCGATATCATAAAAATCGGCTGTGTTACATTTCGTTTTGAGAGGTGATATCTATGATAATTACTCATGCTACCGATATCGGCTGTGTACGCACTACCAATGAGGACAGCTATCTGTGCATTGAACCGCATATTTACGCTGTGGCTGACGGCATGGGAGGTCATGCTGCTGGAGAGGTTGCCAGCAAAATAATAATCGATACGATAAAAAACCGTCTGGAACATTTAAATCCCGATGACTGCACAGAGGAGCGTCTGCGCGGCGTCGTTCTGGAAGCCAATCAGGCTATAATAAATGCTTCGCAGCAAAATTCCGATTACAACGGCATGGGTTCGACGGTCAGTCTGTTTTATGTGCATTACGGTTATGCTACCTGGGCGCAGGTGGGCGACAGCCGCATTTATCTTTTGCGCAACGGGCAGATTTACCAGCTGACATCGGACCACTCGCTCGTGAATGAACTGCTCAAGCAGCGTAAAATTACAGCGGAAGAGGCTGAGAATTTTCCGCATAAAAATATATTGACGAGAGCCGTCGGCATGTCGGGCAATCTGATGGTCGATACGGGCTGGTGCGATATTCTGGAACATGACAAGTTTGTAATCTGTTCCGACGGTCTCACCAATATGGTGGCCGACGAGCTCATTCGCGATATCTGTTATGAAAATACGAATGAAAGTAAAGCGCATAAATTAGTGCGAAAAGCTATCGAAAACGGTGGCAAGGATAATATTACCTGTATCGTGGTGGAAATATAATGTCAAAATCATATTATTTTACACTTATTTTTCCTGTTTTACTGCTCTTTCTGGGAGCTTCAATCATCGGTATTAAACAGCAGAATTTAACGCCGGAAACTTTTGTTCCCGTTGCCGTTTTATCCGTACTGTTTATTATCGTTCAGCTGGTCAGCAGTAAATTCAAGAGAAAAGCCGACCAGTATCTGTTATCCATTGTTATTTTTCTGTCCAGTTTAAGCGCTGTGATGATTTTGCGCCTGAAACCGGATTTGTTTACGCATCAGCTGATGTGGATTGGCATTGGTCTGGTGATTTTTGCCGCAGTCGTCTTTTTTGCCGACAGACTGCTTGACCTGCTCGATTATCCGTACGTTCTGGGTATCGGAGCACTCGTCATCATCTGCTCCGTACTGCTTTTGGGCACGGATATAAACGGCAATCGTAACTGGATTATATTAGGACCGGTGCAGGTTCAGCCGTCTGAATTTGCCAAACTGTTCATTATCGCGTTTCTGTCATCGTTTTTGTCGGAAAACAAAAACGTTCTGACACTGCCGAGCCGCGGCTGGAAATTTCTTCATTTTCCGCCGTTTCGTTTCCTGGCGCCGCTGCTTTTAATCTGGAGCGCGGCTATGCTGATGTTCGTCAGTCTGCGTGATTTGGGTTCGGCGCTGCTGTTTTTCGGTATCGTCATTATCATGACTTATGTGGCGACCGGCAAGAAAATATACGTGTTTTTGGCGCTGTTTTTCTTTTCTGTGTCGTCGTATATAAGTTATCTGTTCTTTGAACACGTGCGCACGCGCGTCGCTATCTGGCTTCATCCGTGGGACGACCCTATGGGCAGCGCCTATCAGATTGTTCAGTCGCTGTTTGCGTTTTCTTACGGGGGCATATTCGGTACGGGCTTTTCCTTCGGATTTCCGCTATTAATACCGGAGGTTCATACCGATTTTATTTTCGCCGCTATCGGTGAGGAGTTCGGCTTAATCGGCGTGTCGCTGTTGCTTTTGGCATATCTTTTGCTGTTCGTGCGCGGCATTAAGACGGCATTTTTCTGTACGAATGAAAAATATAAATTACTGGCATTCGGTTTATCCGTAACCATGCTGTTGCAGACTTTTATTATTCTCGCCGGTGTAACGAAGCTTTTACCGCTGACCGGCATAACGTTACCTTTTATCAGTTACGGCGGCAGTTCTATGGTTTCATCTTTCATTTCGCTGGGGCTGTTATTCGCTCTTAGTACAAAGGAGAGATAATCGTGCATAGACAAAATGATATTAATAAGCATATATACGTCATCGTCAAGGTTTTTGCCGTTTTGTTCGCCGTGATTTTTCTAAATCTGGCCTACATTCAGGTTTATGAAGCGGAAGATTTGCTCAATAATCCGCACAATTCGCATGTTATGGAAAAAGCCGCCGAAATTCAGCGCGGTAAAATCATTGACAACAGCGGCGTAATTCTGGCTGATACGCAAAAAGAAAAAAATTCGTTTAAGCGTGTTTATCCGTATGGTGAAGTTTTTGCGCCGCCGCTCGGTTACGTCAGCGACAAGCTCGGCTATTCCGGTATTGAGGCTTCGCAAAACGCCCAGCTTGCCGGAAACAATATGCAGATGCACGCACTCGGACCGCTGTCGCAGCTGTTTGAACCGCAGGTCGGCAATGATGTGCACTTGACGCTCAGTGCCACTTATCAGCAGGCCGCCTATGACGCGCTCGGCGAACGTAAAGGCGCCGTTGTCATTTTAAACCGCAAAACAGGCGAAATTCTCGCAATGGTGAGCAGACCGAGCTTCAATCCTAATGATATTGACGCTGAGTGGGATACATTGCGCACGGATGAAAACAGTCCGCTCTTGAACCGTGCCAGTCAGGGACTGTATCCGCCGGGCTCGACGATAAAGCCGCTGATTGCCGACGGCGCGTTGACGAGCGGTGTGGCGACAACGGACACTATTGTAAATTGTACAGGTTCGTTATATATTAATAGTAGCTATTCGCTGGCCGACAGCTCCGGTGAAGTGCACGGCGCGGTAAATCTTGCCGGCGCCATTATGCACTCGTGCAACAGCTATTTCGGCACGATGGGGATACGGCTCGGTGAAGACGGTCTGGCGGAAACATTCTCCCGTTTCGGCTACGACCGGGAACTTGAGAGCGATTTTATCAATACAGCGCCTGAGCTGCCGGATTTTGCCAATCTGAGCGAAGGCGAACTGGCGCAGGTCGGTATCGGTCAGTCGACACTGCTCGTAACGCCGCTGCGCATGGCGATGCTCGCTGCAAGCATCGGCAATCAGGGTGTCCTGATGAAGCCGTTTCTCGTAAAACAGATTACCTCTCCCGATAATACGGTCATTGAAACGCATGAGCCGGAAAAATGGCTCACCGTATCGTCGCCGGAGATAACGAATATTATTTATGCAGATATGAAACAGGTTATTGCCTCAGGTACCGGAACGCGCGCTGCCGTGGACGGCATTGAAATGATAGGCAAGACCGGTACGGCCGAAAATTCCGCCGGAGCAGACCATGCCTGGTTTATCGGCTGTGCCAATATGCCTGATGAAGATATCGCCTTTGCTATTATTGTGGAAAACAGCGGTTTCGGCGGAGGCGAGGCAGCACCTATTATAAAGAATATACTTACAAATATTTTAGCAAAGGAAGGGAAGTAAAATGTCTACGCTCTTAGGCAATCGTTATGAATTAATTGAACGTATCGGCGACGGCGGCATGGCGGAAGTTTACCGCGCTCATGATAAAATGCTGGACCGTTTTGTCGCCGTGAAGATTTTACATCCGCAATTTACAAGTGATGAGGCTTTTGTTAAAAGATTTCGCCGTGAAGCGCAGGGAGCTGCCAAATTGTCCCATCCCAATATCGTGAGTATTTACGATGTCGGCGACTGCGACGGGAAATATTACATTGTAATGGAATATGTTAAAGGTGAAACCTTAAAAGACAAAATAAAGCGCGAAGGGCCGCTGCCAATTAATACGGCGCTGCAAATCGCCGAAGAAATAGCCAGTGCGCTGGAAAACGCTCATACCAACAATCTCGTACACTGCGATATCAAACCGCACAATATCCTAATCAATGAAGCAGGTCATGTCAAAGTGGCCGATTTCGGCATTGCCCGCGCCACCAGTTCCTCGACCATAACGTATACCGGCTCCGTTGTCGGTTCAGTGCATTATTTCTCGCCGGAACAGGCAAAAGGCCATACGATAAGCCCGAAATCGGATATTTATTCGCTTGGTATCGTAATGTATGAAATGGTTACGGGGCAGGTTCCGTTCAACGGTGAAACGGCCGTCAGCATTGCCATCAAGCATTTGCAGGAAGCACCTATCCCGCCGCATGAGCTCAGAGAGGATTTGCCGCCGCTCGTAGAGGCAATCATCCTCAAATCCATGGACAAAAATCCCGACAACAGATTTTCCAGCACGGAACTGATAAAGGAAATCGAACGCGCTAAAGTCAAGCCGTTCGACAGTGTCAACATTCCAGTCAACGACCCGTTTGCTACGCGGGTGCTGACGAACGAGGAAATGCAGGAACTGCAAAATATCGAGCCTGTTTCTGCACCGAAACAGACATCTCCTAAGCCGCAGCCTGTCTATCAGCCGGCACCGCCTGCCGCGCCGGAGAAATCTTCCGGATTTTTTAATAAGAAATTTGCTTTCAGTCTGATAGTTATCCTGGTGCTGGGCTTTTGCATCGGCGCGTTCTTATCCTACGGCGATTTCTGGAGCAGTAAAACGGTTACTGTTCCTAATGTCGTGGGTATGAGCCAGGCGCAGGCAGAGGAAACGCTGAAAGCGGAAAATCTCCGTGTGGAAATAGCGGAAACCTTTGATGATAAAGTCGCCCCGGGCAAAGTCGCTTCGCAAACGCCGGAAGCCGGCAAGACAGTGAAGGAAAACCGCCTTGTTACCATTTACATCAGTAAAGGCGGCGAAGAAGTAACCATGCCGAACATCACGGGCATGATGCAAAATGAAGCGCAGTCTCAGCTGGCGAAACTGAATTTGAAAATCGGCCAGGTGACGGAAGAGTTCTCCGATAAGCCGCAGGGAACAATATTGCGCCAGTCTGTAGCCGCCAACGGTAAAACCACGAAAGGCGCAAGCATTGATATTACTGTCAGCAAGGGCAAGGAAATTAAAAAAGTCAGCGTGCCTGACGTTACGGGAATGTCCGTTGATGCCGCCAAATCGGCTCTGTCGGCACAGGGCTTGAACGTTTCCGCCTCGGCCGACAGCGGTCAGGTAACGGCGCAGAGCATACCGGGCGGCTCGCAGGTGGACAGCGGCTCTACTGTTTCGCTTACAGTTACAGATAATTCAGCCGCCAATGCGCATAGAGCTAATTCTGCTGAAACAGATAACAATACTGTCGTAAATACACCGGCGCCAGAGCCGAATGCGTCAGCACCGAAGGAAAATACGACCGGCAATGTAGCCGTACCGCAAAGACAAAGAGATTAACAAGGAGGCTTTTATGAACGCCGTTATTTTATTATCCGGTGGACTTGATTCCACAACTTGTATGGCTGTTGCCAAAAGTCAGGGATACGATTTGTATCCTATAAGTTTTAATTATCATCAACGCAATAAAATCGAATTGGAAAGTGCCAAACAGATTGCCGAATTTTTCGGCGCCAAAAGACATTTAATCATCGACACGAATATGAACGCCATCGGCGGCTCGGCGCTTACCGATGAACATATTGCTGTCCCGGATGGCGATGTTAACCGCTCGGAAGTGCCGGTAACATACGTACCGTCGCGCAATCTGATTTTCCTCAGCTATGCCCTCGGTTATGCCGAAGTAGTTAAAGCTGACGCTATTTTCATCGGCGTAAACGCTGTTGACTATTCCGGCTATCCTGACTGCCGTCCGGAATTTATCCGCAAATTCCAGGAACTTGCCAATTACGCCTGCAAAGCAACGGCAGTTGACGGCAAGAGCATTGAAATCGTAACGCCGCTGCAGAAACTGTCCAAAAAGGAAATAATCCAGCTCGGCAGCAAACTGGGCGCACCGTATCATTTGACGCGCAGCTGCTATAACGGCAGAGAGAAAGCCTGCGGTGTCTGCGACAGCTGCAAACTCCGTCTGAGAGGATTTGCCGAAGCGGGCATTAAAGACCCGATTGCCTACGAAAAAATACCGGCGGACAATACGAAAAATCATATTACTTATGAAAATGGAGAGTGAGCCCTTGCAAGACGTTCAAAATCGTACCGATAAACGCGGCATTGCCATTCAGCGTGTCGGCATCAGTGAAGTATATCTTCCTTTGCAGATAAAACAGGGCAATCACATTCAGCCGGTAGTCGCCAATATAAAATTCACGGTAGATTTGCCAATGGAATACAAAGGAACGCATATGAGCCGTTTTCAGGAAATCCTGACGAAATGGCACAGCACGCCGATTGGGCAGAGCGAAATCCGCAGTATTTTAGATGAAGCTATTGAAAAGCTTGGTTCCCGTTCAGCACATCTGTCCATGAGTTTTAAATATTTCATTGAAAAGACAGCGCCTGTCAGTGGTAAAAAATCATTGCTCGATTTAAACTGCAAATTCAGCGCCGCCAAAAATTCCAGCGGCAAAATGCCGTTCATGATGACGGTCAAAATCCCTGTAACATCGCTTTGCCCGTGCAGTAAGGAAATATCCGCATACGGCGCGCACAATCAGCGCAGCATAATTTCCGTCAAGATAAATTATGACGGACAGCAGACGGCGCTGGATATAAGAGACATCGTTTCCTTAATCGAAGCGCAGGCTTCGTGCCCGCTGTATCCGCTGCTCAAACGCGAAGATGAAAAATACGTGACAGAAAAAGCGTATGAAAATCCGAAATTCGTGGAGGACATTCTGCGCGACTGCGTTCTGGCACTGCGCACGCTGGAGGGTATCAATTATTTCTCCGTGGAATGTGAAAACTTCGAATCCATTCACAATCACAATGCGTACGCCAGTCATATCGAATATCTAAAATAAGAAAAAAGCTTTGGTTTATTCACTAGCCAAAGCTTTTTTTATATTATCATTAATGGTATAATATTAGTGTTTTTTTACAATAAATTTACAGGAGGTATTTTCATGGAATTATTAAACAGTATCGTCAGTCAGATAAACGATATTTTCTGGAGTTATGTTCTCATTATCCTGTTGATTGCCGCCGGTATCATTTTCAGTATCCGCACACGCTTCGTGCAGCTTCGCATGATACCGGAAATGCTTCGCCTCATGACGGAAGGTGTCGGCAATAAAACGGAAGGTCAGCAGATTTCTTCCTTCCAGGCGTTTTGTGTAAGTACAGCTTCCCGCGTAGGCGTAGGCAACATTGCCGGTATTGCCATCGCTGTCGTGGTCGGCGGTCCCGGTGCAGTATTCTGGATGTGGCTCATTGCCTTTCTCGGCGCAGCTTCCGGTTTTGTCGAAAGCACATTGGCGCAGATTTACAAAATTCCGCGCACCGATGCCAAAGGCTATCTGGGCGGTCCTGCTTTCTATATTAAAAATGCTCTGCACAGCACGAAAGCGGCAGTATTTTTTGCTGTCATAATCAGTATTACTTACGGTCTTATTTTCAACTCCGTTCAATCGAACACGATTTCCCTGTCCATGCAGACGGCTTTCGGTTTTGATGCAACGTATATCGGTATTGTAATCGCGATTATTTCCGCTATTGTAATCTTCGGCGGACTTAAACGCATTGCGCGCGTTTCCGAATACGTCGTGCCGTTCATGGCGGGTCTGTATATATTGGTGGCTCTGTTCATCACGTTTTACAACATAACTGAACTGCCGCATATTCTGGCAGTTATTTTCAAGGATGCCTGGGGCATTGACTCTGTTGCCGGCGGCGGTTTCGGCGCAGCTATCATGACCGGTATCAAACGCGGTCTTTTCTCCAACGAAGCCGGTATGGGTTCCGTGCCGAATGCCGCAGCCACGGCTGAAGTTACGCATCCTGTCAAACAGGGACTTATTCAGTCCTTCGGCGTTTTTGTCGATACGTTTTTAATCTGTTCCTCATCTGCATTCATTGTTCTTTTAAGCACCGATTACCATTCAACAGGACTTACTGGTATTCAGCTGGTGCAGTACGATTTGTCGCTGTATTTCGGCGACATCGCCGTTTCCGCCGTAGCCGTATTCATCATTTTGTTTGCCTTCACTTCCATTGTCGGCAATTATTACTACGGTGAAATAAATATTAAATATCTGTCCGATAATCCGTTGTATCTGAATATCTTCCGCGTATTCGTTACGGGCATGGTATTTTTCGGCTCCATTGCCGAACTCAGTCTTGTATGGAACCTTGCCGACCTGTTCATGGCACTGATGGCGACGACGAACGTTATTGCCATTCTGCTGCTCGGTAAAATTGCATTTATTGCGCTCAAAGACTACGAACAGCAGAAAAAACAGGGCATTAAAGAACCTGTATTCAAAGCCAGCGTTCTGCCGAAACAGGATGGCGTTTACTGGTGGAAAGACAATAAATAATTTTTTACAAACATCCTCGTTGACAATTTCTTTCATAGTATCTGTTAAAGCCGGATACTTCAGTTGGATTTTGTCGGCGAGGTATTTTTTATAACTGATATATGCGGCAGGTAAGAAACTAATTTTACCAGGCGAAAATTCTGTCAAGCGTAAGAAAACCCGCGTAAATAAAGGGTTTATAGGTATTTTATCTATCACAAAGAAAAAGTCCGCTTCCGCCTGGTAAAATCAGAGGAGATACTTGTAATATCAAGCTTTTTGAGGTATAGTATTAAACATGAAGCCTTTAAATACGTGGGGTTTAACCTTAACATTGGTTGTATTTGAATAGGGAATTTAGGTATTGAAAAGGGCGAGAAACTACAGATGTTTAACCTTAACATTGGTTGTATTTGAATCTGTGGTGGCGGGCGCGTTGCCCACGTACCATAGTAGTTTAACCTTAACATTGGTTGTATTTGAATTACATTTGCTTTCACCTCTTTTTCTTTTGCAAGGCTGTTTAACCTTAACATTGGTTGTATTTGAATCTCGAACCAAAGAAAGTGCCGGTTCGGCACAATATAGTTTAACCTTAACATTGGTTGTATTTGAATAATTTTCAGAATTTCAGAATTTTCTAGCTCAAAAATGTTTAACCTTAACATTGGTTGTATTTGAATAGCTTATTATAGGAAATACTTAATTCTTCATCCATGGTTTAATCTCACATAGGTTGTGATTAAATAAATTTTTAATGAACGGAGGTGATATATTTTGGACAAGGCGGATTGGCAGTGGTTGGTATCGGTATTAGTGCCGATTATTTTGTATGTAGTGGATAATTTGAGAAGAAATTATGCAAATGAAAAAAGTCCGGATTAAAATTTATTTCTTTTTAAATATTGAGTTAATAAGGGTGGGTGATAATAATGAATGAAAAAGATTTTGCAGAGAAGATTGCTTTTTTAGGCGGCAGAGTTTATATTGTCGGCGGTTGGGTGCGGGATATACTGCGCAGTTGCCCGCCGAAGGACAAGGATTATGTAATCTGTCAATTGAAAGAAGATATATTTAGAGAGAATTTTCCTCAGGCAACAAGGGTGGGAAAATCTTTTCCCGTTTATTTGCTGGAAATAGACGGACGCAAATGTGAGGTGGCATTTGCACGTCGGGAGAAAAAGGCAGGGCACGGTTATAAGGGGTTTACGACGTTTTGCGATGAAAATATAACGCTCGAGGAGGATTTATACCGGCGCGATACGACAATGAATGCCATTGCCTATGATGTATTAAGCCAAAAAATTATTGACCCGTATAATGGCAGGGGTGATATTCGCAAAAAGCGGATAAAAGCCGTATCGCATCATTTTGCTGACGACCCGGTGCGCGCGCTTCGGGCGGCACGGCAGGCAAGTGAGTTTAATTTTACGGTTACGGATGATACGCTGGCGTTAATGCAGTCATGTAAAGATGAATTTGCCTATGAACCGCAGGAGCGGATTTTCAGGGAGCTGAAGCGGGCATTGGCGACGGATTTTCCTTCCGTATTTTTCCGAACGTTGCAACAGGCGGAGCTGCTCGAAACGCTTTTCCCAGAAATTTTTGCGCTTATTGGCAAGACGCAGCCGGAGTATTTTCATCCTGAAGGAGATGCTTTCGAGCATACGATGGAGATTGTCGATTTGGTAGCGGGGATGACGGATGATTTGGCTGTGCGGTTTGCGGGACTGGTGCATGATATTGGCAAGGGGGCTACGCCGCCTGAAATGCTGCCGCATCATTACGAGCATGAAAAAATCGGCGGTGAAATACTGTTGAAGTGGAATGAACGGATGACACTGCCGAAGAAATGGCTGCAAGGGGGACTGTTCGTGATAAAAGAACATATGCGCGCGGGCAGGCTGGCTAAAGTGCCGAAAATTGTCGATTTATTATTGGCAATAGAAAAAAATCCGCTTGGCTTCGACGGTTTTAACTGCGTGATACTGGCGGACAGCAAAGGGCTGCCGTATTATCTGGCGGATTATAAATCGTATCTGGCAAAGCTGCATAGTGTTTCGGTGAAAGACTGTCCGCTGGATATTCAAGGCAAAAAAATCGGTGAATGGATTAGACAGGAACGTATAAAGATTTTTTCCGAACATTAAAAAAGGCTGTAGCAAATCTGAACATTTTGCTGCAGCCTTTGTGTCATATTTTATTTATTTTTAATTTAACGACTGATGTATGTGCATAAACAATATCTTTGGCGTGAACGAAAAATACCGTGCCGTTATACGGTGCGCAGAGTTCTTCAATTACGGTATGTTCATAGGGGTCGTAGATACGGGCGAGTATTTCTCCTTTGTAAACTTCCTCATTCACGGCAACGAGGCGTTCCATAAAACCTGTTGTTTTTGATTTTACGGAAATCATGCGGTCCTCTTCGATTATTTCGCTGTGAAAACCGCCCGGGATAGGCAGCGATGTTATCTTTTTTTCATACATAAAACGCAGAACACTGCGGCAGGCTTCCTGGGCACTCGGTTTGTCGATAAAGTCGCACGCTTTGGTGTAAAGTGAATATGCTTTGCAGTTCCATATCTGCCAGTTGTAATTCAGCGTCGTCGTGTCGTAGGGACGCGGCGCTCTGACGATGATGTACGGCAGGCCGAATAATTTGCTGTTTTCGATATCCTCAAGACCTGTTTTCATCATGCGGATATGCGTGGAAAATTGTCCGGGAATGTAAAAACTTGTGAACTGAATGCCGTAGGGAAAATTCTTGACGGCATCAAAAATACTTTCAGCTATGCGCTGTGTCGTTTCGCCGGCATAATATCCCGGAAACATGCGGTTTATATCCGTATCGTCCTGCGGCCAGAAGCGTTTGCCCTGGTTCATGGAATATGTGTTGACACAGGGAATTATGACGATTTTTTTATTTTTCGTTATACAGTTGTTTTGTTCGTATATTTTCAGCCGTTCGATTAACAGCGAACAGATATACATCTGCTGAACTTCATTGCCGCGCAGTGCACCGACGATACATACACTCTCTTCGCCTTCGCCGAATTCATAGGCATAGACGCGCAGGCTGTCGCGGTAAAGGGATTTTAATTCGTAAATCAGTTTTTTCTTCATAGTGTATACTCCAGTAAACGGCCTAATAAATTGCCTTCATTGACGACAGGATATTCACGCAGGGTAAATAATAGCCCGTCGCAGGGGGATAATACTTCGCTTTCCACTGTACCGTTCAGCGGATTTACGATGCGCCCGATTAAATCGTTTTTATGCACGAGATTTTCATGGTGAGCAAGCGGTATGAACAGACCGGAGCAGGAGGCATTGAGAAAATGGACCTGCCCGTCCGTGCTTATAATCGGTTTTTTTATGGATAATTTCTGTATTTCCATCATGCCGAGATGTATCATGGCGTTGAAAATACCGTCGCACAGTCTGTCGCCGTAAGAGGGGGTAAGACGCATGCCGACGCCCATTTCCACAACGAGCGTCGGTGTCCACTGTTCGTTCAGCGAATAGGCAAATGTGCTTTCCAGTACCGTTGAAGCGGAATGAACCCAGATGTAATCCATGTTCAGCCATTTTGCCATAGGCAATAGTTTTTCTTTTTGACGCTCATTAATCCGGATTTGCGGAATTTCCCGCAGATAGATATTGCTGGCATGAATGTCTATGACCAGATTGGCGCCGACAATGTCATCGATGATACATTTCGTTACGTATTCAACCATAGAACCCTGCGCATCGCCCGGGAATATGCGGTTCATATCGAGGTCGAACATCGGCACTTTGCGTGTGATTGAATCTACACCCAGCGGATTTAGGCACGGATAGATATCGACGATACCGTTCCAGCTGCCGATGAGTTTACCGAGTTTTTCCTGCAATTTGTAACAGACGTACTGCCCTTCCAGTTCGTCGCCGTGTATGCCGCTTACGATACAAAGGCGCGTCTGCGAGTCGCCGTTTGAAAGACGCTGTTTTTTTATCATGTAGTGTTCGTCTATCGGCAGCGGTATATTGCTTATTGTAACTTCCATTTATTAAATCTCCTTGACAGTTAATAAGATGTTCTGCTTCTGCACTGCCGGTTCGGGGCTGAAAAATATGCCCTTGTTGACGAGGCAGTCCTGATAGTCGCGCCCGCGTGAAAATATGATGTAGATATCGCTGACCAGCATATTGTTCGTCGGGTCGAGCCCGTACCAGTAGCCGTCGGCGAAGATTTCCACCCAGGCGTGGGTGAGCTGTTCGCCCAGCATGACACCGGCGACGTAGCGGGCGGGAATGTTCATTTTGCGGGCAATCGCCACCATGATTTGCGCGTAGTCCTGACATACGCCGCGGCGCAGGGAAAAAGCCTCGTCCGCCGTCGTTTGTATGGTTGTTGTGCCCGGTACATATTTCATAGTATCATGCACCATTTGCATGATGTAGAGAGCTTTGGCGTAGGTGCTGTGCAGTTTCATGCAGTCGTCGCGGCATTTTTGCCAAAAAGGCAGCAGATTTTCGCCGACGTTCGTCTGCTTTGTAGGCAGAAGAAAAATGGCGTTCAACCGATTGTCTTTGTCGTAGACTGTCCAGTCCACCTGTGCCTTTGCTTTTACATGTACGTTGAGCTCCGTATGCGGCTTTTCCTTGTAGCCGTACCAGAAGCGATTGCCGAAACAGTCGCGGCTGAAGGAGAAATAATCGGCGTCTATATAGACGCGCATATCATTTATCACCTGACGCGGCTGCGATTTCGGCAGGCATTTTAAAGAGAAATGATGATGATTTATTTCGCGGTCAAAAGAAATTTTCAACCGATATTCCATAAACAGATTTTTCATAATGTCAGATTAAACTTTCCGTAAGTGTTATTGCTCTGTCATAATCGAGAGCGGACGGGGAAAAAAGCATGTTTTTGAGCTCGACGAATGCTTCCTTGTTGTAGGGAATGTAAGCATTGTTCAGGCGATGCTCGAGCATGTCGTAGGCTTTCACGAGCTTCGTTCTGTCTTTATGCAGATACAGATAGATATCGAGCCGTTCCAGCCGCCGGCCGAGTTTTACGATACTGCGGACTTCGTAATTTTCTATTTCATCGTCAAGTGATGCCCAGAAGGCGAGAATATGGTCAAGTATACTTTGGAGGTCAATAATGAACGAATCGAAATCCTTGAGTGAAACGAGGTCGTTTACGGCAAGCTCCAGATAAGACATCGTCTGTGTGCCGATTTCATTACGCAAAATCATGCAGTTGTCGTACGCCCTGTGTAAATTGGAGATGATGGAGTCAGGGTCTGTTTCGTCTTTTAAGTATCGTTTAACGAAATCGTCCGTACTGCAATAGATATTGGGTATCTTGAAATCGGCGCAGTATTTTATATAAAAATTGGGCTGTTCTATCATTTTGTCATACCCGATGAAAAATTCTTTAATAGTGCTGTAGACACGTTCGCTGTAGCGTCCCAGCCATAACAGATTATCCACTTTGTCTAACGCGATAATATCCATGTATCCTTAAAACCTCCGCCTTGTGATGAATTTACAATGAAACTGTCGGGATTGCGGGAAAAACGGGTTAGACCGCTTTTCCATACTTTCGTCGTTTCGCCGCTTAAAACGAATGCGCGCAAATCGGCTTTGCGTTCAATCAACTGGTCGCCGTCCAGAATTTCCAGCCCTTTAAAGTCAATTACTTCCTGCGCGATAAAGCGGCGTGGTTCCGCGAGCAGCTTTGCAATGAATTTGTCCTTCAGTTGCGGCGTCAGTGTATTGGCGAAGAATACGCCGTATCCGCCCGCTTCGGCGACATCTTTGATAACAAGACGGTCAAAGTTGTCGAGAATAAACTGAAGGTCTTCTTTATAATACGGCAGATACGTCGGTGCATTGTGCAAAATCGGTTTTTCACCTAGATAATATTCAATCATTTTCGGCACAAAATAATAAATGCCCTTATCATCTGCTACACCATTGCCGGGAGCATTGATAAGGGCGACGTTGCCTTTTTTATAAATTTCCATAAGATGCGGTATGCCGATTAAGGAGTCTTCTCTAAATGTCATCGGGTCTAAATAATCGTCGGAAATACGGCGGTAGAGTGCACCGATTTTTTCCAACGAACCGGTATAATTTTTAAAATACAGATAATCTTCCTGCACTACGACATCATCTGCATTGACGAGTACAGCTCCCGTTTTTTCCGCCAGATAAGCGTGTTCAAAGTAAGCTGCATTCATTCTGCCCGGTGTAAAAATGGCGTTTATGCCGCCCGTGTTCACGTAGTCCATCACAGCTTTCAGCATTTGAGCATAATTGCGGTTTTCCGCGACTTCATTGTGCACATACGTCATCGGACTGGCTCGGCGGCAAATCGAACGGGCAATCATCGGATAGGAAGCACCGCTCGGCACGCGCAGATTATCCTCCAGAACGAACCATGTCCCGTCTTTTGCCTGTACTAAATCGATGCCGGAGATATGAGAATAAATGTTTTTCGGTGGAACGATACCTTCGCACTGCGGCAGATAACCGCTGGAAGAATAGACAAATTCCGACGGGATTACATTATCGTTTATGATGTTTTTCTCACCGTATACATCGTTTAAAAAAGCATTCAGAGCGTCAACGCGCTGGATTAGGCCTTCGCTGAGATATTCAAATTCCTCTTTGGTGATTATGCGCGGCAGGCAGTCGAATGGGAACAGCTGTTCGTGAAAAATGTGGTCTTTGTAAATACCGAATTTTACGCCGTATCGTTTTAATAAATCATTGACTTTTTCCGTATATCGTATAAGTTCTACCATAAATATCCCTTCTTGCTTTGTAAAATAAAAAACGCCCTATTCAATCAAATGAATAGGACGCCTTTGTCGCTTATAGTGTAATATATCCTGCAAAAAATGTCAACAGCAAAGTATATATTTTATTCATATTTTTCGTTTTACACTGGACAAAATTTATAAAATTGATTTTTAAATCTGTATAGTTGTATGCTGAAAATAATGGCGTTTTTTTGATAAGGACGGAAACCAGACGGATTTTTTCTTAAAAAATTCGTAAAAATCACGCAGAAACTTGTATTTTTTCTTGTGAACTGATAGTATAATTGTAATATAAAACGTATTTTTGCATATATTTTACATAATTTTAACATTACTGTAAAAAATATATACTACAATATAATAAGGAGTGGTTATGATGATGTATGCAGTTGTAGATATCGGTTCAAATACGATGCGTCTGGTTATTTATAAGGTGGAAGGAGGCAGACCGCGCGCTCTTTTCAATAAAAAGGAAATGGCGGAGCTGGCTTCGTTTATTAAAGACGGAATGATGACGGCGGAAGGTATAAACCGTGCCTGCTATATCCTGGACAGCTTCAATCTTCTGGCAAAAGAACTGGGCGTTACCCAGATGCGTGTTTTTGCTACGGCATCGCTGCGCAATATTTCCAACAGCCAGGCAGCCGTTACGGAAATCGAGGACCGCACCGGTGTTTCGATTACGCTGTTGAGCGGCGCGCAGGAAGCCGAATACGACTTTGTCGGCGCTGCCAGAACGGTTGATTTGCAGAGCGGTCTGCTTGTCGATATCGGCGGCGGCAGTACGGAGCTTGTTTTCTATAAGGATATGGAAATTCAGAACGCCGTGAGCCTGCCTATCGGTTCGCTCAGCATGTATACGAGATTTATAAAACATCTGTTCCCGACGAAAAAGGAACGCAAGGCGATTGAAAATTGCGTGGAAGATATGCTCTATCGCTATGAAGTGAGCAATCTCGGCGACTGTCCGTCCGTATGCGGTGTCGGCGGCACTATCCGTGCTATGGACAAACTGAACAGTTATTTTTGCAATTTGAGCGTTAATAATCGCTTCGTAACGTCGGAAAATCTGCGTGCTATGGTTAAAAGGCTGGAAAACCGCGAAGACAAGAAATTTATTCCGCTGGATACGCTGGAAATTCTGCTGAAAGTGGTGCCGGAACGCGTACGTACGATTATGCCGGGTATGATAATTTTGAATACCATCGTAAAACACTTTAAAGTACAGAATATTTACGTAAGCCGCGCCGGCGTGCGTGAAGGATTTTTGTACAAGCAAATTTTGAGTAAAGAGGACGAAACAGTTAATGGATAAAAAAATAGACACTACGTATACCCAAAATAGAGAATTGTCGTGGCTTCGTTTTAATGAACGTGTTTTAGAAGAAGCCACCGATACGAATGTGCCGCTGTATGAACGATTGAAGTTTGTGGCCATTTATGCCAGCAATCTCGATGAATTCTACCGTGTGCGTGTCGGCAGCCTTTGGGATTTGGCTTCGATTGATACGAATGAATTTGATAATAAAAGCTTCATGACGCCGAAACAGCAGCTTACTAAAATTTTTGACGCGACGAAAAAACTCAATCAGAAAGCCGATAAAATTTTTGCTGATGTGGAAAAGAATTTGAAAAAAGCCGGTATTGAAAGAAAAAAAGTAAGCACGCTCAGTGCAAAGGATAAATCCTTTGTCAAGGAATACTTTGAAAACTTCGTGCGCCCGTTCCTTTCACCGCAGATTATCAATGTGCGTCATCCGTTCCCGCATCTTTTGAACAAGGCATTATATGTAGGCATTGTTTTGACGCGCAAAAAACGCAGCGTATTCGGTATTATACCTGTTCCGGCTAATCTGCCGAAAGTGGTGTTTCTGCCGAATAAAACAAAGATACGCTACGTGATGACAGAAGATATTATCGCCTCGCATGCCAACAAGATTTTTGACGGCTACGAAGTGGAAAAAAGCCTGGTTCTCTCTGTGACGAGAAGCGCTGACATCAGCCTTGACGACGAACGGCTCGATTTGGGCGAGGATTTTCTCGAACATGCCAGAGAAGTTCTGCTCAAACGGCAGCGTCTGGCGCCGGTCCGTCTGGAAGTGGAAGGCGATTTTGATTCTTCCATGATTAAATATGTAACGAACCAGTTCAAAATTTCAGAAAAACAGATTTTCATCTATAAATCGCCGATTAATAAATCGTATATTTTCTCATTGGAAGGCAAATTTAACGAAGAACAGAAAAATCTCCTGATGTATCCGCCGTTTGCGCCGTCGACTATCTGCTGCGTGCCGGACAGCGCCAAAGTCATGGATTATGTAAGTCAGAACGATGTAATGCTGCAATATCCGTATCAGAGTTTTGATATCTTCTTGAAATTCATTAAGGAAGCCGTAACGAATGATAAGGTATTTGCCATAAAAATCACTTTATACCGCGTCGGCAGCCGCAAGGCGCAGCTCATGAACTATCTGTCCATGGCGGCAAAAATGGGCAAGGATGTTACCGTACTTATGGAACTGCGCGCCAGATTTGATGAGGAAAACAATATCAACTGGGCGGAATTTCTTCAGGATGCCGGCTGCAAGGTTATCTACGGCATGGAAGGATATAAAGTTCATTCCAAAATCTGTCTCGTTATGAAACAGGAAGAGGACGGCATAAAATATTTCACGCAAATCGGTACAGGCAACTACAACGCCTCCACTTCATCGCTCTATACGGATATTTCCCTGATTACGAGCAATGAAGGTATCGGTAAGGATGCAGTGGAATTTTTCCAGAACATGGGCATTGACAATCTGTACGGTGAATATAAGCATTTGCTTGTTGCGCCGGTGTCATTAAAGCCTACATTACTTAATTTAATTCAGGCGGAAATCGAAAAAGCGCAGAATGGACAGGAAACGTCCATTTTCCTGAAAATGAATTCGCTCACTGACCGCCAGCTTATCGACGCACTCAAGGATGCTTCGCAGGCGGGTGTAAAAATAAAAATGATAATCCGCGGTATCTGCTGCATTCTGCCGGGCATAGAAGGCAAGACTGACAATATCGAAGTAATCAGTGTTGTCGGCAGATTTTTGGAACACTCCCGCATATACTGCTTCGGCACGGGCGATGATATGAAAATGTACATCTCGTCGGCTGACTGGATGACGCGCAACACGGAAAACCGCGTGGAAATCGCCGCGCCTGTTTACGACAGCAAGATAAAGGAAAGTATTTACGATACACTGCTTATCATGTGGCGCGACAATCTCAAAGCGAGAATTCTCTGCTCTGACGGCAGCTATAAAAAGCCGGAAATCAAAGAAGGCGACGAACTGCACGACTGTCAGAACGAATTGCGCCATGAATACAAAATGGGCAGAAGAATAACGTTATAACAACCCGTTGTGTTAGAAAAACATCTAGCTTGTAACCAGCAGTATAATACTTTATATTCGTTCGATGTTGTCACTTAACCTCAGTATTATGCTGCTTTAAGAAATCGACTGGCATAATGGGCTATAATTGAATTAGAAAGCAAAAAAAAAGGAAGCATAAATGCTTCCTTTTTTAGTGTTAATTTATATTATATATTTTGAGAAAAAGTGAGTCGTTATAAATTATGCGCTTTTTGCAGAAAAGATTTTTTGGCGGTCTTTCTGTCGGAACTTAGTTCAACGGCAAGAGCGATTAAATAAATCACCAACGCACCGATTAATATTATTGTGATAGTTGATATATCTTTAACAATAAAAGGAGAGAAAATGCTTAAAGCACAGATTATTGATATGATGGAAAAAATATTCATGATGATTACCTCGCGTATTATTCAGATTTTTGCATGAGAAAATTTTAAAGAAGTTTTTAGTGTATCAGTTTTGTCATTGTTGAAATTCACGATTTTATCCGCGATAAGACCGATGGCAAGTCCCCAGTAACAGATGCCGAATGTTGCGATGAACATAATGGCATGTCCTGATAGAAAAGACAATGCGGCGCCACAGATAACAGCTATGATTGTGTTTAAGATAAATAATGATTTCATGATAAAAACTCCCTTCAATAAAAGATAAAAATAGACGTAAATTATCTTTTTAAAACAAATAAGATTATTTGACTGTCAAGGAGCATAAATATTTCATGTACATAAAATCTTGCTTCTGTATCGTTTTGACACTTATAATATAGCATGAGGCAATGAATTAAAATAGGTTTGATATTATCTTAAAATAGGTTGATAGTATCTTATGATTTTAAATAGTCTATAGTGAAAAACAAAAGTGGGCGATATAATGGAAGAGAAAAAAATAAGCTATGAGGAAATAAATACTTCGGAAATAACGAATGTACAGTTCTGTACGTGGATAGACAAGGGCAATTATGCTCCGTATCACTGGCACAGAGCGATTGAAATCGTTTATGTACTGGAAGGTGAGTTGCTCGTTACGGCGGAAAATCATTCAAAGCTTCTGCTGCCGGGAAGGTGTGCGCTTATTAATATGAATGTCATCCATTCCAACAAGGCGACAAAACCGGATAAATACATTTTGCTGCAGATACCGGTGGATTTTCTGAAAAAATTCATTCCCAATGTGCAGGAACTGAAGTTCGTCGTAAATGACGGGCTGGAAGAAAAAGCTAAACAAAATAAAATAGAACAGCTGAAAAAAATTCTGGAAAAGATGAAGGAACTTGACGATAATCGCAGTGAAGGTTTCCTATTATATTTCAACTGTCTGCTGTTTGAGCTTTTATGCCTTATGCACGGCAGTTTCAGTGAAAAAATTTATCAGGCGGATATGGTGCGGAAAAAACGTGATTTTGCGCGGCTGAATAAGATAATGGATTATGTCGCGAAAAATTACAGGCGCAATATACCGCTGGAGGAGATAGCCAAAGTGGCGCTGTTTGAACCGAAATATTTCTGCCGCTTTTTTAAGAAACATATGGGTATAACATTTCTGGAATATCAGAACGAGCTGCGTCTTTCGTATATTTACCGTGATTTAATCAACACGGAGGATTTGGTGGCGGAAATTCTGGAACGGCACGGTTTTGCCAATTACAAATTGTTTCGGCGCATGTTCAAGGCACGGTTCGGCGATACGCCGCTTAAAGTGCGCGCTCGGCTGAAAAACTAAAAAAAGACTGCCTACAAGCGGCAGTCTTTTATCTATATAAAATGAAAAAAGCACATAGACTATTATAAGCTATGTGCACGATGATAGGAAGAATAATCTTCTTCGTTTTCAGTTGTTTTCGCAGCAGTTTCTTCACCGGAAAGTACGAGTTTCACGCCGATGAACTGAATAAGCATAATGCCTAAATCAAAACCGATTGTAACAGCCAGCATAACAGGATTACTGGAAGCGAGGGAAAGAATGATGCCGCCGATTAAGAATACGAGCGTTTCCCAGAAGAAAATATTTTTCATGATTAACACCTCATTTCGCTTCACATTATAGCATATCGAGATGAGTAGTCAATAAAAACGAAGAAAGTTTCTATCTTAAAATACTTGTAATTGTTATAAATTGCAGGTATTTTTTAATAATTTACAAATCGAGCATGGCGGAAAGATAATAGCGCGCCTTGAGTGCATATTCAAACGGGTTGGCGATTTCCGGATTTTGCTCGGCTTCGACGATGAGCCAGCCGCTGTAGTCGGTATCGTTTAATGCCTGAAAGATTTTCTGGAAATTGACATAGCCGTTGCCGTCGCCCGGCACGGTGAAGCAGTTGTGGCGGATGGCTTGGCGGAAACTGTAGTTGTTTTTCTGTGCCTCAATCATCTTTTCGGAATAGATATCCTTTAAATGAACGTTGCCGATGCGTTTGCCGTATTTGAGGATAAACTGCACCGGGTCGATATTGGCAAGAGTTAAATCGGCCGTATCCAAACACAGATGTACATAGCGTTCTTCTGTATGATTGAGCAGAAAGGAAATTTCCTCTTCTGTCTGCACAACCGTGCCGATATGGTGATGATAGCATAATTTTATATTGTGTTTATGCGCCAGTTTGCCCAGTTTATTCAGCCCGGTGCAGAGATTTTGCCATTGTTTTTCCGAAAGCGCCGGTTTTTCGCCGAACATGGAGTTGTCGCCGCGAAACAGGTTGTAGCTCATCTCGCAGACATTGATATATGACGCATTTACCGCTTGCAGCTGCATGATTTCCGCTTTGAACTGCTGTTCGATTTGGGCATAAGGCATTGTGGCAAGATAAGCGTTGAACCATTTTCCGGCGATTTTCAGATTTCTGAGAGCAGCATGATAATGGATTTTATCTATATTCTGCGGAAATGTAATGCCTATTTCCGTGCCAGAATAGCCGGTCAGGGCGATTTCGCTCAAAATCTGCTCGAAATTGTTGGTGGAGCCTAAAAACGGCATATCGTCATTCGTCCAGTTTATCGGCGATATACCGATGAATATCTTATTATGTTCAAACATGAAAAGACCTCTTTAAAATAGTATGTTATTTATCTGTTGTGCTAGTAAAACATCGAGCCTGTAGTCAGCAGTATAATAGTTTATATCCGCTGCCTGCTGTCACTTAACCTCACTAAATATAAACTATTATACTGCTTGGGGAAATCAACCAGCACAACAAGTATTGTTATAAAACTTCGTTTAAGATTATAATATAGATATGAGAAATGATTGTCAAATTAAGGCAATTACAGAGAAAAACGATAAAATTTGCTGATAGGGGGTTTTAAAATGAAATGGTTTATTATTGGCGTAACGGTGCTGTTATCGCTGAACGTTATCGGGTGCGGTCAATCGGAAAGCCGTTCCTCGTTTGATGGGGTAAATGCAGAATTCAGCGATATTGACGATAAGACGGCTTTTATGATTGCACTGGATGATGCGGATGTTCCCCATGATGATGCTTACAATATCAAAGTTGAACAGGACGGCGATAACGGTATTCCTGTTTATGATATTGAATTTGAAACGAATTACGGCGATTATGATTATGAGATTGCAATAGAAAACGGAGCAATTGTTAAAGCCGATTATGAAGTGGACGAACAGTGGCTCGACCGGCTCGGCGGAAATCCCGTATCGGTAGAGGAGGCTAAAAATATCGTTTTGGAGAAAGTTCCGCAGGCATCGCTTGACGATATCGACATCAGGCGGGAAAATGCTGATGGACGGGGACGGTATGAAGGCAGATTATTTTTTAATGATATGAAATACGAATTTGAAATTGACCCGGCAACCGGCATTATTTTTGACTGGAATGCTGATTTAAGAAGATGAGTTGCAGTTTAGTGAAGGTGAATGTGAATATATGGAAAAACGAGAAGCAGGGGTAGTATGGAAAGAGCGTATGTATTTCCGTTCAGCTGATTTGTTTGCAAAGGAAAATCTGCTGTATATCTTATGGGGCTCAGTCTATTTGGTGGATAAACCGTATGAAGTGAGCCGCAACTATATGGATGCGTACATGGTGCAGTATATTTTGGAGGGGGAGCTGCATTTTGAGCTGCGCGGCAGGGAATTTTCGGCCAAAGCGAATGAGCTTGTCATTTTAAACTGCAAGGAAAGCAATCATTATTGGGCGGATAAACCGGCTAAGGTGAAGTGGTTTCATTTCAACGGCAAGATGGCGGAAAACATCGTCGAATATATTTATAAAAATAACGGCAGCGGCCATTTTTCCGGCACGTACGCCAAAAAGGCCGAGCCGTTCATAAACAATGTGTTTGAGCTTCTGCGCGATAAAAACAGCAGCGATTTTGAGCTGTCGCACAATATTTACAGTATTCTCTGCGAGCTTGCCGCACCGCCGCCGCTCAAGGTGTCGCCGGCGGAGGACATCATCAAGAAAGCGGAAAAATACATGCGGGAAAATTACGCCAGACCGATAGCCGTGAAAGATGTAGCCGAATACACGGGACTCAGTCTGTTTTATTTTACGCGGCTGTTTAAAAAGCTGATGCGTATATCGCCGCATTTGTATCTGACCAATCTGCGCCTTGACAATGCCAAAAATCTCCTGACGCATACGTATTACAGCGTGGAGGAAATAGCAGGCAAATCCGGCTTTCAGAGTTCGTCGCATTTTATCCGCGCGTTCAAGAAATCAACTTCGCTCACGCCGAATAATTTCCGTAAATATTTTAGCGACAACGGCAAATACTAATCAATATGACTGATTGCCAATTAGTATACTTTTTTTGCTCTGATAAAAGAAAGCAAAAAATGTGTATTAATTGGCAAAGTTATTTAATGACGAATGGAACGGTTCTTGATATTATGAATTTAACAAAAATTAAGAGATGATTTTCATTCTGGGAGGAATTTTATTATGAAAAAAGTAAAAGTTGGTATTGCCGGTCTCGGCCGCCTCGGTAAAGAACATGCTAAAAATCTGGCATTCAAAATAGCTAATGCAGAGCTTACGGCTGCGTGCTCCATCGTACCGGCTGAACTGGAATTTGCTAAAAATGAACTGGGTGTAACGGATGTTTATACTGATTACAATGAAATGCTCGCCAAAGCCGATATCGACGCCGTAGCCATTGTTACGACGAGCAGTCAGCACTGCTGGCAGATTGCAGCGGCGCTCGATGCGGGCAAACACGTATTTTCCGATAAGCCGCTCGGTGTTACGATTGAAGAATGCAAATTGGCGGAAGCAGCTGTGGAACGCCATCCGGAACTTACGTTCTTTTTGGGCTTCATGCGCCGTTTTGACCCGTCGTATGCTTACGCTATGGAAAAAATCAAAACCGGCTTAATCGGCAAACCGTACATGGTGAAAGCTACCGGTATCGACCCGGAAGCACTCGTTCAGGGCGCAATCAAATTCGCTCCGACTTCCGGCGGCATTTTCATTGATATGGCTATTCATGATATCGACCTCATGCGCTGGTTCTTAGGCTCCGACCCTGTAGAAGTATATGCGACGGGCGCAACATTCAAACATCCTGAATTCAAGGAATGCGGCGATGACGAAACGGGCGTTGCCATGTACAAATGCGCCAACGGTTCTATCGGCTTCGTGCATGTAGGCCGCACGGCTCCGTACGGCTACCATGTGGAAACGGAAGTTGTCGGCACGGAAGGCACATTGCGCATCAGCCCTGTTCCGGAAAAAAATCTGTGCATGATTTACGATAAGAACGGCGCCGTTAAAGAATGTGTAAGCGGCTTCCCGGAAAGATTTGCCGATGCTTACCGTTTGGAAATGGAATATTTCATTGACTGCGTACAAAAAGGCGTAAAACCGGAAGTAACTGTTTACGACGGTACAAAATCCACGCAAATCGCCTTTGCCACGACGGAAGCTTATAAAAAAGGCGGCATTCTGAAAATCGAATATTAATATAATCAGTTGTGCCGGTAAAACATAGAATTTGCAACCAGCAGTATAATAGTTTATATACGCTCGATGTTGTCACTTAACCTCGCTAAATATAAACTATTATACTGCTTTGGAAAATTAACTGGCACAATAGATAAATATATGGATTATCCGTTGTTCTAGTAAAACATCGAGCCTGTAGCCAGCAGAATAATAGTTTATATTTGTTCGATGTTGGCACTTAACCTCACTAAATATAAACTATTATTCTGCTTTGAGAAATCAACTAGCACAACAAGTATTGATTTTGTTTTTTATAAATTTAGAGAGAAGATATACAGAGGCAATACCGAAAAAGGTGTTGCCTTTTCGTTTTCTTCTCAGCGTGTACATTCTAATATATTTTGTTTATATTTTTATAGTTTTCACTTATTTTTTTTCAAGCGGTATGTTATACTTTTAATAGTTAGAAAATAAAGAGGAGAGCGACTACTATGCGACAAGAAATTTACGAAAATTACATCAATATTTTAAAAGAACAGCTCGTCCCGGCGCTGGGCTGTACGGAGCCGATAGCCATCGCTTATGCCGGAGCGAAAGCGCGCGAAGTGCTCGGCGAATTTCCGCAGAAAGTGGCGGTAAAATGCAGCGGCAATATGATTAAGAACGTAAAAGGCGTTACCGTACCGAATTCTGGTGATTTAAAAGGCATTGATACGGCGGCTTTACTCGGTATTATCGGCGGCAGAGCCGACATGGAGCTGGAAGTGCTGGAAAGTGTTACGGATGAGGACAGAGCATATCTGCGTGAACTGCTGAAAAAAAATATCTGCACCTGCGATTTAGTGCCGGATACGGACAATCTGTATATTGACATTACGGTATGGAGCGAAGCGCACAGCGCACAGGTGATAATTTCCACGTACCATACGAATATCGTCAAAATCGTCAAAGACAATACGGTAATTCTCGATAAGGAAAATCAAATCAATCATCAGAAAAATACACCGCCGGCGGACAAGGCACTGCTTAATGTAAAGGATATCATCGAATTTGCCGATACGGTGAAAATAGAAGATATTAAACCGATTTTAGCAAGACAGATAAAATGCAATATGGCAATAGCCGAAGAAGGCATGAAGAACAATTATGAAGCCAACGTAGGGCGCAATCTGCTCGCATTGTACGGCGACAGTCTGCCGATAAGAGCGAGAGCTATGGCAGCGGCAGCTTCGGAAGCGCGCATGAGCGGCTGTTCGCTTCCTGTCGTTATCAATTCCGGCAGCGGCAATCAGGGGATAACGACCTGCGTACCACTCGTTATCTACGCTCGTCATTATAATATTCCAGAAGAAAAATTATACCGCGCTTTGGCGCTGAGCAATCTGTTGGCAATTCATCAGAAAAAATATATCGGCAATCTGTCTGCTTTCTGCGGCGCTGTAAGTGCGTCTTACGCCTGCGGCACGGCGATAACGTACATGCTTGGCGGAAATTACAAGCAGATTTCCGCTACGATAATTAACACGCTCGGCAATACATGTGGTATAATATGTGACGGTGCCAAACCTTCCTGCGCAGCTAAGATATCCTCCTCGCTCGATGCGGCGCTTCTGGCGCATACCATGAGTATGAAAGGCGAAGGTTTTCAGCCGGGCGAAGGTATCGTCAAGGATGAGCTGGAACAGACCATCCGCGCTGTGGGTCATATCGGCAAGGTCGGCATGAAATCAACGGACGTCGAAGTTTTAAATATAATGATAGATAAAGTCTGTCCGTGATAAATTTTTCACGATAAAGAGGTTTTTTCAGTGGCTAGATTAATCGACAAAGGTACAAAAGAGTATAAACTGGCGCTTGTAATGATGTTTTTCGGCAGTCTGGCGGCATTTGGAGCGGAATACTGTCTGCAGCCGGTTATCCCGATTTTGGCGGCGGATTTCAATCTGTCGCCGACGACAGCGAGCCTGTCCATGTCGTTCGGGACAATCGGCATGGCACTTTCCATGCTGCTCATTGCCAGCGTATCCAAATATCTGGAGCGCAAAAAAGTCATGGTAATAGCACTCGGTGTATCGGCGTTGGTTATTCTGGCCATTTCCGTTATGCAGCAATTTACATTGATATTGCTGCTGCGTTTTGTGCAGGGAATACTGCTTGCCGGTTTTCCGTCGCTGGCGGTCGCCTATATTAATGAAGAATTCAATCCGAAAATCATCGGTACAGCTATCGGCGTTTACGTAGCGGCGACGCCGCTCGGCGGTCTTGTCGGCCGTATACTGACGAGTACGCTGACCGATTTTGCCAGCTGGCGCGTCGGTTTGATGGTCTGCGGCATACTGTATTTACTGAGCGCCGTCATGATGTGGTTCTTCCTGCCTCCGTCTCTCAACAAAAAAATCGAACACGGCCGCATTCATATCGCTTGGCGCGATTTCTTAGCCCTGCTCAAAAATAAAAAAGTAATCATGATTTACTGCATCGCTTTCTGTGTAATGGGCTGTTTTGTCTGCACGTATAATTTCATTTCGTACGTATTGATGAATGAACCGTACAACCTGAGTCAGACTATAATCGGCTTCATCTTCGTAATTTATCTCGTCGGCTCGGTAAGCTCCGCCGTCATGGGGACATTATCCGACCACTACGGACATGGCATCATCATTATGATTTCCATGCTTATTCAGCTCGCCGGTATCATCATCACCGGTTTTTCTCCGCTTATCGTGAAAATTCTCGGTCTTGCCGTTTTCACCTACGGCTTTTTCGGCGTTCATTCCAACGCTTGCGCCTGGGCGCCGCAGAGCTGCCAGAACGATAAAGCGCAGGTTTCGGCGATGTATATGCTGTTTTACTATATAGGAGCCAGTGCATTCGGCACTATCGGCGGTATTTTCCTCAGCGATTACGGCTGGAGCGGCATCGTCGTATTTGAAAGCATTATTTTAATTATAGCTTTCATCATTTCTGTAGTATTATATTGTATGGGGAAAAAGAAAGAAATTATAAATTAGGATGTGTTCAATTTGGCTCGTAGACAAGATTATATTGCCTTAGTGGACCGTGAGCCGTCTGTAATATTTTTCGACATGGAGATGACCGGCGGAAATACCCGATATGATGAGATTTTGCAGTTCAGTATCATTGACCTGTATAAGGGTGTCGTATTCAACGAATACATCAAGCCGCGCAAATGCAAATCGTGGAAGGATACGGAAAATATACATCATATAACGCCGCAGATGGTGCAGAACTGCTTTACGATAGGTGCGTTCCGCAGTGAAATCAAGAATATTTTCAAACGGGCGGACATGGTTGTAGGCTACGGCATAGAAAACGATTTGAAATTTATGCAGAAAGACCGCATTTATGTCGGCAGACAGACGGTGCTTTACGATTTGCAGAAATCCTTTGCCAGAATTTACAGCAGCAATAACAACATGCCCAGTCTGAAATCGTGTGCCAATTACTGCCGCTGTCCCGATTTCGGCGAAATTCACAACAGCCTGACCGACGTATATATTACAGTGTACTGTTTTATCACCATGTACGGATTGGATGTGCCGGAGTGGCTCAATAAAGCGGCTAAGGCAAATTGATATAAAAATTCTGTATAATCATTTATATAAGTAAATATACAGTGGTTTTACTATAAATATTATTTATAGTTATATTAAATAAGTTAAAAAAATCACGTAAAATCATTGACAATAGTTTTATTAATACCTATACTGTAATTAGAGTGTTTGAGGGTAATGTATTGCCGTTTTAGGCGGTATATTTCTAATATGTATAATAAGTAAAAACTTATAAAAAAGATGTCATAATACCTCTAATCAAACATGAGGATATTAATATAAAGGCTGGGGCATCAGCCTGGAAGCTTTGATATAAAAAATAAATAAAAAGTATATCATTTCGGCTTCAAATTCTTTATAATAATGTTATAAAGAATATGCCAATTGCATATATATGAAGGAGTGTTTATTTTATTATGGCAAAAGTAAAAATTACTGAAACAGTATTACGCGATGGCCATCAGTCCTTACTCGCTACTCGTATGCGTCTTTCCCAGATGCTTCCGCAGCTCGAAGCTCTCGATGCTATCGGCTATAAATCTTTGGAAGCTTGGGGCGGTGCTACATTTGATAGCTGCCTTCGTTTCCTTGACGAAGATCCGTGGGAACGCCTTGACACATTAAAAGCTCATCTCAAAACTCCTATTCAGATGTTGCTTCGCGGTCAGAACCTCTTAGGTTACTACCAGTATCCGGATGATGTTGTTCGTGCTTTCGTTAAAAAAGCAGCTCAGCACGGTATCGGTGTATTCCGTATCTTCGATGCTCTGAACGATACTCGTAACCTCCAGACTGCTGTTGAAGCAGCTAAAGAAGCTAAAAACGAAGTTGAACATTCTGTAGAAGTACAAGGCTGCCTTGTTTACACTGTAGGCGGTCCTCATACTACTGACGAATTCGCAGAACTGGCTAAAAAACTTGATGCTATGGGCGTTGACTCCATCTGTATCAAAGATATGTCCGGTCTGCTCGAACCGTATGTAGCTTATGACCTCGTTAAAAAATTAAAAGCTGCAACTAAACTTCCTATTCAGCTTCATACTCACTACACAAGCGGCTTCGGCTCCATGGCTTACTTAAAAGCTATCGAAGCAGGCGTTGACGTTATCGACTGCGCACTTTCCCCGTTTGCTCTTGATACTTCCCAGCCTTGCACGGAAACTATGGTTGCTGCTCTCGAAGGAACTGAATACGATACAGGTCTTGACCGTAAAGCTATGACTCCTATCGCTAAACATTTCCTCGGCGTTAAAAAAGAAATCATTGATGAATTCGGCTTAAAAGGTTACTTCGATGTTAACCCTAACGTTCTTGACTTCCAGATTCCGGGCGGTATGCTGTCCAACCTCGTTAACCAGCTGAAAGAAGCAGGCATGGAAGATAAATATCAGGAACTGCTTGATGAAATGCCGCGCGTTCGTGCTGACCTCGGCTATCCTCCGCTCGTAACTCCTTCCAGCCAGATTGTCGGTACAATGGCTACGTTCAACGTTATGACCGGCGAACGTTATAAAATGGTTCCGAAAGAATTCAAAGAACTCGCTAGCGGCCGATTTGGCCGTACGCCAGAACCTGTTAAACAGGAAGTTCTCGATAAATGCGGTATCAAACCGGAAGATATGATTACTTGCCGTCCGGCTGACCTGCTCGAACCGGGCATGGAAAAATACAAAGCAGAACTTGCTGCTAAAGGCTTCCCGAATGCTTCGGAAGAAGATGTTCTTTCCTACGCTTTATTCCCGGCTGTTGCTGAAGAATTCTTCAAAAAACGTACGGTTAAACAGCTTAAAGCTCTCGGCGTTGCTAATCCTACAGCTGAAGATGTTCTTTTATTTAACCTCGATGCAGAAGTTGCTAAAAAATTCTTCGCTGCTAAATAATTTTTACGAAACCAAAAAAGACTTCACATTAATTTGTGAAGTCTTTTTTTGTGCGGATTTTTATTTTGTGGCGGCGCGAATGATGGCTTCGGCAACTTCTTTGATGGATTTGCGCTTTGCCATGCTGTATTTTTGAATGCGGCGGTATGCTTCGCTTTCGGAGATATTGTAGGCGTCCATCAGTATGCCTTTGGCGCGGTCGAGTGTTTTGCGCATCTGCAAGGAATTTTTGACGTTGTTCAAATCGTGTTCAAGTTGCTGGATTTCCGCAAAGCGGGACATTGCTATCTCGATTGCCGGAAAAAGGCTGTCCTGGCGTATCGGTTTTACGAGGTAGGCGAGAACGCCGGCATGTTTGGCTTTTTCGACGATGTTCTTCTGGCTGAAGGCGGTGAGCAGTATTACCGGCGCCAGTTTTTCGTCGGCGATTATTTTAGCCGCCGTAATGCCGTCCATTTCCGGCATTTTTATATCCATTATAACTAAATCTGGTTTTAATTTGCGCGTAAGTTCTATGGCTTTGATACCATTGATGCTTTCGCCGACGACGGTATGTCCCGCCTCTTCCAGCATTTCCTTTAAATCCATGCGGATGATTGATTCATTATCCGCTATAACAATATTTAATTTGGCCATTTTATTCATCCTCTGTTAAGCTTTTGAATGGAATTGTTATCAGTGCGTGAGCACCGTTATCGTTGTACATGGTAAAACTGCCGCCGATATCGCCTTCGACGAGATTGCGGACAATCTGCAGCCCCAGCGATTTTGCCGATTGAGCGTTGAAATCCTCCGGCAGACCGCAGCCGTTGTCGTACAGTTCTATGATGTAGGCGCGGGAATTCTGCGTGATATTGAGCCCGATAAGCCCTTCGCTTCTGCCGGCAAAGCCGTGTTCAATGGAATTTAAGATTAGTTCGTTGATGATGAGTGCCAGACTGCTGGCCTGTTTCGACGGCAGAATGATATTGTTGGCGGGAAGCTGTGTTGTCAGGCTGAAGTTTTCATCGAGCATGGTGTCTTTTATCAGCGTCAGTATATTGCTGGTGACTTCCACCACGTCGATATTTTCATTTCCCTGTTGAGAGAGAAATTCGTGCACGACGGAAATGCTCAATATGCGGTTGATACTCTCGCGCAAAGCCTCCTTTACCTCCGGCGAGCGGGAGCGGCGGGCCTGCAGCCTGAGCAGACTGGCTATCGTTTGCAGATTGTTCTTGACGCGGTGGTGAATTTCCTGAATGACAGCGGATTTTATCAAAAGTTCGCGGTCTTTTTTGCGCAGTTCCGTTACGTCGGACAGAATGATTATGCGCGTTACGAGATTGCCCGCTTCCATGACGGGGATATCCCGCTTGATTATTATGAGGTTGCCCGCTTCAATTTCTTTTTCGTACGGCGATTTGTTCAAAATCGTTTCTTTCGTGATGTGCATGGTCAGCTGGCGGTCGAAGATATGGCAGCCGATTAGATTGTTGATGCCCAGCACGTGATAAATGCGCGAAGCCGCCATATTGGCGAAGATGATGCGTTCGTCCTTATCAGTGATGATGATACCGTCGCGCGAGGAGATGGATTTATACATATTGTACGTAGCGTCGGTATTTTTGTTTGCATTTTTCAGCAGTATCCGAGCCGTTTTCATCAGGCGGGAGAAACCGTCTTTTTGCGCGTCGTCACTGTTTACTTCCATGCAGATGACAGCGATTACTTCGTTACTGTCGATAACGGGGAACGTGTACATGTCGATAAAGCGGCCGAAATCGAGCTCGCGCCGTCCGTGGCAGATTTTTTTATTATCCATGCACTTTTTAATCAACGGTTCTTGTATGTACGGTATTAATTTGCCGAGCAGAATTTGTCTGAACGGATTGAAGGCCGTATGCGGTTCAATCGCGGAAACAACGGCAAATCTGCTGCCGTCTTTGGCTTTTACGTAGACGGCAATATGAGTGTACGTAAGGTCGGCGACAAACGGCAATACTTTATTGATACGCTGCAGCATATTTATCCTCATGCCGGATAAATTGGTGTAGCGGCGGCATTTTTCGGAAATAATCATTTACAAACCTCCTTTTAGGTAAATAAAAAAGGAGACAACAAGACTGTGTCTCCCCTGATTGCAATATAAATTATAATACTCTACGTGCGCCGATATAAGTATTTGCCCAGTAGGACATGCTCAGCGAATCAACTACGACACCTCTGCTGGAGGAAGCGTTGATGAATTTTCCATCGCCCAAATAGATGCCTACATGAGAAGCTCCGTAAGTATATGTAGAGAAAAATACTAAATCGCCCGGCTGAAGGTTGTCGTAAGAAACCGGTACGCCTACTTCAAACTGTACATCTGCTGTACGCGGCAAAGAAATTCCGGCACTGGCAAATACGTAACGGGTAAAACCGGAGCAGTCAAAACCGCTAGGCGTAGTACCACCGAATACATACGGCACGCCGACATAATTCAAGGAATTGTTGATAATGCGTCTGGCAATGTAGTTGGAACTGCGGCTTACTACCGGCATGTTGCGTCCCATCAATGCCTGATATGTCATAGAACCGACCAAGCCGTCATTGTCAAGACCGTTCGCCTGCTGAAATGCCTGAACGGCTGCCTGTGTTGCCGGACCGAAATCACCGTCAGCAACAACATCATAACCTTGGCTGGCAAGCGCCGCCTGAATTTCCGCAATCTCATTGCCTTGGTCGCCCAAACGGAAGGAAGAAGCGCTGGCAATGGAAGCTGTACAGATTAAACAGAAAGATAGGACTAAAATACGAACAAATTTACTCAAAAAAAAGACTCCTCTCCATAAAGCCTGCGAGATTAGCTGACGGGTTAGAATAGAGACATTCTTCTGCACGCGGCAAATTCACCCCAAAGAATTGGTTTTCCCGCTCCTGAGCTAGATTAGGCCGTTAAAAAAATTATGCTCAAAAAAATCAACACTGTTTATTATTTTACACTATTTCATAAAAAATCTCAATGGGTTTGGCGGATTTTTCCCGAGTTTTATAAAAGTTCGGTTTTCTGAACATAATTCTTGATAAACATCGGCAAAGTAGAGTATAATTTAATCATCGGCTATTTATAAAACGAGGTGATTTTTTTGGATAAATCAATGGATAAAGTTGAAGCATTGCAGAATGCTTTGAAACAGATTGAACGTGATTTCGGCAAAGGCTCCATCATGAAACTGGGAGATGCCTCTGCCAATATGAATATTGAAGTAATTCATACAGGCTGCTTGCCGCTTGATGCGGCTCTCGGCGTCGGCGGTGTGCCGCGCGGCCGTATCGTGGAGATTTTCGGGCCGGAGTCCTCCGGTAAAACGACAGTCGCTCTGCATATGGTGGCGGAAGCGCAGAAAATGGGCGGCGTGGCTGCTTTTATCGATGCGGAACACGCACTTGACCCGGTATATGCAAAAAGACTCGGCGTGGATATCGACAATCTGCTCATTTCCCAGCCGGATAACGGCGAACAGGCACTGGAAATCGCCGATGCTCTCGTCCGCAGCGGCGCTATAGATATCATTGTTGTCGACTCCGTAGCGGCGCTCGTGCCGAAAGCGGAAATCGAAGGCGATATGGGCGACTCGCATGTAGGCCTTCAGGCACGCTTAATGTCGCAGGCGATGCGCAAACTGACCGGCGTACTGAGCAAATCCCGCACGACGGCTATTTTCATCAACCAAATCCGCGAAAAAGTCGGCGTGATGTTCGGCAATCCGGAAACGACAACGGGCGGCCGTGCACTTAAATTCTATGCTTCCGTCCGTCTTGACGTGCGCAAAATCGACACGATAAAACAGGGCAACGACCCGGTCGGCAGCCGCACACGTATTAAAGTCGTTAAGAATAAAGTTGCTCCGCCGTTCAAACAGGCTGAATTCGACATTATGTACGGCGAAGGTATTTCCCGCGAAGGCAGCCTCATTGATATGGGAGTAGCTTTTGAAATCATGGACAAGAGCGGTTCGTGGTTCTCCTATCAGGGAACACGTCTCGGTCAGGGCAAGGAAAACGTTAAGGCGTACTTGAAAGAACATCCGGACACGGCGATGGAAATTGAAAATAAAATCAGAGAAAAACTGTTTGCCAAACCGGCTGCACCGGAAGAGGAAAATGCCAAAGGCGATAAAAAAGCGGAAGCAGTAGCGGAAAATGAAAGTGCAGAACAGTAAGACGGCACTCGTTTATGCCGTTGATTTGCTGGCGGCGCGTGCCTACAGTGAAAAGCAGCTCACCGATAAACTAAAGCGACGCGGCTATAGTGAAACAGAAATCGCCGCAGCCATGCAGCGGCTTACGGAGCGTCATTATATTGATGACGGCGATTTGTGCCAAAGACAGTATCAGGCATATCTGAATGAGGGCAGGCGCAGTATTAAGGCTATTTTATATAAGTTGAAGGAAAAAGGCTTTAATTCTGCCGATATCGAAAACGCGCAGGCAGAGTGCGATATTGATACGGCGGATTATGAATACCGTGTCTGCATAAAACTTTTGGCAGCGCATTTTAAACGCTCGGCGGACAGACAGAAATGTCAGGCGTATCTTTACCGCAAGGGATTTAATTTTTCCGCTGCACGAAATGCCGTGGATGAATTTTTAAGTGAATAGAAAAAGAGATTGTTGCTTTTTAGTGCAGCAATCTCTTTTTTTATAATTTTTTCAGTCATCTGTGCGGATTAAATCGCTTTTATAGGGGATTTTTCCGTCCAGTACATTTTGGTAGAATTCGTTTTTGTAGTCGAGGTAAGCCAGATTTTCATTCAGTTCGTTTATTTTCGCCAGCAGCTCTTTTCTGTGCTTTGCCAGCATTTCCATTCGGGCAGGAATAGTCGGCTGTCCTTCCAGGCATAATTTAAGGTAGTCCTTCATTTCCTTTATGCTCATGCCGCAGCGTTTCAGGCACTGCATATTGTTTATCCAGCGGATATTGCGTTCGTCGAAAACGCGGTAATTGTTTTTATCACGTTTAATATTGGGAATAAGCCCCTCGTTGCAGTAAAATTTCAGTGTTTCATACGGCAGATTGGTTAGTTTGCAGGCTTGTTTCATGGTATACATAAAAAACATCCTTTCTTATGAAAAAAATCCTTGACCGGTAGTTACTACCGACGGTTATAGTCTAATTATAGCAGTGAATTAGATTAACTGAAAGGGTGTATATAATATGAAATTCAAAAAGAAATTGTTGCTTGCAGGGCTGGTTTTAACAATGGGTATAGGTACGAGCGGCATGGCGGCTCCGGCGGAAAATCCGTACGGACTTGTCTATCAGGGAGCGATTACGAAAAATGTTGCAGATCAGGTAAATATCCACCCTGTGCATTATAATTTGAACGGCTTAAAAATAGCGGCCAATGTATATACACCGGCGGGCTATGATGTGAATAAAAAATATCCGGTAATCGTAGTGGCGCACCCGAACGGCGGTGTTAAGGAACAGGTAGCTGGTCTGTATGCGCAGCGCTTAGCACAGCTCGGCTATATTACGATAGCGGCGGACGCGGCATATCAGGGAGCAAGTGAAGGTGAGCCGCGCCATACGGATAAACCGTATTTCCGCACGGAAGACATTCACGGCATGGCGGATTTCATCTCCACTTATCCGGGCGTGGATAAGGACAGAATGGGCGTACTCGGTATCTGCGGCGGTGGCGGCTATACTTTGAATGCCGCCAAATCGGATAAACGGTTTAAGGCGGTGGCTACGCTCAGCATGTTCAATTCCGGTGAAGTAAGACGCAACGGTTACATGAACAGCCAGCTTGACAGTATCGGCGAAAGAATGAAACAGGCTTCCGACGCCAGAGATAAAGAAATAACGACGGGTGAAGTTTCCATTTCCGGCAATGTGGATTTTGATGCTTTGACTGATGAAAGTATCAGCAAAATACCGACTGATTTGTACCGCGAAGGCATGATATACTACGGCAGAACGCATAGACATCCGAATTCCACTTTTGCCTATACGACGAGCAGTCTGATGGAGCTCATGAGCTGGGACGCAACAGACCAGATAGAATTAATCGACCAGCCGCTGCTGCTCATGGCGGGCAGTAAAGCCGATTCGCTTTATATGTCCAAAGAAGCTTTCGATAAAGCTACAGGCACGAAAGATAAGGAATTGTTCCTCGTCGACGGGGCTACTCATATTCAGACTTACTATGTACCGGAATACGTGGACCAGTTTGTGAATAAATTGAAAGAGTTCTACGGAAAACATTTATAATGATTTAATTGCCTGCGATAGAGTTCAACTTACAAAAAAGAGTATATAGCCATCTATCATGGGCATTTAAATAAATAATATTTGACGTACCCGTTAGATTGATTTAGCTGGTACGTCAAAGTACATAAAAATATAGATTTGAGGTTGTAAAGAAAATATTTCTTTATGACCTTTTTTGTTCTATTATATAGTTAAATAATTAAGAGAAGGCGATATTATGAACAGAGGATTGATTTTTGCCATGCTGGCTTCGCTGATGTTCAGCTTCATGAACGTTCTGGTTAAAGAGGCCAGCCGTACGGTCGGCACGGGAGAAATTATTTTTGTCCGCAGTGTTATCAGCGTCGTTATGATACTGCTGATTATGCGTGTACTTAAAATAAAATTCTCGCATAAGGACAAAGGTACGCTTATTTTCCGCGGCGTTGTCGGCGGGCTCAGTATGTGTCTTATATTTCTGGCGGTATCGGGTATGAATTTGGGAGACGCATCCATATTACAGCAACTTTCAGCGTTTTTCGTATTGATAATATCAGCCGTTTATTTAAAGGAAAAACTGCCGGCGCATACGGTGCTGCCGTTAATCATTATCGTGGCGGGAACGTGTCTGATTTTGCGTCCGTGGGAATACAGCTCTTTTTCCGTCTATGCCCTGTTTGCCATAGCTTCCGCCTTTACCGGTGCTGTAGTGTATACGACTATTCATAAATTATTCAAAAATGGCGGGCATACTTCCTGGGAAGTTATTTTCTATCTGTTTTTATGCAGTATTTTTATCGGTCTTGCCATGATGTACAATAATTGCCATATGCCGACGCATTATGAATGGATTTTGCTTTTAGGCATAGCGTTTACTTCGCTAATTGCGCAGAATTTCATGACGCAGGCGTATGAGTTCGCCAATCAGGTGCTTGTAAGTTTCGTTATGTATCTGGGCGTATTTTTCAATGCTCTTTGGGGCTATGTATTTTTCGGTGAAGTCATGCACAATCTGTCGATAATCGGCGGGGTGCTCGTAATCGGTTCATCAATTTATCTCAGTCATAAAAGGGCGCAAAAATAGTAAAGGTGAGTGTGAATAATAATGTACAATCCGCAAATAGAAACATTCGTTAAAGTAGCTGATGCAGGCAGTTTTTCCAAAGCGGCCGAGCAGATGTATATATCGCCGACAGCCGTGATTAAGCAGATTAATTTGTTGGAAAATGATTTAAATTTACAGCTGTTTATCCGCACGCACCGCGGACTGACGCTGACAAGAGCCGGTGAAGCTTTATATAAAGACGCCAAATACATTATTAGTTACAGCAAGGAAGCGGTACTGCGCGCGCAAAAAGCAATGCAGCAGACGGAAGGCACTGTTCGCATCGGCGTTTCACCGATGACACCGGCGCAATTTTTATTAAAAATCTGGGAGAAAATCCATGTTAAATATCCGCAGATAAAATTTCAGCTGGTGCCGTTTTCCAATACACCGGAAAATGCACGGGAAATTTTAAAAAATCTGGGCGAACATATTGATTTAGTAGCCGGCGTATTTGATGAAGAATTTCTGCGCAGCCGCAAATGTGAAGCGCTCGAGCTGTGCAGGCCGCCGATTTGCTGCGGTGTATCTATTTATCACAGACTGGCGGACAGAAAAATACTGACATTGAGCGATTTGTCCGGTGAAAATCTGATGATTATAGCAGAAGGCTGGAACTGGTACGTAGATAAACTGCGCTATGATATACAGGAACATCACAGTGAAATAAACATCGTGGATTTTCCGTTTTATAATCTGGATGTTTTCAATCAGTGCGAGAATAACAACGGTATACTGACTGTAATTCCCAACTGGGTCAATACACATCCGCTGATAAAAATAATTCCGGTGGAATGGGATTATAAAATTCCGTTCGGCATACTGCATTCTCCCAGACCAGCGGAGCACGTGCAACTATTGTTAAAGGCGATAATAGATATTAGAGCTGATGAAAACAAGCCGTAAGACAGAAATGTTTTATGGCTTGTTTTTTTTATAACTTTGAGGTTGAAACTGCTGAACCAAAAGAAACTTCTGCAAATTGCACACTGCATTTATACTAAAAGTAGCGTATAGTGCCGGTGAAACATGAATTTTGAGATAGCCTCGCTGATACAATATTAGATTATATACCTATTGTGCTAGTTGATTTCTTAAAGCAGTATAATTGTTTATATTTAGTGAGGTTAAGTGACAACATCGAACGAATATAAACTATTATACTGCTGGCTTAAAGGCTCGATATTTTACTAACACAACAGGCATTATATAAAAACCGGCACTATACGTTATAAAGACAGAAGGGATGTATTTCCATGAAATATACGTTTTTAGGTAAAGATTTGAACGTCTCCGCCGTGGGAATGGGCTGTATGGGACTCAGTCACGCTTACGGCGAGCCGCTCGACAAAGAGGCAGCGATAAAGCTTATCCGCAAAGCTGTGGAAAACGGCTGTACTTTTTTCGATACGGCGGAAATATACGGCACGGCAGACGACCCGCATGTTAATGAAACGCTTGTCGGCGAAGCACTGAAGCCGTACCGCGATAAAGTTGTCATCGCAACGAAATTCGGTATTACTTTTGACCGCAGCAGTAATCAGGCTCCTTTGCCGTTGATACCGGACAGCAGACCGGAGGTCATCCGCCAATCGGTGGAAGGTTCGCTCAAAAGACTGCAAACGGACCATATAGATTTATATTATCAGCACCGTTTGGACAAAAACGTACCGATTGAAGAAGTGGCAGGTGTTATGGCGGATTTAATCAAAGAGGGAAAAATTCTGCACTGGGGCTTGTCGGAAGCAACAGAAGAAACAATCCGCAGAGCTGATGCCGTTTGTCCGTTGACGGCAATCCAAAACCGCTACCATATGATGTACCGCGATTATGAAAAGCTCTTTCTGGTATTGAAAGAACTGAATATCGGTTTTGTCGCTTTCAGTCCGCTGGCCAACGGCTTTCTGTCCGGTAAATACACGGCAGACAGCAAATTTACGGAAAAAGGCGATTACAGAGCCGTTATGCCGCAGTTCCAGCCGGAAGCGTATGAAGCCAACCGCGCATTATTGCAGATGATTGGAGATATGGCGCAGGCAAAACAGGCAACGCCGGCGCAGATTTCACTTGCATGGATGATTTGCAGAAATCCTGCCATTGTACCAATTCCGGGAACGAGAAAAGCAGACAGACTGCTGGAAAATCTCGGCGCCGCCGATATAGAACTTACGGCTGAAGAAGTGGCAAAGATAGACAAAGCACTCGATGAAATGACAATATCTGCCGTTTACGGCGGCACTAAAGTTGTACAAAAATAAAGGAGAATGAATATGCAGTTTAAAAAATTGACGACGGCTGTTTTACTGGCAGTCAGTGTATGCACAACTTCCGCTTTTGCCATGGATAAACCGGTAACGATTGCCGACCAGGGCAGTTTCTTTGCCGGCGGCAGCGTAGTGCAAAATGAAGGAGAATATAATTTTTACGACCCGACAAATCCGGCAGGTCAGACACTGCACGGCGACCATGCGTACGTATTTTATCAAAAACCGGTAAATGCACATAAATATCCGCTCGTATTCCTGCACGGTGCAGGTCAGTCGGCCAAAACCTGGGAAACAACACCGGACGGACGTGACGGCTTTCAGAATATTTTTCTCAGTCGTGGCTACAGTGTATATCTCGTTGACCAGCCGCGTCGCGGTAAAGCGGGCAGAGGTACGGTTTCCGGCAGTGTTGCAGCTACGCCGGATGACCAGATGTGGTTCGATAATTTCCGTCTGGGCAGATATCCTGATTTTTATAAAAACAGTCAGTTCCCGCAAGGAGAGGAAAGTTTAAATCAGTTCTACCGCCAGGTAACACCGAATACGGGAGCATATGATGCGAACGTTATCAGCGATGCTATGGCGAAAATTTTCGATAAATCGGGAGAAGGTATTCTCGTTACGCATTCGCAGGGCGGCGGTCCGGGCTGGTATACGGCGATGAAGACGGACAAAGTAAAAGCCGTTATCGCCTACGAACCGGGCAGCGGTTTTGTATTCCCGGAAGGTGAAGTGCCGGAGCCTTTGGCAACAAGCAGCCCGTTCGGTGCTCTTGCCGGAGAAGCTGTTCCGCTCGATGACTTTATGAAACTGACGAAAATTCCTATCGTTATTTATTACGGTGATAATATAGCGACTGAACCGACAGATGAATGGAATAAGGACAGCTGGCGCGTACGTCTTGAAATGGCGCGCATGTGGGCCGATACGGTAAACCGCCACGGCGGTGATGCAACGGTCGTTCATCTGCCGGAAATCGGTATAAAAGGCAATACGCATTTTCCGTTTGCCGATTTGAACAATGTGCAAATTGCCGATATAACGGAAGAATGGCTACATGAAAAAGGATTGGATAGATAGAAGGTGCTTTAATTGAAAGTTTTACTCGTAAACGGCAGCCCGCATAAAAATGGCTGTACGCATACGGCTCTGTGCGAAGTTGGCAGAGCCCTGAATCAGAATGAAATCGATACGGATATTTTCTGGATTGGTGTAAAACCGATTGCAGGCTGCACCGGCTGTCATTCCTGTGATACAAAAAATAAATGCGTATTCAATGATACGGTAAATGAATTTCTGGATATTGCCGGAGATTACGACGGTTTTGTATTCGGTACTCCCGTTCACTGGGGCGGAGTCTGCGGCGGCATGACGTCTTTTATGGACAGAGTATTTTATGCCGACCTGTGCGGCGGCGGCAATCGCTTTCTGCTCAAACCGGCGGCAAGCGTTATTTCGGCACGGCGCGCCGGAACAACGGCTACATGGGACCAGATTAATAAGTATTTTGCACTGATGCAGATGCCGATAATCTCATCGCGCTACTGGACTATCGTACACGGAACGAAACCGTCTGAGGTGGAAATGGATATCGAAGGTATGCAGACAATGCGTATTCTGGGTAAAAATATGGCGTATTTTTTAAAATGCAGAGACATTGCCATGAAAATGGGAATATCCATGCCGGAGCAGGAACAGGTGCAATTCACAAATTTTATCCGTTGAAAACAAATTTTATATTGGGAGAGATACATTATGGGAAAATCAGTTTTAGTTATTGCAGGAAGTCCGCGTAAAGGCGGTAATTCCGATATTTTATGCGACCAGTTCATCAAAGGCTGTGAAGAAGCGGGAAACACGGCGGAAAAAATTTATCTGCGCGATAAAAAAATCAATTACTGCCTTGCCTGCTATGCCTGCAAAAAAACAGGCGACTGCTTCCAAAATGACGATGTAGCGGAAATTATCGATAAAATGGCACAGGCGGATGTAATCGTTTTGGCTTCACCTGTTTATTTCTATGCAATCAACGGACAGATGAAAACTTTTATCGACCGCACACTGCCGTGCTATTATTCGGGCAAAGTGAATAATAAAGAATATTATTTCATCATTACGGCAGCGGAAGAAGAAGCCTTTATAAAACGTGCGCTTAACGGCTTATACGGTTTCACGGACTGTGTACCGGGCTCTGTTGTGAAAAAAGTTATTTTCGGCGCAGGAGCGTATGAAAAAGGAGCGATAAAAACTTCGCCGGCAATGAACATAAGTTATGAAGCAGGTAAAAACGTTTAAAAATTAATCGTGCCAGTAAAATATCTAGCCTATATCAGCAGTAGAATACTTTGTATTCGCTCGATGTTATCACTTAACCTCACTAAATATAAAGTATTCTACTGCTAAAAAATCAACTGATGCAATAAGTAAAAATTAAGTAGGCTCTTTAAAGAGAAATATAGAAAGAAGGACTGATAGAATGCCTGTATTGCAGCAAATGCTAATTTTTTTCATAATGATGGGCATCGGTATGTACGCCCGCAAAAAGAATATGCTGACAAAAGACAATCAGTCGCAGATATCGTCCATTGTCGTCAATATAGCATATCCTGCCATCATTCTGTCCGGTGCCGTGAGCGAAGGCGAGCGTATTCAGGGGACGGATTTGCTTATAGCCGTAGGAGCTGCCTGCGGTTTACTTGTACTGGCAATGATTGGCGCATATCTGTTGCCGATTATCCTGCGTTATCCGAAAAATCAGCGCGGCATTATCAATGTAATGGTCGTTTTTACCAATATCGGCTTTATGGGTGTACCGATGATTGACGGTCTTTACGGCAAAAGCGCGCTTATTTATATGACGGTATTTTTAATACCGTTTAATCTGCTGTTTTTCTCTTATGCTATTCAGACTATCCGTGGAAAGAAAGACCCGAATCAGAAATTCAGCCTGAAAAGTCTGCTCAATAACGGTATGATAGCATGTTTTCTGTCGATTATTATTTATCTTGCCGATATCCGTCTGCCGTATTTCATCACCTCATCCATTCATATGGTGGGTGCTACAACGGCACCGCTTGCTATGATGCTGATGGGGTCGTTTTTAATGGATATTCGGTGGTCGGAAATTTTTATGGACAGGAAAATAATTCTGTTTACTATAATCAAAATGATTGTGATACCGGTTGTAATCGTATTTATCCTGGGACAGTTCGTGCATAATAATCTGCTTTTGGCGGTATGTATGGCGGCACTGGCTACACCGTCGGGCAATGTAATTGCGCTCTTGGCGGCTCTGTACAATAAAGAGGCGTATCCCGTATCCGTAAAAGGGATTGCGCTTACAACACTTGTTTCCGTATTTACCATGCCGCTTGTATTCATGCTGGCAGGCTTAGAATAAATCGAAGGAGGATTTTACAATGATTACACTTGAAACACAGGGCAGTTTTGCTATCGGCGGAACTACCGTTACACATGACGGTGAATTTTCCATGCAGCGTTTTCTTGAACCGGAAGGACAGACGGCTTACGGCGACCACGCTTACGTATTTTATCAGAAACCGGTCAATGCCAGAAAATTTCCGATAATATTTCAGCATGGCGGAGCACAGTCCAAGCGTACATGGGAAACGACACCGGACGGACGCGACGGTTTTCAGAATATATTCCTGCGTAAAGGGTACAGCGTATATTTAATTGACCAGCCGCGAATTGGCGAGGCCGGTCTTTCCACTGAAGCAGCCGACGCGCAAAATCCGTATGCACAGAACCCGTTTTATGCGGATAAGACTTTATTCATGCTGTGCCGATTGGGAGTTTTTCCGGAATTGTTTCCAAATGTGCAGGTAGCAAACGATGCGGAAACTTTAAATCAGTTTCAGCGCAGTTGGACACCGTATACGGGTAAGCTTGACGATAATCTGTGTGCAAAAGTACTGGCACAGCTTTTTGATAAAGTCGGTGAAAGTATTCTCGTAACGCATTCCATGGGCGGCAGTATTGGCTGGCGTACACCGTTTCATACAAAAAATGTAAAAGCTATTGTTGCATTTGAGCCGGGCGGTACACCGTTCGTATTTCCGGAAAATGAACTGCCTGAACCGATACCGACGACATATGCACCGGTGGCAGCGCAGGCGGAGGAAGTACCGCTTGAAAAATTCAAGAAATTGACGCAAATGCCGATTATTCTGTATTATGGTGATAATATCGCCAGCAAACAGACGAACGTTATCGGACCGGATAAATGGCGCAGTGAAATGGCTATGGCGCAAAAATTCGTCGAAGCCGTAAACAAACACGGCGGCAAGGCGGAACTTGTTCATCTGCCGGATATCGGCATTTACGGCAATACGCATTTTCTGATGTCGGATTTGAATAACGAAGTAATTGCCGATTTGATGAGCGATTGGCTGGAAAAACAAAATTTAGCTTGAAATATTTTGCTTATTATGCAGTAAAAAAGATGTATTGTTAAGGAGATGAAAAAATGGGTAAGAAGAAATTTTTAAGTACGGTTTTTGCTGGATTGTTGATTTTCGGTTTACAGACAGCAAACAGTGAAGCGGCGGAGCAGACGGTGGTGAAAAACGGCGAATACGCTTCCGTTGCCATAAACGGGGATAATTTTACAGGTTCTGCCCGAATGGAAAGTCTGTTTGCTCCGCATGAGGGCTCTGCTACATATGCCGCTTATGTAACATTTGAACCGGGAGCACGGACAAACTGGCATATTCATCCGAAAGGACAGGCGCTTATCGTTACGAATGGTACGGGATATGTGCAGGAGTGGGGCAAAGAGCCTGTTTTAATCCAGCCAGGTGATGTTGTATGGTGTCCGGCGGGGGTTAAGCACTGGCACGGTGCAACGAGTAAAAACGCCATGACGCATTTGGCGATTTCGGAAAAAAGCGACAAGGATGTTGTCTGGCTCGAGCCGGTCAGTGATGAAGATTATCCTGTAGATTAAAGGAGAGGGGTAAATATGTTGAAAAAATATTTATTATTAATGATGATGATGGTTTTGGGAACGGTCGGTTTTGCCGGTACGGCACAAGCTGCGCCGAGTGATGAGTTATCCGACAAGCAGAAAAGCATTGTTACCATATCGGCTTTTACGGCGCAGGGGGATTTGACCAGATTAAAAACGGCAATCAATACGGGACTGGACAGAGGATTGACCGTAAATGAAATTCAGGAAGTCTTAATTCAAATGTATGCTTATTGCGGTTTCCCGCGCAGTTTAAACGGATTGAGCACCTTCGTTGCCGTATTGGATGAACGCAAAGCCGCCGGTATCGTCGACGAAATCGGTGCTGAAGCAAATCCGGTTGACCCAAACCGCGACCGATACGCTATCGGCGATAAAATCCAGACGGAATTGGTGGGCAGACCGGTACAAGGAAGAATATATGATTTTTCGCCGACTATCAGCAGATTTTTAAAGGAACATTTGTTCTGTGATATTTTTGAACGGGGCATATTGTCGACTAAAGACAGAGAGATAGCGACGGTAAGCGCTTTAGCCGGTATCGGCAATGTAAATCCGCAGCTTGCCGGTCATATGAATTGCAGTTTGAACGCCGGTGTGACGGAAAAACAGTTGCAGGAAGTTGTCAATGTATTGAGTAGTGAAGTCGGCATTGATACGGGCAAAAATGCACAGGCTGTGCTGAATAAGATTTTAAGTAAATAAGGGGATGTTGTTATGACAAATATTTCCAGAAGAGATTTTTTCAAAGTAGCAGGAAGTACGGTTATCGGTGCAGCAGCTTACAGTATTGCGGGCGGCTTCGGTTCGGCTTTGGCGCAGGCACCGGTTATCGGCAGTACGCAGATTACAGACAGTACAAACAGCGTAGGTTCTAAAGCGAAAGTATATTTTACAAAACATATTGATGCCGCTCATTTAATAAAATTATATGATTTAATCAATGAAGGAATTTACGGTAAAGTTGCTATTAAACTGCATACAGGCGAAAAGAACGGGCCGAATATTATTCCGCGCGATATGGCAAAAGCCTTCTGGCAGCACATTCCGAACAGCAATATCGTTGAAACGAACACACTGTATAAAGGCGACCGTTATACAACGGAAGGACATAAGGAAACATTGAAAGTAAACGGCTGGACGTTCTGTCCGGTGGATATTATGGACGAATACGGTAATGTCATGCTGCCGGTCAGAGGCGGCAGGCATTTTAAAGAGATGTCCCTGGGGAAAAATATTGTAAACTATGATGCTATGGTAGTCCTGACGCATTTTAAAGGTCATGCTATGGGTGGCTACGGCGGTTCAATGAAAAATATCGCTATCGGTTGCGCCGATGCTAAAATCGGTAAAAAAATGGTGCACGGCGTTCCTTTGGATAAAGAACTGGATGAAGCATGGGATGTTGCATATAAACAGGATATGCTGATGGAAACCATGGCGGAATCGGCTAAAGCAACGATTGATTATTTCGGCAAACATATTGTATTTCTTAATGTAATGCGCCGTATGTCCGTTGATTGCGACTGTGCCGGAACGAGTGCCGCTGAACCGACTATTCCGGATATCGGTATTTTGGCTTCTACTGATATATTGGCAATCGACCAGGCTTCCGTCGATTTAGTTTACGCCTCGCCGTATAATAAGGATTTAGTAGAACGCATTGAAAGCCGCCACGGTTTACATCAGCTTGCAGCTATGCACGATTTGAAAATGGGTAATGATAAATACGAGCTTATTTCTATTGATTGATAGAGAAGTTTAAACGAAAAAGACAATCTTTACTGATGTTTTGTTTGGTGAAGATTGTCTTTTTTGGTAAGTATTGTACTAAAATGATATAATAAACATAGAATATTGCGGAAGGGAGTGTATATTTAATTGTTCATTTTTCTTTTGAAGTCAAAAGAAAAACGAACCAAAAATCACCTAAAGGTATAACAGGCTCTAATTACTAAAGTAATAAGAGCCTGTAAAAAAACCCTTTTAACGTTTCGCTGTCGCTGCACTGGGCGAGCCTTCGTAGCTCTTCTATAAATCCAGTTGGTACAACTGTTCGAAACGATGGAATTTGGCTCGTGCTTTTCGTTCTCGGCAAGAGTTTAATTTGAGCTGTTGGCACAATATTTTGCTATTCATGCTAAAATTTTCATCCATGTTAGAGTATTTTCACGGTAGCGTAAGCTATTAAAAAGAATAGGATTTAGATATGGTTTTAGTTTAAATGTTTGAGCG
>DCFC01000049.1 GCA_002314325.1 Megamonas hypermegale
CGCTTACGCTCAAACATTTAAACAAAAACCATATCTAAATATTTTTCTTTTTAATAGCTAAAGCTACCGTGAAAATCTCTAACATGGATGAAAAATTTAGCACGACTAGCCAATTACCGTGTCAACAGCTCAAATTTAGTTTCTGCTAAAAACAGAAGGTACGAGCCAAATTCCAAACGTTTCGAGCCGCTGTACCGCCTGTAATTTACGAGAGCCGCGAAGGCTTGCCCAGTGCAGCGTAAGCGAAACGTTAAAAAGGTTTTCTTTTTGGTTCATTTTTCTTTTGCCTTCCAAAAGAAAAATGAACGTATTTACTTTTTTATTGATAATATCAGCGGAAAAATCTATAATATACATATTGTGCAATTAAATTTCAATCATATATCTTGAAATTTCAACTTTGCTATTGAAGGGATAGGATTAAATGAAAAAAAATTCGCAGGAAGTAAAGCATAATTGCAGTTTCTGTAATCGGACCATAACGATACGTTCACAATACGATATGCCGATTTACGACCCGCAGACCGGTTTTGCCATCTGCAAAAACTGCATTAAAGATATCTATAATTTTATAGCCGAACACGACAAACGCGAGGAAAAGGCCATCAACCGCAAATTCGTCCAGAACCTTGACGATATTCTCGCCAAAAATAAACCGCATGTTATCAAAGAATATCTCGACCAGTACATTGTCAATCAGGACCGTGCCAAAAAAATTCTCGCCGTTGCTGTTTACAACCATTATAAACGCATGAAATACGGCTACAGTCATGACCCGAAAGACATGAATATCGAAAAATCGAACGTCATCATGCTCGGTCCGTCCGGCTGCGGTAAAACAGCCATGCTCCAGCATCTGGCTAAACTTCTCGACATTCCTATGGCCGTAACGGACGCTTCCAGCCTTACCGAAGCCGGTTTCGTCGGCTCCGACGTGGAAGTCGCCGTTAGAAATCTTTATTATGCCGCTGATAAAAATATCGAACGCACGCAGCACGGCATCATCTATCTTGATGAATTTGACAAAATCGCCCGCAAATCCGGCGCCAACAACTCCATCACGGCGGACCCGGGTCATGAAGGCGTTCAGCAAGGCTTACTCAAAATGATTGAAGGCGGCGTTGTTGAATTCACAGCGCAGGGACAGCGCAAACATCCAGAAGCTCCTACGATTAAAGTCGATACGACCAATATCCTGTTCATCGTCGGCGGTGCTTTTGTCGGCATTGAAGACATCATTGCCAAACGATTGAAGACGGACGCTTCCTCCATCGGCTTCGGCGCTCAGGTTCAGAATAAAAATGACAAACCGAAATACAACGAGCTAATTCACAAAGTCCGTCCGGAAGATTTAATCAAATTCGGTATTATTCCGGAAATAATCGGCCGTCTGCCGGTTATTTGCACGCTGGAAGAGCTCAGCGAAGATGATTTGCTCAAAATCCTGACTGAACCGAAAAATGCTCCGGTAAAACAGTATCAGGAACTGCTCGCAATGGACAAGGTTAAACTGGAATTTAAAAAAGACGCTCTTTACGCTGTAGCCCGCAAAGCTATCGAACGTAAAACGGGGGCAAGAAGCCTGCGCGGCATTTTGGAAGACGTAATGCTCGACATTATGTACGAAATCCCGCAGACAGACGAACCGCGCCGCGTCGTCATCACAAAAGACTGTATTGAAAAGCACACTAAACCGGAAATTTATCCGATTGAACCATCCGTACCGGTTGAACCAGTTGAAAATAATTAAACAAAAAAAGAGGCAGGAAATTATTCCTACCTCTTTTATTTTTTATTTTTTCAAAACGGAACCGTCATAATATAATGTAGCAAAATAATCTTCAATCGTTTCCGCACGGCGGATGAGTTCCACACTGCCGTCTTCATGCAGCAGCAGTTCCGCACTGCGCAGTTTGCCGTTATAGTTAAAGCCCATAGCATGGCCGTGCGCACCCGTATCAAACATTACGATGCGGTCGCCGATATCGATTTTCGGCATTTTGCGGTCGATAGCGAATTTATCGTTGTTTTCGCACAACGAGCCGGTAATATCATATACATGGTCGCACGGAGCATTTTCCTTGCCCACCACAATCATATGATGATACGAACCGTACAGAGCAGGACGCATCAGATTTGCCATGCAGGCATCAAGACCGATGTAGTCTTTGTACGTTTTCTTTTCATGCAGTACGGTTGATACGAGATAGCCGTAAGGACCGGTAACGGCGCGGCCGGATTCATAAGCGATTGCTGTATTTGTGAGACCTGCCGGCACGAGAATTTCATCATACAGTTTATGCACGCCTTCGCCGAGTGCTTCCAAATCAACGGCACTGTCTTCCGGACGATACGGAATACCGATGCCGCCGCCGAGATTGATAAATTCAAATTTAATGCCGAGTTCTTGTGCAATTTCCGCTGCCAGCGTAAATACGATACGCGCATTCAACAGCAGACCCTCAAGACGTGTTTCATTGGAGATAACCATCGTATGCAGACCGAAACGCTTAACGCCTTTGTTCATAGCGATTTTATACGCTTCGAACATCTGGTCTTTCGTCAGACCGTATTTTGCTTCTTCCGGTTTGCCGATAATATCGTTGCCTTCAATCAGATTGCCCGGATTGTAGCGGAAAGAGAGCACCTGCGGAAAGCCGGCATTTTTTTCCAGATATGCGATATGGCTGATATCGTCGAGATTGATGATTGCGCCGAGCTCGATTGCTTTCTGAAATTCATCCGCCGGCGTATCATTTGACGTGAGCATGATTTTTTCACCGTGAATACCGGACGCATCCGCGAGCAAAAGTTCCGCCAGGGAAGAACAGTCTGCGCCTGCGCCTTCTTCGCGCATAATCTGCAAAATGCGCGGATTAGGAAGCGCCTTTACCGCAAAATATTCTCTGAACTCAGGTGCCCAGTCAAACGCCTTTTTGAAGCGGCGCAGATTGGCTCTGATTGCTTTTTCATCATAAATATGAAAAGGTGTCGGATATTTTTTAATGATTTCTTCTAATCGTTCTTGTGATATGGGAAAAACTTTTTCTGCCATTACAAAAGCCTCCTGTTTACAAAATCTAATCTATAATTAAAACTGTACAACTTGACAGTACAATGAATAGATTATACCATTTGTTGAGAAGCACTGTCAATTCATAACTGCCCATATTTTACGGATTTTATACCGCGTTGTCGCTTCACAAAAAATATACATGTATACATAGCGTATACATATAAAAAATTTTAACATTTTGTAGTATAATTTAGTAGTTCGCTATTTTTGATGTTATCCATTTCTTGAAATGTGTCTTTTATATTAGGAGGAATTTAATTATGACTAACAGTATGGCTGCTACTCATAGCCAGGGTAAAGTTTTACAGGATGTTATTTTCGGTGCCAGCGCAGCTGCAAATGCCGCCGCTCAGAAATACGGTGCAGATAAAGTAACCAACGGTACTATCGGCGCCATCATGGATGATAACGGCAAACTGTTATGTATCCCTACAGTAGAAAAAGTTATGCGCAGCCTGCCGATGAATGAAATCGCGGCTTATGCGCCGATTGCCGGTCTGCCAGCTTATCTGGAAGCCGTTAAAAATCTTACATTCGCCGACAACAAACCGGAAGGCTATCTCGAAGCCGTAGCTACTGCCGGCGGTACGGGTGCTATTCACAACACCATCTGGAACTATTCCGAAATCGGCGACAGCGTCCTTACTTCCGACTGGTACTGGGGCACATATAACGTTCTGTGCAATGAAGCCGGCCGCAAACTGGAAACGTACGAACTGTTCGATGAAAATATGAACTACAATATCGACAGCTTCACGGATAAAGTAAATTCCCTGCTTGCCGACCAGGATTCTCTGCTCATCATCATCAACACACCGGCACACAATCCGACAGGCTACAGCTTGTCCGAAGCAGACTGGGATAAAGTGCTCGATGTCTGCAAAGAACACGTAAAAGGCGGCAACAAAAAAATCACATTGCTCGTGGATATCGCCTATATCGACTATGCCGGTGAAAAAAATGAAGCACGCAAATTCATGCGCAAATTCTCCAATCTACCGGACAATATCTTCACTATATTCGCATTCAGCATGTCCAAAGGCTACACGCTTTACGGTCAGCGCACCGGCGCCATGGTCGGCCTGTCTTCCAATAAAGAAATCACGACTGAATTTTTAAATGTCTGCAAATACACCAGCCGCGCAACGTGGTCCAATATCAACCGCGGTGCAATGGCTACGCTTGCTACTATCGACAGCGACAAGACACTGCTCGCTCAGTTCGAAGCGGAACGCGATGCGATTTACCAGACAATCAAACAGCGCGGCGCTATCTTCATGGACGAAGCAGCTCAATGCGGTCTTAAAGCTCTGCCGTACAAAGCAGGTTTCTTCCTCTCCATCCCGTCCACAGACCCTGCCGCTGTATGCGAAAAACTGCATGACGATTTAATCTTCGCCGTACCGCTCAAACGCGGCGTAAGAATTGCCGTATGCTCCATTTCTGCTGAAAAAATGCACGGCATAGCACAAAAAACACTGAATGCTTTAAACTTTGTTGAAGGAAAATAATATATAAAAAAAAGGAACTGCCGCCTTTAAAATAAGCGACAGTTCCTTTTTTTATTCTATCAAATTTCTTATTTGCCTAGTTCTTTGCTTGTTAAAGAACTCGAACCGAAAAAAGTTTCTGTTCGGCACAATATAAGATAAAGAGAATTAATTTCTT
>DCFC01000023.1 GCA_002314325.1 Megamonas hypermegale
AATCTCCAACGCAGACAAAAATTCAGCATGAATAGCAAATTACAGTGCCAACAGCTCAAATTTAATTTCTGCTAAATACCCGAAGGCACAAGCCAAATTCAAAACGTTTCGAGCCATTGTACCGCCTATCTTCATAGAAAGGCTACGAAGGCTCGCCCAGTGCAGCGTAAGCGAAACGTTAAAAGGTTTCTTTTTGGTTCGTTTTTCTTTGACTTCAAAGAAAAATGAACAATCCCCTCTTTATTTCTTTCGCCATAACCATAAACAGCTGTATGGTGCCATTTTTATGCCGGCTGCTTTAAAGTCTTTCGTATCTGTCAAAAGTTCTGTGTACAGACCGTCTGTTTCGTTAATCCATGCCATCTGTTCGTTTTCGCTGAAGTTATATAAACCGATAAATCTTTCCTGCGCCGTTTCTCTTACTACAGCCAGCGTCGATTTTTCCCATGTCGGCAGAGTGTACATATCCGCATCAGCCTTAAATACATCATAAGAGCTGCGGATTTTTTCCATTTTAGCCAGATTTTGATAAATCTTTGCCTGGATTGCCGTTTTGATTTTGCGTCTGCCGGCTTTGCGCCAGTTGAATACACCGCGGTGTACATAGCGAGAATCGGCGCGTTTATCTGCGTCTTCATCTTCTTTATAGCTGTAATCGTTGTATTGGCCGATTTCATCGCCGCTGTAGATGACTGGGATACCCGACTGCGACAGCATGAACGCATGCAGCATCAAATCGAGCTGTATGCTTCTTTCGATACCGTCCTTATCTTTCAGTTTGTCATAGTATTCAATACCGCAAAGCGAAGCGGTCGTACCGCAAAGACGGGCATCTCTTAAACGTTCATCGTCATTGTACAGTTCGCCGATACCGAATGAACCCGGCACTTTGCCCGTGAAGAAATCGTTCAGATATTTTTTATGCGCAGCTTCATCTATGCCAAACTGGCGCAGGAAATCGTAGTCCAGTCCCCAGCCGATATCATCATGGCAACGCAGATAATTCTGGAAGATATACTGTTTCGGCAAAGAAGATAAAATATCCATCTGGTGTTTTATCAGTGCCGTATCGCGCGTTGCCACCGTGTGCCACGTCGTCGCCATCGTCGTTACGTTGTAAAGCATATGGCATTCTGGTTTTTCCGGCGTGCCGAAATACGGTACAACTTTATCCGGAGCCATAACGACTTCACCCAAAAGCAGTACAGCCGGGCTTACAATTTCCGAAATCATGCGCATCATACGGACAATGGTATGCACCTGCGGCAGGTTGCGGCAGTTCGTGCCGAGCTGTTTCCAGATGTACGGCACAGCGTCAAGACGGATGATATCAATACCCTGATTTACGAGAAACAGCATATTATAGACCATTTCATTGAATACGACCGGATTGCGGTAGTCCAAATCCCACTGATACGGATAGAACGTCGTCATGACGAATTTGTTGATATCGCTCAGATACGTGAAGTTGCCCGGCGCCGTCGTCGGGAATACCTGCGGGCAGTCTCTTTCAAACAGTTCCGGCATACTGTAATCATCAAAGAAGAAATATCTGTCCTGATATTCCTTGTCGCCGCTGCGCGCTTTGCGTGCCCATTCATGTTCATCGGAAGTATGGTTCATGACGAAATCGAGGCAGACGCTGATGCCATTTTCATGACATTTTTCCGCCAGATTTTCCAAATCCTTCATCGTGCCCAAATCTTCCTGCACACTGCGGAAATCCGCCACAGCATATCCGCCGTCGCTTTTGCCCTTCGGTGAAGACAATAGCGGCATAAGATGCAAATAGTTTACATTGCTTTCCTGAATGTACGGCAGTCTTTTTTCAAAGTTCTTCAGCGTACCAGAAAAACAGTTTACATACATCATCATACCGAGCAGCTTATTGCCCTTGTACCAGTCCGGCTGCTGTTCTCTTTCGATATCCAGCGCCTTCAAGTAATTCGGTCTGGCGATATAGAATTCTTTTATCTTCTTCATCAACTCGTCAAAATGAACAAGCGGCTGCTTATCATCCTGATACAGCTCACAATAAAGCCATTTCAGCTCATCATAATGTTTATGTAAACGCTGACTGAAAACATTTTCATTGACAACTGCCGGCTTTTCCGTTTTCGTTTTTGCTTTTTTTACGACTTTGACCGTTTTCGCAGCTGTCTTTTTCGTTTTTTTCATTTTTTTTGCTTTATCTTCCTTATTTTCCAATTTACCCATTTTTATCCCTCCGCTTTATCAGCTATATACAGAATATTATTTGTCCTGCCGGTTTATTTTATGAAACAGTATGATTGCAATTTTACCGGCAATATAAAACTATTTACCTATTGTGCCAGTTGATTTCCTAAAGCAGTATAATAGTTTATATTTAATGAGGTTAAGTGCCAACATCGAACATATACAAAGTATTATACTGCTGGCTACAGGCTTGATGTTTTATCATCACAACAAATAAAACTATTTATATTATACTACATTTGCTCCAAATAGAAAAACAGACGGAAACATTGCTGCTTCTGTCTGTTTTTTCCGCCTGATAATTCCCTTAGAATGCCGGAACTACAGCGCCTTTATATTTTTCTTCGATGAATTTTTTCACCGTATCGGATTTTAAAGTTTTCATTAAAGCCTGGATTGCCGGTTTGTTTTCATCGCCTTCGCGAACGGCTACGATATTAACGTACGGAGAAGTGCTGTCTTCAATCATAAGTGCGTCTTTTTCCGGTACGAAGCCGGCCTGCATTGCATAGTTCGTATTGATAACGGCTGCATCTACATCATCAAGTACGCGCGGCAGCTGAGCTGCTTCAACTTCCTGAATTTGAATGTTTTTCGGATTGGCTGTAATACTCTGTACTGTAGCTTTGATATCGTTATTGTCCTGCAAAGTGATAACGCCTGCTTTTGCCAATAAAAGCAGTGCACGTCCGCCGTTTGTCGGGTCGTTCGGAATGGCAACGGTTGCGCCGTCCGCCAAATCATCAACTGCTTTAACTTTATTGGAGTAAATCCCCATCGGTTCAATATGCACGCCGCCGGCGCTCGTAAGTTTTACGCTGTGTTCAGCTACAAATTCATCCAGATACGGCTGATGCTGGAAGAAGTTCGCATCCAGTTCACCGTCGTTCAGTGCCAAGTTCGGCTGAACATAATCATTGAATTCCACAATCTGCAAATCAATATTTTCTTTTGCCAGTTCCGGTTTAATCTGTTCTAAGATTTCAGCATGCGGTACTGCGGTTGCTCCCACTTTCAGCACCGTTTTTTCACCGGATGCACTGCCGTTATCTTTGGCAGCATTGTCTGAGCCGCAGCCGGCAAGCGCGCCCACTGCAAACAACGCAGCCGCCAGAATAGTTAAGATTTTCTTCATTAATAAATCCTCCTCTTGAAATATTTATTTTTTGTTTAGCTTTTTAGCCAACAAATTACCTAGTAACTGTATCACCTGTACCAAAACGATAAGTACAATGACTGTCGCCAGCATTACTTCCGGATTGAAGCGCTGATAGCCGTAACGGATAGCCAAATCCCCGAGACCGCCGCCGCCGACAGCACCTGCCATCGCCGACTCGCCGATAAGCACGATGATAACCGTCGTCAGCTGCGATACAATGCTCGGCATCGCTTCCGGCAGAAGAACTCTGCGGATAATCTGATACGGTGTAGCCCCCATGGACAGAGCCGCTTCGACAAGACCGTACGGCACTTCCCTGAGCGAAGTTTCCACCAGCCGCCCGATAAGCGGAATGGACGCAATGATGAGCGGTACAATCGCCGCCGTCGTGCCGATGGAAGAACCTACCACCAGACGGGTAAACGGAATAATTGCCACCATTAAAATAATGAACGGAATGGAACGCACGCAGTTGACGACTGCCGACAGCGTTTTATTGGCTATGCCCAGTTCCAAAATCTGATTTTTGCCCGTTGCCAGCAAGAGCACGCCGAGCGGAATACCGATTGCGGAAGCGATGACCATGGACACTCCCACCATGTATACGGTCTCGCCCAAAGCCTTAGGCAGTAACAGTAGAGCGTCGCTGAACATATCCTATCACCTCCACTTTCAAATCTTGCGCCATGAGCGCAGCAATTGCCTGTTTAATATCGTCTTCTTTGCCGTCAAGACCCACAATCATGCGGCCGTACGGCACCATTTGAATTTGCGACAGGTCGCCGAACAGTATGCTTATATCCAGTTTAGGGAACTGGCGCGCCAGATTGGCCATGACCGGATTGTCGGCCGATTCGCCGATAAACGTGAGACGCAAAAGCATTGTAGCGTCCTTAATATACGTTTTGCTGATTTTTCCCTGCCGATATGCCGCAGGCAGTTCATTACTGCTCAGCACGCTGATAAATTCTTTCGTAATCTTTTCCTTCGGATTGGTGAACACTTCCAGCACCGTACCGTTTTCCGCAATAATGCCGCGGTCAAGCACGGCCACCTTGTCGCAGAGTTCCTTTATTACCTGCATTTCATGCGTGATTACCACGACAGTGAGCTGCAATTTCTGATTGATGTCCTTTATCAGCTTTAAAATAGCTTTCGTCGTCTGCGGGTCGAGCGCACTCGTCGCTTCGTCGCACAGCAGAATTTTCGTATCGTTGGCAAGAGCTCGGGCAATGCCCACGCGCTGTTTCTGTCCGCCGGAAAGCTGGGACGGATACTGATGCGCCTTGTTTTCCAGCCCTACCAGTTTTAATAGCGGTTCCACTTTCGCCTTGATTTCCTCTTTCGATTTTCCCGCCAGTTTGAGCGGAAAAGCTATATTGTCATATACGTTGGAAGTGGACAGCAGATTAAAATGCTGGAAAATCATGCCGATATCCTTGCGCGCCTGGCGAAGCTGGCTGTCGTTCATCGTTGTCAAATCCTTGCCGTCAACGATAACATGGCCGGACGTTGGCCGCTCCAGCATATTTATGCACCGCACCAGAGTCGACTTGCCCGCACCGCTCAGCCCGATAATTCCGTAAATCTCGCCACGCTTTACCGATAAATTGATATCCTTCAAAGCATGTACAGGACCGTTCGGTGTATCATAGGTTTTTACTATATCTTTCAATTCTATCATATAAACATACACCTCATAAACCTCTAAATCTTATTACATTATTACAAATGACAGTATCATAAAACTTAATTGTTGTCAAATACCAAAAATTTCCTTATTATTACTTATTGTGCCAGTTTATTTTTCAAAGTATTATACTGATGATTACAGGCTAGATGTTTTGCAAGCACAAAGGATGTCTTATTATAAACAGCACCTATCCTTGACATAAATTGTAATAAACCGTACAATTAAATGAGAACTTATACTAAATATTACTAATTAGGAGAGATATCATCATGGGAATTTTTTCAAAAATTTTGCCAAAGCGCAAACCTGTTGAAATAAAAAACAATGTACCGAAGGAAAAAGAAGAAATCCGTAAAACATTCGGTGTTTACTGCCACAGCCATCACGGCACGTCCGGAACGAAACTCTGTCCGAAATGTACGGCGCTGCTCAGCACGGTAATGGTAAAAATAGCCCGCTGTCCTTACGGCATCACCAAACCGATTTGCGAACGCTGCGACCGTCCGTGCTTCGGCGCGAAACAGACGAAAGAGTTCCGCGACATCATGCAGAGTACGCAGAAAAGAATGTTCCTGCGCCACCCAATGCTCGCATTCAAACATAAAATGAAAAGCTGGGGCGTGGATTATGCTAAACGCGAACAGGAAAAGAAACAGGAAGCTAAAGCAAAAGCTCGTGCCAAAAACAAAAAACAGAAATAAACAACAAGGCGGCAGAATTGATTTTCTGTCGCCTTTTTACTTTTCTAATTAATATCATTGTTTTTCAAACATGGATTTCGGCTGTTTGCAGACAGGGCAGACAAAATCATCCGGTTCCTGTGTCAAATCGCCTTCGTAAATGTAGCCGCATACACCGCAGACCCACGTTTCCTTATCCTGCTTCGCTTCCGGTGCCTGATAAGTAGGCGCATTCTTCGGCGCTTTGCCTTTGATTACTTCATGATAGTATTTGTACGTCATCGGCGTGTAATTGGATGTAACGACCGCATCCTTCACACGCGCCAAAATCACAAAATGCGTTTCCATTTCCGTCATGGAGACAACTTCCGCCGTAATATGCGCACAGCTGTTTTCCTTCACTACTGGAAGCCCATCCATATATTCCCAGTCAAAAATATCACCGTCAAATTTATCCGTATCTCTGCCGGATGAAAAACCGAGTTTGGCGATTACATTCTGCGAAGTCTGCTCCGATAAAACGGATACGGCAAAACGGCCGCTGCGCTTAATACATTCATACGTATAATTTTTCTTGTTCATGCTGATAGCAATTACTGGATTGTCGCTCGTAATCTGGATGACCGTATTCACGATACAGCCCGTCGGTCTTTCGCCGTCCAGCGTGCCGATTGCATACATTCCGTAACTGAGTTTCCATAAAGCCGCCATTTCCATTATTCAACACTCCTTTATAATAGATAATAATTATTTGTTGATATATATATTACCATATTATATATGAAAAATCTACTTAATTACCATACAATTTGACTAAAAATAAAATTCATGCCAAAATACATTAGAAAAAATTTTTCAGCAATATCTGTTATGCTAGTTGATTTTTTAAAGCAGTATAATAGTTTATATTTAGTGAGGTTAAGTGACAACATCGAACGAATATAAATTATTATACTGCTGGCTACAAGCTCGATGTTTTACTAGCACAATAAATTTCAGCAATCGACAAGGAGAAATTTATGAACACAAAAGGCATTCTACTAATCGTCACCGGCACGGTTCTCTGGGGCACATCCGGCGTCATCTCACAGCACCTGTTCACCGATAAAATGTTTACCGCTGAATGGTTCGTCACCGCCCGCCTCATCAGTTCCGGTATCATTTTGCTTATAATCGACGCACTTTTACATAAAGGCGACATCTTTTCCATCTGGCTGACTAAAGACAAATGGGCTCTGATTATCTTCGGCATATTCGGTATGCTCGGCGTTCAGTATACCTATTTCGGCACAATTGTGCACAGCAATGCCGCCACCGCCACGATTTTGCAGTATCTCATGCCGATATTCATCGTCTTTTACCTGCTCGCGACGACACACCGCATACCGCGCAAACTGGAACTGTTTTCCATTTTTCTTGCCATGCTCGGTACATTCCTGCTCGTAACGAAAGGGCAGTTCGACACGCTCGCCATCTCTCCGGCCGCTTTAATCTGGGGTCTTACCAGCGCCGCTTTTTCCGCCTTTTACACATTGCAGCCGCGCCGCATTATTAAACAGTGGCGCTCTACGCTCGTCATCGGCTGGGGAATGCTCATCGGCGGCGCTGTAATGTGCTTTTATCAGCCGGTCTGGCAGTTTACCGGCATCTTCGATTTAAATTCCGCCGTTTCCTTCGCCGCCGTAATCATCTTCGGCACGGCCATCGCCTTTTGCGCTTATCTGGAAAGCACAAAATATCTCTCGCCTACGCAGATAAGCGTCTTTGCCTCGCTTGAACCGTTCGCCTCCATAATTTTATCCATCATCTTCCTTCATATCAACTTCGGTTTCATTGAATTAATCGGCGCTTTCATCATCATTGCCGCCGTAACGATTTTAAATTTATAGACAAAAAACCTCTAACAGCTAAATCAAGGTCTGTTAGAGGTTTTCGCTTTATTTATTCATTATTCATTTGTGATATCTTTGCCGAACCATTTTTCGGAAATCTTAGCGATAGTGCCGTCAGCTTTCATTTCATTCATTACTTTCTGCACTTCATCACGCAGAGCCGTATTTTCTTTAGCAAAAGCTATACCGAAATCAGTAGGTTCACCGACAACAATCGTTGTTTCCTTGAAAGAGTTCGGATGTTTCTGCATGTAGTACGTACCTACGAGCTCGTCTGTAACTACAGCATCAATACGTCCGTTTTCCAAATCCATGAATGCGTCGATATAATCACCGTATTTTTTAACTTCACTGAACTGGTCAGCATATTCTTTATTATTATCCAGGAAAGTTTCCGCCGTGCTGCCGCTCTGCGTGCCGATTACTTTGCCTTTCAATTCATCAATGGAAGTTACATTCACATCAACCGGCACGAACACAACCTGACGGTTTTTCATGTATGGGTCGCTGAACAACATATTCTGTTTACGTTCTTCCGTAATATCAAGACCATTCCACAAAATGTCAACGCGTCCGCTCTGTAATTCCGCTTCCTTACTGGACCAGTCGATTGCCTTGAATTCCACCGGACGGTTTAAGCGTTTTGCCGCTTCTTTCGCCAAGTCTATATCGAAGCCAACAATTTCATTGTTTTCATCCTTGAAACCCATCGGCGGATAGCTGTCATCAAGACCGATAACAATCGGTTTGCTGCTGTCTGCTCCGCCTTCAGAAGAACTTTGTTCATTACCGCCGCAACCGGCAATCATCATCGCGCCGAATACCATTGCCAAACATAATGTCCATAATTTTTTCATAAAAATAAATCCTCCTTATGGTAATAAAGTTATATTTTCTTTTAATAGTTTAACTGATTAAAGCAATAACAAATTACCATGCTTTTATAATAAAGAAACTTGTTATATTGTAACAGATTTTATCGTAAAATTCTATAGGTTTCGCAAAAATTATTAAAAATTTTTGTGTTTAGCAAAATTATATGCTAAAATATACGCAGTTTTGCAAAATGGAGGCATTGATTTTGTACAGCGAATATATTATTCTCGGCGTGCTGCTGCTTTTAAGCTATATCGGCCATAATATGTCTGTATTCTATGCAGTCGGCATCATCCTGCTTTTAAAAATTTTTCATTTTACGGCATTGATGAATTTCGTCGAAGCCAACGGACTGAATTACGGTATTATTTTACTTACCATTGCCATTTTACTGCCGCTGGCCAATGGCAGAATAACCGTTCCTATGATGATTGACACTTTCAAATCACCTGTGGGCATCTTAGCACTTTTAGCCGGTATCTTTGCCGCTGCCGCCGGCGGCTGGGGCGTAAATCTGTTGAAAGATACGCCGACGATTGTAACTTCACTTGTTATCGGCACGATGGTCGGTGTCTTTTTCTTTAAAGGTATTGCTGTCGGTCCGTTAATTGCCGGCGGTATTACGTATTTGATTTTGAGCTTAACAAAACTTTTCCACTAAAAAAGACGAGGCATTTACCTCGTCTTTTTTTTAAGAATAGATTATCCGCACCAGCATAATGCCAAGCCATACAGCCAGCAGTCCGCCGAGCGTATTCAAAGCCACGTTGAGCATTGCTTGCATAACCAGTCCCGTTTTGAGCAGCAGCATCGTTTCATTGCCGAAAGAAGAAAATGTCGTAAGCCCGCCGAGAAATCCCACTGTCAGTAAAAGAGACAAATACGGCGACACGCCTGTAAAACGCTCCGTCAGCAAAGTGGAAATAATGCCGATTAAAAAACAGCCGATTAAGTTCACAGTCAACGTTCCATACGGAAAATGACCCAGTTTATTTACATACGTAGTAATCAAAAACCGAAATGCGCCGCCGAAAGCGCAGCCTATCATTACTGCCAGAATTTTTGCCATGACTTTCTCCCGTAATTTGATTTTAGATACAAAAAAACTCCTTGAGATTTCAAGGAGTGTGTTTTCTAATGGTGGGCGGTAACAGGATCGAACTGCTGACATCCTGCTTGTAAGGCAGGCGCTCTCCCAGCTGAGCTAACCGCCCGAATGAGTGGTGACGCGTATGGGATTCGAACCCATGAAGCCGCCGTGAAAGGGCGGTGTCTTAACCACTTGACCAACGCGCCATATATAATGGTGGCTCACCCGAGATTCGAACTCGGGACACCCTGATTAAAAGTCAGGTGCTCTGCCAACTGAGCTAGTGAACCACAAGGAATGGCTGGGGTAGCTGGATTCGAACCAACGCATGTGGGAGTCAAAGTCCCATGCCTTACCGCTTGGCGATACCCCAACTAATAACCGGCAACTTCCTATCCTCC
>DCFC01000019.1 GCA_002314325.1 Megamonas hypermegale
AATTATACAAGCTGTTGGCAATGGTGATGTAAAAGCTGGAGAGTATAGTTTAAAAGAAATTGGAAAATCTACAGAACATATTGACCATGTAACAGAACCTAACGGAACAGATTATACTTCTGTAGAAGGTACAAAATTCTATGCGGACGGTAATGTAACAGCAACTTCCGTAGAAACTAAAAAACTTGATGTTAATGGAGATTTGCAGGCTGATAGCGGAACTATAGGTGGCGTTGAACTTAATGATTATGGCATTACTGCTGCACATGGAAGCTTTACTGTTGATGAACAAGGAAATCTGCATAGTGGAACAGAAAATAGTGCATATCAGTTAGATGTAAACGAAGAAAATGGCATTAGCTTCGGAAGTACATTTGAAAATGGCGCTAAAGTAACCGTTACGGATTATGATGTTAAATTCAGCCAGAACGGAACAGAAACACATATCAATGGCAATAATATTGATAGCGGAAATAATGGTATTCTGCATACAGGTAGAATTTATGCAGGAAATGGCGGTTTCAATGTAGATGAAAACGGTAATGTTACAACGGGTAAAATAACGGGATTATCCAATACTGAATGGACTGGTACAACAGACGACGCAAGCAGAGCTGCAACAGAAGGTCAGTTGAAAGATGTTCAAACGCAAGTAGGAGAAGCTATCGGTACAGGAGATTTCTCCAGAACGAATTATGCTAGAGGAGCAGAAAATGTAACTGAAGCTATCTATGGTGTAGATGCTCAGGTTAAAAATAATACTGATGATTTAGATGCATACAAAGTAGCTGGTATTGTAGCAGGTACTAAAGTTGGTAAGAACGATGAAGATAGTATAGTAATAGGAGAGAGAGCTAAACTTTGGGGAAGTAATGAAAACAGTATAGCAATAGGTGGAAATATATTTTCTGCTCGTGACGAAAGTATAAGCATAGGTATAGACAGTAACATACATGGTACGGGTTCTATTGCTATTGGAAATAGTTCATGGATTGGTTATGATGCAGATAATTCTATCGCATTTGGTTATAATGCTAGAGTTAATACGCCAGCCCAAAATGTTGCCCAAAATGCTGTTGCTATAGGTGCGAATAGTATTGCTAATGCAGATAATTCTATCGCATTTGGTTATAATGCTCAAGTTAAAGAGCCAGCCAAAAATGCTGTTGCTATAGGTGCGAATAGTATTGCTACAGAAAGTGATGTAGTATCAGTTGGAGATAAAGATAAAGCTCTACAGCGTCGTATTGTTAATGTAGAAGACGGTATAGATGCTCATGATGCAGCAACTGTTGGACAAATGAATACACTTATCTTCGGTACAACAGATGATACAAAATCTCTTACAAATTCTCTTACAAATGGAACATTGCTTTCTAATAAAGGAAAATCTTTAGTAGAAGGTATTAATAACAATACTAAAGATATTAATAATAATACTAGAGATATTAATAATTTAGGTGAATGGTCAAGGGAAAAAGAAAATCAAATGACATCATTTGCTAAAATGACAAGTAATGTTGACTGGAATGCTGTAAACAGTGTCGACTGGAATGCTGTAAGTGCTTTATCACAGGCTGTTCCATTAAGCGCGGATGTAACAGGTGAATTTGATACAACAAGAGAACCTATTAACGGTGGTTCATCTAATACAGGTGATGAAATTAATACTGGTGAAGGTAATACGGTTAATGGTGATTCTCATGTAACGGGCAATGCTCAGATTGACGGCACATTAAATGTTAAAGGCGAAGCTACTTTTGACGGTAATGCTACTTTCAACGGAAAAGTGGATATGAACGGCGAGCTCAATATGAACAACAACAAGATTACGGGACTTGCAGAAGGTTCCATTGCAGAAGGTTCTACCGATGCTGTAACGGGCGGTCAGCTCTTTGATATGCAGAGCGGTTTGAACAGTCGTATGGATAATATTGAAAGCCGTATGAATGATGTTGAAGATAGAATTGATAAAGTCGGTGCAATGGCGGCTGCTATCGCTAACCTGCGTACAATGGGCTATGACCCTGAAGCTCCGACGGAAATCGCTGTCGGCGTTGGTCAGTATAAGAGCGAAACGGGTCTTGCTCTCGGTATCTTCCATTATCCGAACCAGGACTTCATGCTCAGTGCTAGTATCTCCACTTCCGGCGATGAAGTAATGGGCGGTATCGGTGCTACGTGGAAACTCGGCCGCAAATCGGCAGAAGAAAGAGCCAAAGATGAAGAAGAACGTATTCTCGCTAAGGCTGAAGAAATCAAACAGGCTGCAAAACGCGCGGAAGTAAAGGCGCAGGCGGACAGACATGCGCAGCTTCTGGCAGAACGTGAAGCGGCAGGCGAACCGATTAGACCAGTTGAAGAAGCATAAAAGTTAATTAAAAATTTTACTCTTGGCAGACAGAGGGCGGCAAATTTTATGTTTGCCGCTTCTGCTTTAATATTGGATTTTGGGTGATTGTAATGAAAAAATTTATATGTATATTGGCAGCAGTGATGATGATGGCGTTTGGCGGCATTTGCAGTGCTTCCGACGGCAGTGATTTGAATAGCGAACAGAAAACGGCGCAACTGTTTTTCGATGCCTTTAAAGGTGAAAATGTACCGGAATACAGCGTTTTGAGCCGTGATTTTGCAGACAGTCTGAAAAATCAGTTTACGGAAGCTAATTACAACGGTTTGCAGAGAAATACGAAGAATAATTTCGGCACATTGACGGAAAGCAGATTTTTTGCTTATCAGCGTTATGATGAAAGTGATGTAGTGGCATATTATGTTGCTTTTGACAGCAATAAGGTAGCACAGATGGTATTTACATTTGACAAAAATAAAAAGCTTATCAATGTTTCCATGGCGGAAGTAAATACGCAGCAGGGAAATAAATAAAACAGCCTATGAAGAAATATATTTTTATAGTGATTTGTTTATTGATGGGAGTTTGCGGTATGGTACAGGATTATTATCCGGAAAAAACGGCACAGGCAGCGCAGGCTGAGCAGAAAATCGGTAACAGTGATTACGGCGAGATGTATATCTATCCCGATACGGTGGAAGCCGTGAAAAAGGACAACAGATATTTTGTCGTGGTTTCGGCGGAGGACAGGTATACGGATGAAAAATTCTTAGCGCAGCTGCGGCAGGGCGAAAATATGCAAAATGCCGTAAGTACATTGTGTCTGTATATGTTTACCAATGACGGCCGCTTCTACTGTATGGCGCAGCGGTATCTTATCGACAGCGAAGGAAAGGTATGCGCTGACCTCGGCAGTGATATGCAGTTTCGGGCGATTGACGAAAAGATACTTACCGATGTATATACGGCGGCGCTGAAAGTGCTGGAGGATAAAAAGCGTTTTCAGAGTATGATGGGTAGATGATGTCCTGATGAAAAAAATATGTCCTGTATGCGGAGCTACTTTTGAAACGAGGGGAAATTATCATTTATACTGCAGTGCGCATTGCCGCAAGCAGCATCATAAACGGGTTTATTATGATAAAGCAAGGCAGCTGCCGCAAGTCGAGCCGGGGCAGAAAATTTTGCGCAGTTTCTACTGCAATAAATGTCATAAACTGGTGCTCGTTACGAGTGAAAAAGACAGGCGCACGAAATTTTGCAGCCCGCGCTGTGAAAAACTCTATTGGAAACACCCGCGCAAGGAAGTAGAAATTCCGCTGGAAGAAAATAAAAATGCAAATATATTAGAAGAAAAGATAAAAACGGAGATATTGAAAATGCACGCTTGATTTAAGCGTGCATTTTTTCATAATAAATAGAAAGTATTTCATAAAAAATAGTTCTTGAACAGACATAAAAATCTATACAAGAACTATCATAATTGCTATAATGAAAAACAAGGCAAGTATTTAATTAATCTGCTGGCTTCCTGTCATTAGATGGGAGGTGATAGCATGAACTACAATGATTTAATCATGATGATTTGCGATATTGTTGCTGGTAACAACATATCAATTATCATTGCTCTTTCGGCTGTATTAGTTGCTATCGCTTACACGTTTAAAGATTAGGCTATAGCTAGAACTGCTTAACGTTGCTACCTTATTCACCATGCAGAAAATGATGAGATGTCAGCACGTGGGCACGTAAAAGGATTATTAGATACTTGCCGTTATTTTTTATCATGCCTTGATTATAACTCATATTAAGATTTATTTCAATCGGGTTTACTGTATCTCTTTTTTATAATGTACTATTTACGAGAGTGCCGGTGCGGCACAATATAATGTAAAGAGAATTAATTTCTTAATTTATTCTTATATTGTGCCGGGCAATTTTTCTTTGACGGCAAAGAAAAGTTGCCGAAAAAGAAACCTTTTTGGTTCGTGCACTGCTAAAAGATTTTCACTTTAAGAAAACTATTTTTTGTTTCTAACGTTTAAAAACTCGCTTACGCTCAAACATTTAAACTTACGCTGC
>DCFC01000029.1 GCA_002314325.1 Megamonas hypermegale
TTCTTTTTAAAGTGAAAATCTCTAGTGGGCTACGAACTAAAAGGTTTCTTTTTCGGCAACTTTTCTTTGACTTCAAAGAAAAATTGCCCGGTGCAATATGAAGATAAATTAAGAAATTAATTCTCTTTATCTTATATTGCGCCGAACGGCACGTTTTTAAATTCATTTTCTTTTGCTTTCCAAAAGAAAAATGAACGTTAATTGAAAGTAGCTATTTTCATTTTGTATCCGTTAGTAGAAAAAATAATTGCGCCGTTTGTATCGGTTCTGTAAATCGGAATTTGCAGTTTGTCGAGCCGCTCAATGACTTCGGGGCTGGGATGGTTGAAGCTGTTGTATTTGCCGACGGAGATGACGGCAAAGTGCGGTTTTACATTTTGCAGAAATTCCGCACTGGAAGATGTTTTTGAACCGTGATGGGCTATTTTTAAAACGGTGGACTGCAAATCGGAGCGGTTTTGTATAAGTTCTTGTTCCTGCTTCTCGGGCAGGTCGCCGGTAAACAGCGCGGAAAAGTTGTGATAGGATAATTTTAGTACATTTGAAGCGGCATTGCCAGTATTTAATGAAGGATTTTCGTTGGCACGGAGAAATTGAAACTGAACGCCGTCGAGTGTGAACTGCATATCGGTTCGGGCAGTGACGGCTTGGTTCAGTATTTGACTGTAAGGCGGAAGTTTTAATACTTTGCGGTATTCTTTCAGCGGCTGATTGGCGATAATGAAGTGATTTACGGGGATTTTCTGCATGATGGCGTATGCACCTGCGGCATGGTCGGCGTCGGCATGGGAGAGTATGAGGTAATCGAGCTTCGTGATACCGTAATGGCGCAAGTAGGGCAGGTCGACGCGCGCTCCGATATCGAAATCGGAATTGACGGAGCCGCCCGTATCAATCATGACGGCTTTGTGCTGCGGCGTGATGACGAGTATGCAGTCTCCTTGACCGACGTCGATAAAGTGAATTTGCAGGTCGTGCGGCTTAAATATGAGATACGCACTGAAAAGCAGGCTGATTAATGATAATGCAGCTACGCCGAAGCGGTAACGGCGGATTATTTTCCAGCAAAACGTTCCTGCTTTGCGGTTGAAAATGATGAATAGTATGAGATAGTAAACGGCGACGCAGATAAACGGCAGTGTCGGGATATAAACTGAGGCAAAGGGCAGGGCGGCGATATGCAGGGTGAACATATTGGCAAGACCGAGAATTAAACTGGAGGAAATAAATAATATTTTGGCGATGAACGGCAGAAATAAAATAAGGCAGCCACTAAGGCTCAAAATGATGATGAATTCGAGAAGCGGCACGGCGATTAAGTTGGCTATGAGGCTGCTTGGCGACAGTGAATTGAAATACCAGGCGATTAAGGGCAGTGTCATGATTTGCGCGCTGGCGGTCAGTGCGATATTGTCGGCAATGAAGCGAGGCAGAAAATGAAGTTTCTGTCTAAAAAAAGACATTAGGTAGATAAGACCGGCGGTGGAGGCAAAAGACAGCTGGAAGCTGATATCGAAAAGTAGCAGCGGGCTGATAAGCAGCATGATGAGCGCCGTAATGCTCAAAAGATGGGCGGCTTCATGCGATTTTTGCAGGGTAAGAGCGGCGGCCGTCAGTATGCCCATGACGGCGGCGCGGATTACGGGGGCGGTGCAGCCGCACAAGAAGGCGTAGAACGATATGATGATAATTAACAGCAGAAGATTTAAACTGCGGGGCAGGCGAAACAGACGGCCTAAGCTTAGCAGAAAACCGGCGATAAGGCTGATATGTGAGCCGGAAACGGACAGAATGTGAATAATGCCGGTGAGCGAGAATGCTTCGAGCAGTTCAGTGGGAATATTGCTGTAGCCGCCAAAGAGCATGGCGAAAATCATATAAGCGTCATCTGACGGCATGACGGAAAGCAGAGTGTTTAAAATTTTATGGCGCAAGTCGGCGCTGAATTGGTTCAGATTAAAACCAGCAGCCGGGTTGATTATGTTTATATCGGCTTTACCGGCGGAAATGAAGCCGTAAATTCCCATTTGGCGGGCGCGCAGTTCGCGGTTTATCTGGCCGGGATTGTGGTAGCCGTGTATTTGGCGGAGCGTGCCGGATACGGAGACGGTATCGCCGATTTTGACAAGGGAAGATAGATTTTTCTGTTTTTTATAGATATAGATTTTGCCGCTGGCACTTTGCGTCTGATTTTTTTGGATGATTTTCTGCGTGTCGATAATATATGACAGGTGGTAGATACCGCTGTTATCCTGACGGACGGAGGGTTCTTCACAGACAGTGCCTTCAACCGTCAGAGATTTGTTTTCCCAGCGGCTGATTTTGTCGGCGGATACGGAAAATGCGGCGGAACCGGCAAGCTGACCGAGCAGCAGGAAGATGAACACGACGGGAACGAAGGTCAGATGATGTTTTTTCAGCATGAGATAGATAGCAAGGCAGAAATTAACAATAAGTAATAAAAAAAGGCATTTATGGGGCAGAGTGTATTTCTCTGCGCCATAAATGCCTAAGCTGTAACAGAATATTAAACTGTTTAAAAATAATAAAGGGTATTGCCCGTACTGTATATTCATCATATTCGTATCCTACTTTGCATTTTGGAAAATTTGGCATCGCCGATGCCGCGCACGTTTTTGATGTCCTCAACGGATTGGAACGGCCCGTTCGTCTGGCGGTATTCAATGATTTTGTCGGCAGTGGCAGGGCCTACTCCCGGCAGTGTGTCGAGCTGCTCTTTCGTTGCCGTATTGATGTTCACGATTTCGGCATTGCCGGAGGAACTCGGCGCGGATTTGGCATTTTGCGCGGGAGTTTGGGCGGTATTTTGCTGCGCTGTTTGCGCCGGTACGTTTATCTGCATACCGTCCGTCAGTTTCTGCGCCAGATTGACGCCGTTTTTGTCGGCGAGCGGTGTAAAATCGCCGCAGGCACTGATGGCATCCTTTACGCGGCAGGAACTGTCGAGCGTGACGACACCGGGAGAGGTGACCTCGCCGCTCACATAGACGGTAACCTCATATTTTTCCGCGACGTTTTCCGCTGTGTCAGCCGGTTCGTCAAGTGCGATTTCCTCTTCAGCCGAGTAATTGTAAAATATGCTGCCGCCGGCGACAAGGGCGATAAACAGTAAAATACAGAGCGATTTTTTATACATGGGCATAATATATCATTCACTTTCTAAGTTGCGACATTGACGGATTAAGTCTGAAACGGCAAAATCCTTTACGGTTATATCTTCTAAAACAGACGAAGCGGCTTTGTATTCGCCGTTTTTGTACAGAAGATATCCGAGATTTTTCAAAACGATTTCGTTTTCATCATCAAGCAGCAGTGCCTGCCGAAGCAGATACAGCGCCGTTTTTAAATTGTTATGGCTGCGGAAGATATCGGCAAGATAGTTAAACAGCCAGATTTTCTTTTTATATGACAGAACCTGCTGCATAACGGCGTTGCCGATATCTTCGGCGGAATAGTTCAGGATGTTTTTCGTGTCTTCCTGATTGACCGCCTGCATATCCCAGATACGGTTTAGGGCGGCGCAAAGATAGGGATTGACCGGTGAATTTGATATTGGCATGGTAGTCCTTTCGATAATTGTACCGGCTGTATCGTTTGACACGGCAGGTACGGTTTTGACGGCGGAATTATTTTTCAGACTGTGGCGGCGCTGTTTTTCGTACGTGTTTATATCGGGACAGCGGCGCAGCAGTTTATCGGCTTTAAAGATTTTTTTCAGGCGGCTTATGAGCCGGTCCAGCTTTTGCAAATCTTCTTCTTCATCGATTTTTATTTTGCGGGAAAAAAGCTGACTTACGACAGAAAGAGCGTCGTCTTTTTTGCCCAGTTGGAGAAAAATTCGCGCCTGCAGCAGAAAGCCTTTGCCGTTTTCCGGCTCAGCCGTCCGGAATTTTTGCAGCCAGTTCAGACTGCGCGTGTAATCGTTCATTAAGAAATAAATATCGGCCAGTTCATAAAATGTGTAATTGTCGGCATATTTTTTTTCAAACAGTGTGTGAAAGCACGACAGCGCCTCCGCGTAAAGCTTTTCTGCTTTAAACTGGTGTATTTCCTGCCAGAGAGCTTCTTTCAGCGAAATATCCTGCGCGGCAGAGGTGTTGCTGACGGCAGGCGGCGGATTTTGATTTTCCTTCGGCGGGAAGTTCTGACTGAATACGGTAAAATCGGCATTATTCACGCTAGGCGGGGAAAATATGTCGGGCTGAAACCATTTCGGGCGGGATTTAGGCAAGAGAAAACCTCCTTTCAGTCAATTTGATTTTATCTGCTGTGTTAGTTGATATCCTAAGGCAGTATAGTACTTTATATTTAGTGAGGTTAAGTGACAACATCGAACGAATATAAAGTATTATACTGCCTATGCGGGCTCGATGTTTCATTAGCACAACAGGTTATTATTAATCGTCGGCATTGCTGGCGAGCACAAGACCGCTTACGCTATGCGCACCGTGCTCTTTTAATACGCGGGCGCAGTTTTTCAGCGTGCTTCCCGTAGTGAAGATATCGTCGAGCAGCAGACATTTGGCATTGACGACGGAAATATCTTTCTTCAGGGCAAAGGCGGCGTGCAGATTTATACTGCGCTCCGACGGATTGAGACTGTACTGCGATTTTGTTTTCTTCGTGCGGATTAAAATATCGGCATAATGAAGTCCGTGTGCTTTTGTCCAGGGTAAAAATATCCTGTCCACCTGATTGAAGCCGCGCCGTTTTAATTTTTCGGCGTGAAGCGGCACGGGAATTACATAATCAAAATCGGCGAAGAATTGCTGCCATTCGTCGTCCAATCTGTCCAGCACAGTGTAAATATAGGGCAGAGCGGCAAAATCATTTTGATACTTTAATTCGTGAATTAAATCTTTAAGTCCTTTATCGTATTTACCTATAGCTACAATCGGTGAAATATATCCGCGCACCTCCGCGTCGTAGGCGAGATTTTTATTGCGCAGGATTTCGCTTAGGCAGCTTTCGCACCACTGCCCTTCTTTTTCCACATAAGCGCGGCAGGAAGGACAGCGCGGCGGAAAGAGAAACTGGATTACAGCTTCATAAATTGCATTCAACAATGATAAAATCTCTTTTCATGTTTATAATTTTCGCGCCAGCCGCTCGGCGAGCAGCGTATATCTTTTTTGTGTGCGGTTGCTTTGTACGGCTGTCGTCAGTGCTTTTTTCGAGCCGAGCAGAATGACTTTTTCCTTGGCACGAGTGATGGCGGTGTACAATAGATTGCGCTGAAGCATGATGTAGTGGCTGGTAGACAGCGGCATGATGACAACTTTGTATTCACTGCCCTGACTTTTATGCACGCTGGAAGCGTAGGACAGGGTGAGTTCGTTCAGTTCATTTTTGGCATAATTCACGTATCGGTCGAGGTATTCCACCGATACGCCGTCTTTCGTTATGGCGCGGATAAAGCCGATATCGCCGTTAAAGACGTTTTTTTGATAATTGTTGCGGATGTGCATTACTTTGTCGCCGGTGCGGAAAATCTGCGCGCCGGATTTTATTTCATCTTTTTCTGGACCGGCGGGATTGAGCGTCTGCTGCAAAAGCAGATTTAAATTTTCCACGCCGCAGGTGAAGCGGTGCATCGGCGATAAAATCTGTACGTCCGTCAAAACGTCATAGCCTTCTTTCGGCAGAATGGCGGTGCACAGCTCGAGAATTTTTTCCGTGATGAAAGTGTCGTTTTCGATTTTGTAAAAAATGAAATCGTCGTATTGACGGCGGATATCCGGCAGACGGCCGGCATTTATGATATGGGCATTCTGGATAATCATGCTTGTCTGCGCCTGACGGAAAATCTCGTTGAGGCGAATGGACGGGATAACGCCGCTGCGGATAATGTCTTTCAGGACTGAGCCGGGACCGACCGCCGGCAGTTGGTCCGTGTCGCCGACTAAAATCAGGCGGCAGCCGTCGGGAACGGCATTTAGAAAATGGTGCATGAGAGAGATATCCACCATGGAAACTTCATCAAGGATGATAGCGTCAGCGTCGAGCTGGTCGTCGATGTCTTTGGCGAAACCGAGCTGAGTCTGCGCAGCGTTATCGGACAGATTGTTTGCTTCCAGCAGGCGGTGAATGGTCAGAGCTTTCCTGCCGGTCGTTTCGCTGAGGCGTTTGGCGGCGCGTCCCGTCGGGGCGGCAAGGCGGATTTTCAGTCCTTGCGCATTTAATATCGATAAAATCCCTTTGACTACTGTAGTTTTACCGGTACCAGGTCCGCCGGTCAGGACGAATACGCCGTGGTGCAAGCAGGCTTTCACGGCTTCTTGCTGGTTCTGCGCCAGATGAATACGGTTTTCTTTTTCCCATACCTTGATGAACAGACCGATATTGGCTTCGTCAAGTTCTTTCGTACTCCGCTGCAGTTCTAAAAGACGTTTTGCCACTTTTTTTTCGGCGTAGTAAAGATACGGCGGATAAATGAGCAGCTCGCCGCCATAGTTTTCCGTATTCAGCGTTTCGCTTTGGATACGTTCATTCAGGACGTGGTGGATTGCTATTGTTTCCAGTTGCAGGATTTTCGCCGTTTTGGCAATGAGCGCCGCTTCTGGAACGCAGCAGTGTCCGTTGGCGCAAAGCTGCATGAGAGCATAATTGATGCCGGAGGAAATGCGTTTGGCATCGTCGCGCTGAATACCGAGATTGAAAGCAATTTTATCGGCAGTGAGAAAACCGATGCCGTCGATATCCTGAAACAGGCGGTAGATATCCTTTTCCATGATGTCGATGGCAAAAGAACCGTATTTGGCAAAGATTTTTCCGGCATATGTACTGGAAATGCCGTGATTTTCCAGCCAGACCATTATTTCCGACAGTTCGCTCTGTTCCTGATAGGAAGCGGCTATTTTTTCGGCCGTTTTTTTGCCGATGCCGCTAACTTTCAATAATTCCTGCGGTGAGGACAGAATATCCAGCGTTTTTTCACCGAACATGGCGACAATGCGTTTGGCCATGGCAGGTCCGATACCGGAGATGGCACCGGAAGCAAGAAATTTTTCGATGCCGGATATTTCTGTAGGGGCGACGGCTCGGCAGGAAACGGCCTTGAACTGCTGGCCGAATTTGGGATGCTGTGTCCATTCGCCCTCCACTTCCAGCAGCTGTCCCACGAGCGGAGCAGCGCTGTTTAAGATGACAGTTATTTTTGTAGAACGTTTTTCTGGTGTTATTTTTAAGACAGTGAATCGATTGTCCGTGCTGGCAAAGACGATGGTATCCACTGTGCCGCGTATATTTTCCATAAAAAAACCTCTTATATTTATTTTGCCGCTAACTGGTCAGTCAGTTTTTCCCATTCAGCATATTTGTCCTCGAGCTCTTGTTCTTTCTGCGCATAAGCCTCGGCTATTTCGTGACTTTTTTGCGGGTCCTGCTGAAGCGACGGGTCGTTCATCTGATACTCCAGACCTTTAAGCTCGGCTTCAAACATGGCGATAGTCGCTTCGCAGCGTTGCAGCATCATGGTGAGCTTATCGGTATTTAAAGCGGAAATGTTCGTCTTGGAACGGGTCGTTTCTTTTTTGGCGGCAGGAGCTGTGGTGTTTTTGGCCGTCTTTTCTGCCTTTTTCGCTGTCTGTGCAGCCTGTTCCTCCATTTCCTTCTGCATTTCCAGTTTCTTTTCGCGGTAATAGCTGTAATCGCCGTTATACTGAGTTAAAACGCCGCCGGACAGCTCACAGGTGCAGTTAGTTACTTTGTCGAGGAAATAACGGTCGTGCGATACGACGATGAATGTTCCCGGGAAAGCCATAATCGCTTCTTCAATCGCTTCTTTGGCCGGAATATCGAGATGGTTGGTCGGTTCGTCCAGTACGAGGAAGTTGGCTCCGGTCAGCATTAGTTTCAAAAGAGCCAGACGCGATTTTTCGCCGCCGGACAGGTCGCTGACGCGCTTGTAGACATCATCGCCCTTGAACAGAAAAGCGCCGAGACAGCCGCGCGCCTGTTCATCGTTTAGACCGAAAGAGGAAAGAATTTCATCGAAAACGGTGTTGGACGGAGTAAGTCCTTCATGCTGCTGGGAGTAATAGCCGATTTTTACGCGGCTGCCGATTTTTATGCGGCCCGTCGGTGATTCCAGTTCGCCGAGCAGCAGGCGCAATAGCGTCGTTTTACCGGCACCGTTCGGACCGACAATAGCGACGCCGTCGCCGCGGCGTATTAATAAGGACAGATGTTCGAAAATCTTGTGCGTGCCGAAGCTGACGGACACGTCATCAAGTTCTGCCACCCGTTCGGCGCATTCTTCCGGTTTATGAAACATAAAATAATTGAACGACGTTTTGGCAGGCGGCAGAATAATTCTTTCCAGACGCTGCAGCTGTTTTTCGCGGCCGCGCGCCTGTTTTGCCTTTACGCCGGCTTTATAGCGGCGGATGAATTCCTGCGTTTCGCGGATATGTTCCTGCTGTTTGGCGTAAGCAGACTCCAAAGCGGCGCGGCGCTGAGCTTTGACCTCCATAGCCGTCGTATAGTTGCCGTCGTACAGCACTGTCGTTTTATTGTCCAAATCAAGAATTTTCGTGGCGACTCTGTCGAGGAAGAAGCGGTCGTGTGATATTAAAAGTACGCCGCCTTTATAGCTGCTCAAAAATCCTTCGAGCCATTCAATCATTTCAATGTCGAGATGATTGGTCGGTTCGTCGAGAAACAGAAAATCCGGCTCGCGCAAAAGCGCTTTGGCGAGACAGATGCGGGTGCGCTGGCCGCCGGAAAAGAGCGCCGGATTTTTGGCAAAATCGTCTTCCGTAAAACCGAGCCCGAACGCTACGCGGCGCAGGCGGCTTTCGTAATTATAGCCGCCGAGCTGTTCGAATTTATCGGAAACACGGCTGTATTCCTTCATTAAATCTTCCATTTCTTCATCGGTCGAAGCGTTTTCAATCTGTTTTTCCAGCGTTGTTTTGGCTGCGTCGAGCGACAGGATATCGGAAAAAGCCTCGAGCAGTTCTTCATGCAGTGTGGCGCATTTAAACTCGGACTGCTGCTGCATATAGCCGATACTGTCGGTGGTGTCAATACTGATGGAGCCGCTGTCGTATTCAGTCAGCCCGAGCAGACATTTCATCAGCGTTGATTTTCCGGCGCCGTTCGGGCCGACAAAACCGATTTTATCGCCGCGCGCCACATCAAAAGTTACATTGTGAAATAATTCTTCTATACCAAAAGATTTACCCAAATCTTTTATGCGTAAAATTCCCAAGTAAGTTCACGTCCTTAATAAAATTGATTAATTTATCTGTTATACCAGTTGATATTTTAAAGCAGTATAATACTGCTGCTAACAGGCTCGATACATTATTAGCACAACGGGTATTAATTTTGTTTCTGGTAGTCAAGACCGATATTGACTGTTGCCTGTCCCGTACTGCCGCCGGACATAATCGTGCAGGCAAAAGGCATACCGTAAAAGCAGTTCAGTTCGTTTTCATTGGCGGTGATGGTGGTGTGTTCGCGTGAAGAAGTATTGCCCGTTTCCACGCTGGAGATTTTAAATCCCTTGTGCTTTAGAATGTCGGCAACCTCTGCGCCCGCTCCGTTAATGCCGCTGGAATTTATGACAAGCACGGTGATATCTTCGTTTTTAACCGGCGACGCTGTTTCATTCGTCTTGTCCGTTTTTTCTTCTGCCGCATCATCGGCGCTGTCGCCCATCTTCAAACCTTTCGGCAGCGATTTTTTGTATTGTTCGATAGTGGTTTCCGTATCTTTCTGCGCTTTGGCGTCGAGTGTTATATTCATATTCTGAGCGATAAGTTCACGTGATTTTGCTATATCTGGTATCCAGTAGCTGATATCTTCGATATAAGCCGGTTTGCCCGGTATCATGGCGGAGTTCAGTCCGTTCTGCTGAATGGTAGGCAAATCGGTGATTAAGGCAATCATCATATCAAGCGGCATATTGGTTTGAACGGCGGAAGAAACGTTCTTGATGATTTCCGGCAGTTTCGGCAGAACGGAAGGAGAAATAACCTGGCTCATCAGTGCTTTCATGAATTTCTGCTGGCGGTTGATACGTCCGATGTCGCCTTCACCGTCGCGGTAGCGTACGTATTGGATAGCCGTCTTGCCGTCCATGTGCTGCTTACCGGGATACAAGTCGATTACAAGACCGCCGTCATCATCCCACGGGTCTTCGTAATACATTCTTTTTTCCACGTCGATATCCACACCGCCGACAGCGTCGATGATTTTTTCAAAAGCGTGGACATCAATCATTACATAATAATCCATCGGTACGTTTAAAAAAGCTTCCACTGTTTTCTGCGTCAGTTCGTGTCCGCCGTAGGCATAGGCATGATTGATTTTATCATAATCGTTTTTTTCGATATGAACACGGGTATCGCGCGGCAAAGACAGTAAAGAAGCTTTTTTGTCAGCGGGATTGTATGTAAGAACCATTAAGGTGTCGCTGCGGCCGACATCATCAGCGCGTCTGTCCACCCCCATTATCATTATATTAAGGGCATTTGACTGCTGGCTGACGACGGTGGGAGCGGCATCTTCATTGTCGCTTGTGCATAAATAATAAATAAAGCCGCCGATAATCATCAGCATAATGATAATAAGCGCTATTAAACGATTGTAATTTTTTTTCTTTTTATATATTTTTCGCGGTGCAGGAGAATGAATTTCCTCATAATGTTCTTCCTGCCATTTGCGGCTTATCCATTCTGGCGCGTCCGGCAGGTCGAAATCCTTATCGCTGTCTTTTGCCGTATCGGAAGCGGCGCTGCTTGTATTATCAGGCGTTATGGTATCAATTATATTATTGTCTGGTTTTTTTTCGTGCTTATCGTTAGTATTGTCCAAAATAAAAAACTCCTATAATAATTATTAAGGTAAGATGATTGTATCAACCTAGTTAGTATATCAGATATAGAGCGGGTTTTCAATTTTCAAATGACGTTAATATTTATAAAACCTATGTATAAAAATGTAAAACAAAAGCATTCTTTTTTAAATTTATACAATTTTAGTGCAAATTTTTCTTGATTTTTAGCCGATAAACACTTATACTAAGAGCAGTAAACAGCTTTTTTGTTCTGACGTAATAGACATGTGCTTCTGGATGAAACGGCGTGGTTTAATTGATTTGAACGTTTAAGGAGTTTTTTTAATGGAGTTTCAAGACAAAACATTAGTATGCAAAGATTGCGGTAAAGAGTTTATTTTCAGTGCAGGCGAACAGGCTTTCTACGCTGAAAAAGGATTTGAAAACGAACCGGCACGTTGCCATGAATGCCGTGATAAAAGACGTCGTGAACGCAGTGGCGAAGCACAGCAGCGTCAGATGTACACTGTACAGTGCGCACAGTGTGGAAAAGAAACGCAAGTTCCGTTTGAACCGAAAGGTGACCGCCCTGTTTATTGCCGTGACTGCTTTAATGCAAGACGCAATAAATAATCGTTTAATCGTTAATTTGTCCTAACCGGCAACGAAGCTCGGATTTGTCCGGGCTTTTTTTACGGCTCAGGGCTGATTATAATTTTATTGAAAGGATGTAGGACATAAATGAGTAAAAAATTGTTAATGCTTTGCGCTCTGTGTGTTTTTGCCGTAAGTGCGTTGTTTGCAGGCTGCGGCGGACAGGAACAGGCGAAAGGCTCCGAAGATGGCGAAAAAGTTCTGCGCGTAGGCGTAAATGCGGATTTTGCTCCGTTTGAATTCCAGGATGAAAACGGCAGCAGCGAATATCAGGGCTTCGATATGGACCTTATCCGCGCTGTAGCCAAAGAAATGGGTTATACGGCTGATATTCAGAACATCAACTTTGACGGACTTATTCCTGCTATGGAATCTGGTAATATCGATATTATCGCTTCCGGTATGACAATCAACGATACACGTAAACAACAGGTTGACTTTTCCGACCCGTACTACACTTCCGGTCTGACAATTGTTGTTCCTGTTGACAATCAGGACATTAAAGGCTTCGCTGATTTGAAAGGCAAACGCATTGCTGTACAGATTGGTACAACCAGCATGGCTGAAGCACAGAAAATTGAAGGTGCTGAAGTAAAAGCTTTAAATAGCTCCGCCGATACTTTCATGGAACTTAAAGCCGGCAATGTTGATGCAGTAATCAATGACCTTCCGGTAAATGATTATTTCATTAAGAAAACTGGTGCTACGGACGTAAAACGTCTGGAAGAAAGATTAACTTCTGAAGAATACGGTTTTGCAATGAAGAAAGGCAATACTGAATTAGTGCAGAAAGTTAATGACGCACTGAAAACTCTTAAAGAAAATGGTGAATACGACAAAATCTATGAAAAATGGTTTGGTACAAAACCGGGCAAATAATAGATTTTATGACGTGGCAACCTGACAGGGCACTGTTTCTCAGTGCCCTTTTTCTGTAATAGGCAAGAAGGTAAGGAGGATTTAATTTTGGATTTTAGATTTGATATTATTGTAAATGCCTTTCCTTTGCTGATAGAAGGGGCTATATTCACAATACAGATTACGGTTTTAAGCGTGGCTCTCGGTATTGTCATCGGTCTGTTCGTCGGTATCGGACGCATCAGCAAGATAAAAATAATAAAATGGCTGTCGGCTGTTTATGTAGACTTTTTGCGCGGCACGCCGCTCTTGGTGCAGATATTCCTGATATATTTCGCCCTGCCTGTTATAACGGGCATAAAAATGAACCCGTTCGTAGCGGCTGTAACGGCTTGCAGTATTAACAGCGGCGCATACGTAGCCGAAATTTTCCGAGCAGGTATTCAGTCCATTGATGATGGTCAGATGGAAGCGGGCCGCTCGCTCGGTCTTTCCTGGGTGCAGACGATGCGCTATATTATTATTCCGCAAGCATTTAAACGTGTAATTCCGCCGCTCGGCAATGAATTTATCGCCCTGCTGAAAGACTCGTCGCTTGTTTCGGTAATCGGCTTTGAAGAACTGACCCGCCGCGGACAGCTCGTTATCGCCAGAACGTACGCATCTTTGGAAATCTGGATTTGCGTTGCGCTCATTTATCTGGTGATGACACTTTCGATATCCCGCTTCGTAGCATATTTGGAAAGAAGGTATCAAGTATAATATGGCAATGATAGAAATTAAAAATCTGCATAAGTCTTTTGGTCATATAGAAGTATTAAAAGGCGTGGATGTTTCTGTTGAAGAACAGGAAGTGGTCGTTATCATCGGACCGAGTGGTTCCGGTAAATCGACGCTGCTCCGCTGCATGAATTATCTGGAAGAGCCGACCAGCGGCGATATCACCGTTAACAATATGAAACTCGATAAACATGCAGATATCAATAAAATCCGTGAAAATATCGGTATGGTTTTCCAGCGTTTCAATCTGTTCCCGCATATGACCGTTTTGGAAAATATCACTTTGGCACCGATGAAAGTGCTGAAGGTTTCTAAAAGCGAAGCAGTGGAAACGGCTATGGATTTACTGCAGCGCGTCGGTCTGAAAGAAAAAGCATCCGCTTATCCGAGCCAGCTTTCCGGCGGTCAGCAGCAGCGTGTAGCGATTGCCCGCGCACTTGCCATGAAGCCGAAAGTAATGCTGTTTGACGAACCGACCTCCGCTCTTGACCCGGAAATGGTTACAGAAGTATTGGATGTTATGAAAAAACTGGCGCAGCAGGGCATGACGATGGTTGTTGTTACGCACGAAATGGGCTTTGCCAGAGAAGTGGGCGACCGTGTGCTGTTTGTCGATGAAGGCAAAATCATCGAAGAAGGCACGCCGAAGGAAATTTTTGAAAATCCTAAGCAGGAACGTACGAAATTATTCCTGTCAAAAATTTTATAAGATATTACCGATTGTTCTAGTAAAACATCGAGCCTGTAATCAGCAGTATAATACTTTATATTCGTTCGATGTTGGCACTTAACCTCACTGAATATAAAGTATTATACTGCTTTAGAAAATCAACTAGCACAATGGATAAGATATTATATGATATTATGCGAAAGGACGGCTGAGAATTTTTATTTAGACCGTCCTTTTTTGTTGACAAACAAAAAATTTTTTGGTAAAATTTTTTATTACCAGACGTATGAAGATTAGATGAAAAATCTTTGTACAAAAGCGAAAAACTATATGTTTTTTGCAGGATTGTTATGCTAAAATAATCCTTGGGGATTGACATAAACCCTGTAAAAAAGTATGTCATCAAGTAACTATCCTTGATTAATGTTGTAGATTTATCTATGACTTTATATATTTTTAGGAGTGGATGATATGTACAAAAAGAAATATGTTCGGCAAATATAAAGCAAGGTCTTTAAAAAGAAAAAGCGCCTTGCCTTTTTAACGTTAATAGACAATTAACGGCTGCAGAACATGTTTTTTTCAAAGCGTGTCGTTCACAGATTTCAATTAGTTTCAATTCGGTTTGAGGGGTGAAGATTTTAATGTTCAATCCTGTCTCAGTTGGTAAACGGACCAGGTATAGCTATGCCAAAATCAAAGAGGTTATGGATATGCCTCATCTTCTGGATATCCAGAGAAATTCCTATGATTGGTTTATGAAGGAAGGCTTGCAGGAAATTTTCCACGATATTTCTCCTATACAGGGATTTACGGGAAATCTTGTACTGTCGTTTGAAGGTTTTTCTTTAGGAAAACCAAAATATGATATTGATGAATGTAAAGAACGTGATGTTACGTATGCTGCGCCTTTACGTGTCAATGTGCGCCTGGTTAATAATGATACTGGCGAAGTAAAAGAACAGGAAGTTTTCATGGGCGATTTCCCGCTCATGACGGAAACAGGTACATTCATTATCAATGGTGCGGAACGTGTTATCGTAAGTCAGCTCGTTCGTTCACCGGGTGCTTATTACAGTGAAAATATAGACCCGACGGGTAAAAGACTGTACAATACCACAGTTATTCCTAACCGCGGTGCATGGATAGAATTTGAAACGGATTTAAACGATGTTATTTCCGTTCGCCTTGACCGCAATCGTAAACTGCCGGCAACGGTATTAATCCGTGCATTGGGTTACGGCACGAATGATGCCATTATGTCTTTGTTTGATAATGATGAACGCATTAGAAACACTATAGACCGTGACAATACAGTAACAAAAGATGAAGCGTTGGTGGAAATCTATAAAAGACAGCGTCCGGGCGACCCGCCTACAGTAGATAATGCCAAACAGCTTTTAGAACAGCTTTTATTCGACCCGAAACGCTATGATTTGGCTACGGTCGGCCGTTATAAACTTACGAAAAAGCTCGGCTGGAAACGCCGTATTCTCGGTAAGAAACTGGCGCAGCCGCTCGTAGACCAGGAAACAGGCGAAATAATCGTTCCTGCCGACGTGATTGTCGACTCTTCCATGGTGGAAAACATCACGGTTGAACAGGAAGCGGCTATTTTTGGCGAAGATGAACCGGCAATCGTTTATATTAAGGATAAAAGCGATAATCGCATCAAAATGATTTGCTCGCGTACACTGCCGTATCATCACCGTACAATCACCATAAATGATATTATTGCCTCCATCAGTTATCTGCTTAACCTGATGGACGGTCATGGACATAAAGACGATATCGACCATTTGGGCAACCGTCGTATCCGTTCCGTGGGCGAACTTTTGCAAAATCAGTTCCGCATCGGTTTATCTCGCATGGAACGCGTAATCAGAGAACGCATGAATACGCAGGATAACGATGTTATCACGCCGCAGGCGCTTGTGAACATCCGTCCTGTAGTGGCTGCGATTAAAGAATTCTTCGGTTCCAGCCAGCTGTCGCAGTTCATGGACCAGAACAATCCGCTCAGTGAACTTACGCATAAACGCCGTCTGTCCGCACTCGGTCCTGGCGGTCTCAGCCGTGAACGCGCAGGGTTCGAAGTACGTGACGTACACAACTCTCACTACGGCCGTATGTGTCCTATTGAAACGCCGGAAGGTCCGAACATCGGTCTTATCGGTTCTTTGGCAACGTATGCGCGTATCAATGAATTCGGCTTTATGGAAACGCCGTATCGCCGCGTCGATAAAGTCAATAAAGTAGTAACGAACGATGTCCGCTATTTGACGGCGGATGAAGAAGACGATTTGGTAATCGCTCAGGCCAATGAACCGCTGGATGAAAACAACTGGTTCAAAGCTAACCGCGTAACGGCGCGTGTGCATGAAGAAACGATGCTCGTCGATGCGGACAGCGTTGATTTCATGGACGTTTCGCCGAAACAGATTGTATCCATTGCTACAGCGATGATACCGTTCCTTGAAAACGACGACGCGAACCGCGCACTCATGGGGGCGAACATGCAGCGTCAGGCTGTGCCGCTGTTCAGAACGCAGGCTCCGCTTGTCGGCACAGGTATGGAATATAAAGCAGCGTGCGACTCCGGCGTTATGATACTTGCCAAACATGCCGGTGAAGTTGTCCGTGTAACGGCTGATTTCATCGAAGTACGCGCTGACGAAACGGGTGAAATCGACCATTATAAATTGCAGAAATACATGCGCTCCAACCAGGGAACATGTATAAATCAGGTGCCGATTGTTTATAAAGGCGACCATGTAGAAGCGAAAGAACCGATTGCCGACGGTCCGGCAACAGACCACGGCGAACTGGCGCTCGGCTATAACGTAATCGTAGCGTACATGCCTTGGGAAGGCTATAACTACGAAGATGCTATCTTGCTCAGCGAAAAACTGGTAAAAGAAGATATTTACACTTCCATCCATATTGAAGAATATGAATGCGATGCCCGTGATACGAAACTCGGACCGGAAGAAATTACGCAGGATATTCCGAATGTAGCGGAAGATGCACTGCGCGATTTAGACGCCGACGGTATTATCCGTATCGGTGCGGAAGTACGCGCCGGTGATATTCTCGTCGGTAAAGTTACGCCGAAAGGCGAAACGGAACTCACGGCGGAAGAAAGACTGCTCCGTGCTATTTTCGGTGAAAAAGCGCGCGAAGTGCGCGATACGTCGCTACGCGTACCGCATGGTGAAGCTGGCCGTATCGTTGACGTAAAAATCTTTACCCGCGCCAATAATGATGAACTGCCGCCGGGTGTAAACCAGCTCGTCCGTGTATATATCGCCCAGAAACGTAAAATCTCCGTCGGCGATAAGATGGCCGGCCGTCACGGTAACAAAGGGGTTGTATCCCGCGTTATGCGTGAAGAAGATATGCCGTTTCTGCCGGACGGTACACCGGTAAATATCGTGCTCAATCCGCTCGGTGTGCCGTCGCGTATGAACATCGGTCAGGTACTGGAAACACATCTCGGTATGGCTGTACGTGAGCTCGGTATGCAGATTAAGGCGGGCGACCCGACAGTTGAACAGCGTCTGCGTGAAATCGGTTATGATTATGATAAATACGGTATGCCGAAACCGGATGTTGCCGGTATCCATATTGCAACGCCGGTATTTGACGGTGCCAAAGGTAATGAAGTGTTTGAAACGCTGAAAGCCTCCGGTTTCTCTGATAACGGCAAGACAATCCTGTATGACGGACGTACCGGCGAACCGTTTGAAAATCCGGTTACTGTCGGCTGTGTGTACATGCTGAAACTGCATCATCTCGTTGATGATAAAATCCATGCGCGCTCCACCGGTCCGTACTCGCTCGTAACGCAGCAGCCGCTCGGCGGTAAAGCTCAGTTCGGCGGTCAGCGTTTCGGGGAAATGGAAGTTTGGGCATTGGAAGCATACGGTGCAGCATATACGCTGCAAGAAATCCTGACAGTTAAATCTGACGATGTTGTCGGACGTGTAAAAACGTATGAAGCAATCGTAAAAGGCGAAAATATTCCGGAACCGGGCGTACCGGAATCCTTCAAAGTTTTGATTAAGGAATTGCAGAGTATCGGTCTTGATATTAAAGTGCTCTCCGAAGATGCACAGGAAATCATGATTAACGATATGGAAGACGATGTAAACGAAACGGCGAAAGAACTCGGTATGGACGCTACGGCGGCCAAAGAATCATACGGCCAGCCAGTAAATACGGATGAAGTTTCCAACGAAAACACGGTTGACGACGATTATACGAGCGATAATGCCGGCAGCGCCGACGACAATATCGACGACAGCGACATTATTGCCGATTTGGATAAATTTAACGCTGATGATTTAGATAAATAAATTGAACGCTTATTATAGATACAAGGCTGAATTTAGAGAAAGGGAGTGACAGCCCCTTGTTAGATGTAAACAATTTTGATTCAATGCGTATAGGACTCGCTTCTCCGGAAAAAATACGTGAATGGTCTTACGGTGAAGTAAAAAAACCGGAAACAATCAATTACCGTACACTGAAACCGGAAAGAGACGGTCTGTTCTGTGAAAGAATTTTTGGTCCGACACGCGATTGGGAATGCCACTGCGGTAAATACAAACGTATTCGTTATAAAGGCATTATCTGCGACCGTTGCGGTGTTGAAGTAACTCGTGCAAAAGTACGTCGTGAACGTATGGGTCATATAGAACTTGCTGCTCCGGTATCTCATATTTGGTATTTTAAAGGTATCCCGAGCCGCATGGGTCTTATTTTGGATATCTCGCCTCGTTCTTTGGAAAAAGTATTGTACTTTGCTTCTTATATAGTGCTTGACCCGGGCGATACGCCTCTTATTAAGAAACAGCTTTTATCTGAAAACGAATATCGTGAATGCTACGATAAATACGGCAGCAGTTTCAAAGTAGGCATGGGCGCTGAAGCTGTAAAACAGCTTTTGGAAGAGCTTGACCTTGACAAGATGAACAAGGAACTGCGTGAAGAACTGCGCACTTCCAGCGGCCAGCGCAAAGTCCGCGCCATCCGCCGCCTGGAAGTAGTGGAAGCTTTCCGCAAATCCGGCAATAAACCTTCATGGATGATTTTAGATGTAGTTCCGGTTATTCCGCCGGAACTGCGTCCGATGGTTCAGCTCGACGGCGGCCGCTTTGCTACTTCCGACCTCAACGATTTGTACCGCCGCGTTATCAACCGCAACAACCGTTTAAAACGCCTGCTCGATTTAGGCGCGCCGGATATTATTGTCCGCAACGAAAAACGCATGCTGCAGGAAGCTGTGGATGCGCTTATCGATAACGGCCGCCGCGGTCGTGCCGTAACGGGTCCTGGCAACCGTCCGCTTAAATCTCTGAGTGATATGCTCAAAGGTAAACAGGGCCGTTTCCGTCAGAACCTGCTTGGTAAACGTGTTGACTATTCCGGCCGTTCCGTTATCGTTGTCGGTCCTGAGCTGAAACTGCACCAGTGCGGTCTGCCGAAAGAAATGGCACTGGAACTGTTCAAACCATTCGTTATGAAAAAACTCGTAAATTCTGGTTTGGCACATAATATCAAATCCGCTAAACGCATGGTAGAACGTGTTCGTCCGGAAGTTTGGGACGTGCTGGAAGAAGTTATTAAGGAACATCCGGTACTCTTGAACCGTGCCCCTACGCTGCACCGCCTCGGTATTCAGGCATTTGAACCGGTCCTCACGGAAGGCCGCGCTTTAAAACTGCATCCTCTGGCATGTACGGCGTACAATGCGGACTTTGACGGTGACCAGATGGCTATCCATCTGCCGCTTTCCGCTGAAGCACAGGCTGAAGCACGTATTTTGATGCTGGCGGCAAACCATATTCTGGCGCCGAAAGACGGCGGTCCGATTATCGTACCGACACAGGACATGGTACTCGGTTCGTATTATCTGACTATTCTCCGTCCGCATGCACAGGGTGAAGGCAAAGTATTCACCGGCATTAATGAAGCCATTTTGGCTCATCAGCATAAAGAACTGCATTTGCAGGCACTTATTCAGGTGCGCATGAAAGGTCACGGTCTTGTTAAAACGACGCTCGGCCGTATGATTTTCAATGAAATTCTGCCGCCGGAAATCCGCGATTTCTATCAGGTAACGAAAGTTTCGCTGGAAGCGGATACACCAGAGCAGCGTGAAGCTATCGTTAACAGTCTTAAAGGCAAGAAAATGGCTGAACCTATCGTTAACAGCGAAGGCAAAGAACTCGTTCCTGCCGATACGGCTGTTGAAGGTACGCACGTTAAAGCCATTTTGGCAAGTGATGCTAAAGTTGCCGTTATTCACGGCGGCAACAGCGGTCAGTGGTATCTCGGCTTCAAGACGGGCAAAAAAGAACTCGGCAAACTTGTTGCCAGATGCTTTGATACATTCGGCGGTTCCAAAACGGCTGAAGTTATCGACAATGTTAAAAACTTAGGTTACCATTATGCTTGCCTTGCAGGTATGACGGTTGCCATTTCAGATATTATCGTTCCGCCGGAAAAGAAAGAAATTCTGGCTGCTACGGAAAAAATCGTCAACCGTGTTGAACGCGATTACAACCGCGGTCTTATCACGGAAGATGAACGTTATAAGAAAGTTATCAAGCTCTGGAGCGATGCGACGGATGACGTTGCCGATGCCATGATGGCGAACATGGATACGTTCAACAACATCTTCATGATGGCTGACTCCGGTGCCCGCGGTAACAGACAGCAGATGCGTCAGCTCGCCGGTATGCGCGGACTTATGGCTGACCCGTCCGGTAAAATCATCGACTTGCCGATTAAGGCAAACTTCCGCGAAGGTCTTACTGTGTCCGATTACTTTATTTCTTCGCACGGTGCGCGTAAAGGTCTGGCGGATACGGCGCTCAGAACGGCCGACTCCGGTTACCTCACCCGCCGTCTCGTTGACGTGGCACAAGATGTCATTGTGCGTGAAGAAGACTGCGACGTTGTGGGCATTAATCTTGTACGCGAACGTGCTAGACTGGCTACATCCTCGTCGGCTGCGATTAAAGAACTCGGCGACAGCTTGAAAGGCCGCGTTCTGGCTCAGGACATCATCAATCCGGAAACGGGTGAAGTGCTCTATCCTGTAGATACTACGCTTGATGAACAGGCACTCAACGCAATCGGTGAACACGGCGTAGGCGAAATTGTGCTTAAAGGTTCCGCTATTTACGAAGGACTTAACTCCATGTCTACGGAAGTTATTTCCCTCGGCGCACCGGAAGAACAGGTTCGCAAGGCAATTAAAAAATCCATGATGCATGAAATGCTCGGCAAAAATACGACGGATGCAGTATGCGACAGCACCGGCAAGGAAATTATTCCGGCTAATACACCGCTCACCGAAGCATATATTGAAGCGGTACTCAATAGCGATGCCAAAGAAGTCAAAGTCCGCAACAACAATGTACGCGGTATTGCCGTTGAAGCGATAAAAGAAGGTTCGGCTATTATCGAATCGCTGAAAGACCGCATTGTCGGCCGTGTACTGGCTGAAGACATTATCGACCCGGCTACAGGTGAAAAAATCGCTTCGCTCAATGAAACGGTTACGCCGAAACTGGCGGATGCAATCTGCAAAGTGCGTGAAAAAGTTACAATCCGCAGCGTACTCACATGTAAATCACAGCTCGGTGTCTGCATTAAATGTTACGGTCAGGATTTGGCTACGGCAAAAGAAGTTGAAGTCGGCGAAGCAGTCGGCATTATTGCAGCGCAGTCCATCGGTGAACCGGGTACACAGCTTACAATGCGTACGTTCCACTCCGGCGGTGTTGCCAGTGATGAAGACATTACGCAGGGTCTGCCGCGTGTCGAAGAATTGTTCGAAGCAAGAAAACCGAAACATCATGCAATCATTGCTGAAATTGCAGGAACGGTGCTTGTTTCCGAAGAAAATGAAATGCGCGTCGTAACGATTACGCCGGATGAAGGCGAATCGAGAGAATATCTCATTCCGTACGGTTCCCGTCTCACGATTAAGAGCGGCGACAAAATCAAACCGGGTGACAAAATCACTGAAGGCTCCGTTAATCCGCACGATATTCTGCGTATCTGCGGCTTAGGCGAAACGCAGCGCTACCTTGTATATGAAGTACAGAAGGTATACAAATCCCAGGGTGTTGGTATCAACGATAAACATATTGAAGTTATGGTCCGCCAGATGCTTCATAAAGTTAAAATCGAAGATTCCGGCGATACGGATTTCCTGCCGGGCGAATATATCGATATCAACAGCTTCGAATCGGCAAATGCCAAAGCCATCGAAAACGGCGGACTGCCGGCTGTGGCTCGTCCGATACTGCTCGGTATCACCAAAGCTTCCCTGGCAACGGATTCCTTCCTGTCGGCAGCTTCCTTCCAGGAAACAACACGTGTTCTCACAGATGCTGCAATTAAAGGCAAGGTTGACCCGCTTATCGGTCTTAAAGAAAATGTCATCATCGGTAAACTCATTCCGGCAGGTACCGGCATGAGCAGATACCGCAATATCAAAGTTGTGGATTTGGATGAAGTCGATGAAAAAGACGAAGAAAAAGCAACAGCAGAAGCTAAATAATAAATTGTATAAAACAAAAATACTGTCGGCAGAAATGTCGGCAGTATTTTTTTATCTTTAATTTGACAGGCAGACTATTTTTATGATAGTATTTGAGTAATAAAAATATAGCCCTTTAAAAAAATCCAGCGAGGTTGAAAGGGAGCACTATATATCTTTATATTGCGCTATCACTAGCTTTCTTATGCCTTCGCATAGGAAAGCTTTTTTGATTTTTGGGTTTCGTTTAAAGTGCGAAGGAGTGAACATGTTGAGTAGAAACAACGTTTCCTTGCGTGGCAAGAATATTCTCGGGTTGGAATATTTTTCCGCAGAAGAAATCAATTTAGTGTTGGACACAGCAAAAGAAATGAAAAATATCATTCATCGTGATATTAAGAAACTGCCGACGCTGAGAGGTAAATCGGTCGTAACTTTATTTTATGAACCGAGCACAAGAACGCGTACTTCTTTTGAGCTTGCCGGTAAGTATTTGAGCGCGGATGTGGTGAACATCACCTCGAGTACCAGCAGTATCGTAAAAGGGGAAAGCCTCAGAGATACGCTTTTGACACTGGAAGATATGGGAGTGGACGCAATCATCATGCGTCACAGTGCTGAAGGTGCAGCTGAATATGCCACTAAAGTTGTAAGCCCAGTTATCATTAATGCGGGAGACGGGGCGCATGCTCATCCGTCTCAGGGACTTTTGAATTTATTTACAATCAGACAGCATAAGGGAAAACTTGCCGGACTGAAAGTAGCCGTTATCGGCGATATTCTGCACAGCCGCGTGGCGCGCAGCGATATTTGGGGAATGCGCAAAATGGGCATGGAAGTTCATTTGGCAGGGCCGAAAACGCTGCTGCCGCGCTTTTTGCAGGATGAACCGGGAATTTTCGTGCATGACCGCGTAGAAGATGCGATTACTGATGCGGATGTAATTAATGTGCTGAGAATTCAGCTGGAACGCATGAAATCCGGTCTGTTTCCGTCACTGCGGGAATACGCCCGTATTTTCGGTCTGAATAAAGAGCGTCTGGCACTAGCCAAAGATGATGTGCTGGTGCTTCATCCGGGACCGATGAATAAAGGCGTGGAAATTTCGCCGGAAATTGCCTACGGTGCAAATTCTGCAATTCAGGACCAGGTGCAAAACGGCGTAGCTGTTCGCATGGCTTTATTAACTCTAACTTTAACAGGAGGTAAAAACAATGAAATTACTGATTAAAGGCGGACGAGTTATAAATCCTGGCAAAAATTTTGATGCTGTCAGTGATGTTCTTATAGAAAACGGAAAAATCGCCGTTATCGGCGAGGATTTAAATGATGATGACGATACGCAGGTAATAGACGCTGCGGGCAAAATCGTTGCTCCTGGCTTTATCGACATGCACACGCATCTGCGTGAACCGGGACAGGAAGCGAAAGAAGATTTTGCCTCCGGTTCGAGAGCTGCGGCAGCGGGCGGATTTACGACGGTTGCTACAATGCCGAATACTACGCCGGTTGTCGATACGGCCGTTTTGGTAAACGGGCTCAAACAGCGGGCGAAAGATGTCGGCGTCGTGCATATTGAAATCATCGGTGCGCTCACAAAAGGGCAGGAAGGCAAGGAATTGGCCGAAGTCGGCGACATGGCTCAGGCAGGCGCCGTTGCTTTTTCCGATGACGGTCATTTCGACAACAACTGCAAACTGATGCTCAACGCCATGGATTATCTCAGAACGTTCGATAAAGCGATTATGTCGCATGCGGAAGAAACGAGCCTTGTCGCTGAAGGCGTGATGAATGAAGGTCACCGCTCCGCAATGCTCGGCATGAAGGGTAGACCGACAGTGGCGGAAGATATCGCCGTTATGCGTGAAATCCTGCTGGCTGAATATGCTGATGCGTGGGTGCATATCTCCCATATCAGCTCGAAAAATGCCGTGGACATGGTGCGTCAGGCGAAAAAACGCGGTGTAAAAGTTACGGCGGAAGCAACGCCGCATCATTTGACCATGACGGATGAACTTGTAAATCCGATTGATTCGTCCACTAAGGTTAATCCGCCGCTGCGTTCTCAGGCGGATATTGAAGCTGTGCTGGCCGGTATCAATGATGATACGATTGATATTATCGCGACGGACCATTCGCCGCATGCACAGGAAGAAAAAGACCGTGAATATAAATTCGCGCCGAGCGGTTTCCCGGGATTGGAAACGGCACTTGGCGTACTTTTAACCGATTTGTATCATAAAAATTTAATTACACTGGAAAAACTCGTCAGCAAGATGAGCTATATGCCGGGTAAATTATTCTTCGGCGGCAAACGCGGCGTTTTGGAAGAAGGCGCTGCAGCCGATATCACGATTTTCGATACGGAAAAAGAATGGACAGTGGACAAGGATAAATTCTACACGAAAGGTTCACACAGCCCGTTCGTCGGCCGCAAATTGAAAGGTAAGGCCGTTATGACCATAGTTGACGGCGAAATCGTAATGAATGACGGCGAAGTTTTGGCTTAATAATTTGGAGGTGCTCTTTTGAAAGGGAAGTTAATCTTAGAAGACGGAGCAGTTTTTTACGGCGATATGCTGGATGAAAGACCTGTTCTCGGTGAAGTTGTGTTCAATACCGGTATGACCGGCTATCAGGAAATTCTGACTGACCCGTCTTATTGCAGTCAGATTGTAACGCTGACTTATCCGCTTATCGGCAACTACGGCGCAGCGAAAAAATTCAATCAGTCGCGCAAATGCTTTTTCAACGGCTTTATCGTAGGTGAGCTGTGCGATATCGGCAGCAACTGGCAGAAAGAGGAAGAACTTACGGATTTCCTGAAAGCGCAGGATATTCCGTGCTTATATAATGTAGATACGCGCGCCGTTACGCGCCATATCCGCTCACTCGGTGCGATGAAGGGCGTGCTTGTGCCGGAAGGAACGCCGCAGGAGCAAATCGACGCTTTAATGCAGAACGAAATTCCGCGTGATGTGGTGAAAATCGTTACGACGCCGGAAACGTACCGCATGGAAAATGCCGGCGGTCCGCATGTTGTCGTTATGGATTTCGGCATTAAACAGCATATTTTAAATTCCCTGCATGAAATCGGCTGTGATTTGACGATTGTACCTGCTTATACGAAGGCGGAAGAAATCATGGCTTTAAATCCGGACGGTATTTTCCTATCCAACGGCCCTGGCGACCCGAAGGATTTGCCGGAAATCATTGATGTGGTGCGTGAAATTGCAGGCAAAAAACCGACATTCGGTATCTGTCTCGGTCATCAGTTATTATCTTTGGCATTCGGTGCCGATACGTATAAACTGAAATTCGGTCATCGCGGTTCCAATCAGCCGGTTAAAAATCTTCTGACCGGCAGAGTGCATATCACTTCGCAGAACCACGGCTACGCCGTAGATGAAAAATCGCTGGAAGGATTGCCGCTGGAAGTTACGCACAGAGCGGTAAACGATGATACGGTGGAAGGCATCCGCCATACGGAGCTGCCGATTTTTTCCGTACAGTATCATCCGGAAGCATCGCCTGGTCCTGATGACAACAGATATTTATTTGACCAATTTTGGGCAATGCTTCAGAAAGGGGAATAATTAAGTGCCAAAGAAACAAAATCTGAAAAAAGTAATGGTTATCGGCTCCGGTCCTATTATTATCGGTCAGGCGGCGGAATTCGACTACGCCGGAACACAGGCTTGCCGCGCACTGAAAGAAGAAGGCCTTGAAGTAGTGCTCGTGAACAGCAATCCTGCTACCATCATGACGGATAAGGACATTGCCGACCGTGTATATATCGAACCGTTAACGGTGGAATTTCTCGATGAAATCTTGTCCAAGGAACGTCCGGACGGATTGCTTGCCACGCTCGGCGGTCAGGCAGGCTTAAATCTTGCCGTTAAACTGTCGGAAGCCGGTATTCTCGATAAATACAATGTGGAACTGCTCGGTACTTCGCTGGAAGCGATTGAACGGGCGGAAGACCGTGAACTGTTCAAGGAAACAATGCAGAAAATCGGCGAACCGATACCGGAAAGCACCATTGTTGACGACGTGGCTTCCGCTGTGGAATTTGCCAATGCCATCGGCTACCCGATTATCGTGCGTCCTGCTTATACGCTCGGCGGTACAGGCGGCGGTATTGCGGAAAATGAAGAAGAACTCATTGAAATCGTTATCCGCGGTCTGAAATACAGTATGATTGGTCAGGTGCTCATCGAACGCAGCGTTGCCGGTTGGAAGGAAATCGAATACGAAGTTATGCGCGATGCCAACGATAACTGCATTGTAGTCTGCAACATGGAAAACCTCGACCCTGTCGGCGTGCATACGGGTGACAGTATCGTTGTAGCGCCGTCTCAGACTTTGACCGACCATGAATATCAGATGCTCAGAAGCGCTTCGCTGCGCATTATCCGCGAACTTGGCATCGAAGGCGGCTGCAATGCGCAGTTTGCACTCGATACGAAAACAAACCAGTATTACGTAATCGAGGTAAATCCGCGTGTAAGCCGTTCCAGTGCGCTCGCATCGAAAGCGACCGGTTACCCGATTGCCAAAGTTTCCGCGAAAATCGCCATCGGTTATACGCTCGATGAAATCACGAACGCCGTTACGAAGAAGACGAAAGCCTGCTTTGAACCGTCGCTTGACTACTGCGTAGTTAAATTCCCGCGCTGGCCGTTTGATAAATTCGTCTTTGCCGACCGTACGCTCGGTACGCAGATGAAGGCAACGGGCGAAGTTATGTCCATTGACCGCAATTTCGAAGGTGCGCTTTTAAAAGCTGTCCGCTCGCTGGAAATCGGTGTAAACCGCCTGCATCTTGAAAAAGTTGACAGTTGGAGCGATGAAGAAGTTAAAAATCATCTTTCCCGTATCAACGACGAACGTTTATTCATCATTGCCGAAGCATTCCGCCGCGGCATTGCTACAATTGATGAAGTTAATGCAATCACGAAAATAGATAAATGGTTCCTGCGCAAAATCAAAAATATCACCGATACGGAACTTCTGCTGATGAAGGAAGGCCTGACGGAGGAAAATCTGCGCCGTGCTAAACGTTACGGGCTGGCTGACCGCTCCATCGGCGAAATCGTCGGCAAGGATATGAACGAAGTACGCAACATGCGCAAAGCAATGAACCTTCTGCCGTGCTATAAAATGGTTGATACGTGCGCAGCCGAATTTGAAGCGGCTACACCGTACTACTACTCCACTTTCCATGCACAGGAAGATGAAGTGCAGGTAACAAGCAGACGCAAAGTAATCGTACTCGGCTCCGGTCCTATCCGTATCGGTCAGGGCGTGGAATTCGACTACTGCTCCGTTCATTCTGTATGGGCGCTGCGCAAAATGGGCATTGAAGCGATTATCATCAACAACAATCCGGAAACGGTAAGTACGGACTTTGACATTTCCGACCGCCTCTATTTTGAACCGCTCACAACGGAAGACGTTTTGAACATTATTGATAAAGAACAGCCGGACGGCGTTATCGTACAGTTCGGCGGACAGACGGCGATAAACCTTGCCGCTTCTTTGAAAGCCGCAGGCGTAAAAGTATTCGGCACATCCGTTGACGATATCGACCGCGCTGAAGACCGCGAACGTTTCGACGAAGTGCTCGAACAGACCAATATTGCTAGACCGCAGGGTGCAAGCGTAACGAATGTGGAAGATGCTGTAAAAGCAGCGGAAAAAATCGGCTATCCGTCGATGGTTCGTCCGTCGTACGTACTCGGCGGCCGCGCTATGGAAATCGTCTATAATGAAAACGAATTGCGCGATTATATGAACCGTGCCGTAAAAGTTACACCGGACCATCCGGTACTCATCGACCACTATATGCAGGGTACGGAAGTGGAAGTCGATGCTATCGCTGACGGTGAAACGGTCGTAATTCCGGGTATCATGGAACATATCGAACGTGCCGGCGTTCATTCCGGCGACAGTATCGCCGTATATCCGCCGCAGACGCTTTCGTCCAAAGTAATCTTCACGATTATCGACTACACGAAACGACTCGGCTTGAACCTCAACGTAAAAGGTCTGCTCAACATTCAGTACGTTGTCGTAAATGATAATGTATATGTAATCGAAGTAAATCCGCGCTCCAGCCGTACGGTGCCGTTCCTCAGCAAAGTAACGGATATCAATATGGTGGAACTGGCAACGCGCGTGGCGCTCGGTCAGAGCCTTGCCAAAGACTTCGGCTTCAAATCCGGTTTAATCGAACCGAAACCGTACGTTGCTCTCAAAGCTCCTGTATTCTCCTTTGCCAAAATGCAGGATGTCGATATTTCGCTCGGACCTGAAATGAAATCGACCGGTGAAGTCATGGGTATCGACTATCATTATGCCCGTGCACTGTATAAAGCGATTACGGGTGCAGGCATGAACATACCGAAGGAAGGTACAATCCTCTTCACCGTAGCCAACAAGGATAAAGAGGAAATGAAACAGCTCGGCCGCGCGTTTGCTGACCTCGGCTTTAAAATCGCCGCAACGGAAGGTACGGCAAAAGCGTTGAAAGAAGTGGGCGTTGATGCATCTATCGTGTATAAAGTGCATGAACGCGGCCAGAACGTGAAGAGCGACCGCAGCAGCGACATCATTAAAATGATTAAAGCCGGCGGTATCAACATGGTTATTACGACGCAGACACCGGGACAGAAATTTGCCAAAGACGGTTTCAGAATTCGTCGTGCAACCGTTGAACACGGCATTGCCTGCCTCACTTCCCTCGATACGGCTTGGGAAGTACTGCGCGTTCTGAGCTTCATTCGCGAACGCCGTCTCGTATATTCCTTAGCATTGCAGGATTATATCGGACGCGGTGACGAACTGGCTTAATATGATTTAGATTTTACGCCGATGGGATTTTCTTGTCGGCGTAAGTTTTGTAAAAATATAGGCGAGGTATTTTTATGGTAAAAGACAAATTAATCGTTGCGCTTGATTTCCATACGAAGGAAGACGCACTGGCGCTTGTAGACAGACTGGGCGACAGCGTGTCGTTTTACAAAGTCGGCATGGAGCTGTTCTATCGGGTCGGTTCTTCGATTATAGAAGAGCTGAAAAAGCGCGATAAAAAAATATTCTTGGATTTAAAGCTGCATGATATTCCCAATACGGTGGCGCAGGGGCTGTGCTCGCTTTTGTATCAGGGTGTGGATATCATGAATGTACATGCTTCCGGCGGATATACAATGATGAAAACGGCTGTTGACGCTGTGCGTGCCGAAGCGGCGAAAATGGGCATTGAACCGCCGAAAATCATTGCAGTGACAATTCTCACGAGTATCAATGAAGAGGATTGGAAAGGGCTCGGTCAAAGCGTTTCCATCAAAGACCAGGTAATCCGTCTGGCCAAACTGACGAAGCAGGCCGGTCTTGACGGTGTGGTGGCTTCGCCGCAGGAGGCGAAATTCATTCGCGAAGCGTGCGGCGAGGATTTTCTGATTATCACGCCGGGCGTGCGTCCTGCCGGTGCTTCCGTTGATGACCAGAGCCGTATCGCCACTCCGGCAAAGGCGCTTGCCGACGGAGCGACGCATCTTGTCGTAGGCAGACCGATACGGGCGGCGCAAAATCCGGTGGAAGCCGCCGAAAATATACTGAAAGAAATGGAGAGTGCAATTAAATGACGGAACAGGAAGTAAAAGATTTATTAATTAAAACGAATGCAATCATGGAAGGCCATTTTCTCTTGACATCCGGTCTGCACAGCCCGATGTACGTGGAAAAATTCAACGTATTGCAGCAGCCGAAATACACGGAACAGCTCTGCAAGGCATTGGCTGAATACTTTGCCGATAAAAACATCGATACGGTTGTAGGACCGATGACGGGTGGCATTCTGCTGGCGCATGAAGTGGGCAAGGCGCTCGGCACGAGAGCTATTTTCACGGAACGCGTGGACGGAAAAATGACATTCCGCCGCGGTTTCAGCTTAAAACCGGGCGAACGCGTGGCTATCGTGGAAGATATCGTTACGACGGGCGGCTCTGTGCGTGAAGTCATCGACGTGGTGAAAGCGGAAGGTGCAATTCCTGTCGGCGTAGGTCTTTTAGTAGACCGCAGCGGCGGCAAAGCTACGTTTGAAGATGTACCGGCTCATGCCCTGCTGCATCTTGACGTAACGACCTATAAACCGGAAGATTGCCCGCTGTGTAAAAATGGTGTGCCGATGACGAAACGCGGCCGTACCGGTAAATAATTTCCATGAAAAAAGAGCAGTTAGAAAAAGTCCAAGCTGAAGTTTCGGCTTGGGCTTATTTAAATCAGTTATCGCCGATAGAAAAGAATTTCCGGCTGAAAATGCTCATGCGGGAAGAAGGCGACACTTTTCAGATATACAGCTATGAAAATGAAGATTTAAAGCGCAGTGTAATGATTTATTACCATGAAGAAACGAAGGAATACAAGCTGATGATTACAATCGGGCTTACCCAGTTTTGCGCTATAGAATATATTTCCGCTGATTTAGCGCAGCTGGAGAAAATTCTGCGGGAGCGTTTTGACAATCTTCTCGGCGATATATCTTCATTTAATGAAGACCATATGAGCATTATTATTAAAGAAAAAAAAATCATGCAGTGGGATTATATTGACAAACTGTCGCAGGAAATCTGCGGATTTCGTCTGTTTATAAATCCGCGCGAGCCGGTGAAAGTAATCAACGGTTCGTATATTATTATTGATTACTGCGATTTTGCAGCGCAAAGTAATTTTATCATTTATTATAATGTTTTCCGCGATGAATTTTTCGGTGAAGCCAAAATTCACCGCATTCCGGAAATAACGTATGAATTTGACTCCTCGGAGCTGAAGGACTTAAGACTGAAATTGGAAGAGAAATTGGAAAATACGCTGAAACAGCTTCGAGCACGAATTTAAAATTTTATAATTTTATAAAGGAGAGGAATTTGTGGATTCTGCATTAATAACATTGGGTGTTCTGGCTGTGGCGGCTTTTTTCTTCGCGACGGAGATAATTCCGTTGGCAGTAACGGCGATGGGCGCTTCTATCGCTTTGGGACTTTTGGGCGTACTTACGCCGTCGCAGGTATTTTCCGGTCTGTCCAATTCAACAGTGGTTTTATTTGCCGGTATGTTTGTAATCGGCGCGGCAATGTTCCAGACGGGGCTGGCCCAGCAAATCGGTATCAGAGTCGTAAAAAGCGCGGGTACTGATGAGAATAAGCTGATGGGGGCATTGATGATAATCACGGTCGCTCTGTCGTCCATATCGTCCAATACGGCGACGGTCGCCTGCCTTATGCCGGTCGTAATTCAAATCTGCGCCGCTGCAAAAATTCCTGTAGCGCGCCAGCTCATGGCGTTGGCGATTGCGGCGAACGTGGGTGGCACTATCACCATGATTGGTACGCCGCCGAATATTTTGATGAGCGCGACGCTCCAGGCTTCGGGGCTTGAGCCGTTCGGCTTTTTTGAATTTGCTTTTATCGGTATTCCGCTGTCCGTTGCTGGTATAATTTACATGCTGACAATCGGCAAAAAGCTCTGTCCGGCAGGTCATATCGATAAAATCGAGGAAGAAGCCGACGATAAGCCGAAGGATTACAAAAAGATGATAATCTGTGCGGCAATTTTGATTGCCGTAGTTTTCGGCATGGCTTTTGAAGGCTCTATCGGCGCACCTATGCACATGGTGGCGGTAATCGGAGCGCTGGCGTGCGTACTCACGGGCTGTCTTACGGAAAAGCAGGCATATCGCGGCATTGACTGGGTAACGATTTTCCTGTTTGCCGGAATGCTGCCGCTGGCGGAAGCAATGGACAAATCGGGTGCAGGCAAACTGATTGCCGATTTTGTCGTCAGTCTTATGGGCGATAATCCTTCGCCGATGATTATCGTTGTGGCGATGTTTATTCTCTCGTGCGGGCTTACGCAGTTCATGTCCAATACGGCGGCTGCGGCGCTGCTTGCACCAATCGGCATATCTATTGCGCAGTCCATCGGAGCGTCGCCGTATCCTGTGCTCATGGCAATCGGCATTGCGGCATCGTGCGCATTCACGACACCGGTGGCGACTCCGCCGAATACATTGATACTCGTGCCGGGGCGCTTTAAATTTATGGATTACGTAAAAGTCGGCGTACCGCTCGTGTTCGTTTCACTTATTGTCTGCTGTATCGTAATTCCGTTTTTCTGGCCGTTTTATCCGTGATAATAATATATTGAAATATTGAAAGAAAGCTCACTGCAATTTTGTGGGTTCTTTGTCAAATGTTGGGGTAAAGGATAGACATACTTATGTCTATCCTTTTTCTCTATTTGAGACAAATTATATTGTTATGGTGACTATATTTTAGCAAAAAAATGGATTTGTGCTTTTGGGGGCAAAAAAATAAATGTTGAAGTAAGAGAATTTTCTCTTACCCCAACATTTATTATAGAATCTTTTTTATTATGAAATCTGTTATTTACTTTCCGGTTTCTTCTTAGCAGCAACGGCTGTGCGGATGGAAAGTTCACGCAGCTGTTTTGCGTCTACTTCGGACGGAGCCTGTGTCATCAGGCAGCTTGCGCTCTGTGTTTTCGGGAACGGAATAACGTCGCGGATGGAAGCGCGTTTTGCCATGAGCATGATTAAACGGTCAAGACCGAAAGCAAGTCCGCCGTGCGGAGGAGTGCCGTACTTGAACGCATCAAGCATGAAGCCGAATTTTTCATGCGCTTCTTCCGGCGTAAGACCAATTGCTTCAAATACTTTTTCCTGTGTATCGCTGTTATAGATACGCAGGCTGCCGCCGCCGACTTCGACGCCGTTTAAGACCATATCGTACGCTTTCGCTTTTACGCGGCCCGGGTCGGAGAGCAGATACTGCACATCTTCATCGCGCGGAGCGGTGAACGGATGGTGCATAGCTTTCCAGCGTTTGTTTTCTTCATCGTATTCAAACATCGGGAAGTCAACAACCCAGAGGAATTTGTATTCGTTTTCGTTAATAAGACCGCGGCGGCGACCCATTTCCAGACGCAGTTCGCCGAGAGCTTGTGCTACTACGAGCGGTTTGTCCGCAACTACGAGCAGCAGGTCGCCCGTTTTAGCATTTGTTGCTTCTTTAATCTGCTGGAATGTTTCTTCGCTGTAGAATTTTTTGAACGGAGATTTGATTTCTTTTTCCGTGTATTGAATCCAGGCAAGACCCTTAGCGCCGTATCTCTGCGCATATTCTACAAGGCCGTCCAGTTCGCGGCGCGGAATGTTGGCATAGCCGTCAACTTTGATGACTTTTACCTGTCCGCCGTTATCGAGAACGGATTTGAACACTTTGAAATCGGAGCCTTTTACGTATTCAGAGATATCCATAAGTTCCATGCCGAAACGGATATCCGGTTTATCGGAGCCGTATCTTTCCATTGCTTCGTCCCAAGTCATGCGGAGAAACGGAGCCTGTACTTTTTCGCCGATAGTTTCAAAAATCGTCTGCATCAAGCCTTCCATCAGCGTCAGGATATATTCCTGGTCAACGAAGGACATTTCAATATCGAGCTGAGTAAATTCCGGCTGGCGGTCGGCGCGCAAATCTTCATCACGGAAGCAGCGTACAATCTGGAAGTATTTTTCATAGCCTGCAACCATTAAAAGCTGTTTGAAAATCTGCGGAGACTGCGGCAGAGCGTAGAATTTGCCCGGATTTACGCGGCTCGGAACGAGATAATCGCGCGCACCTTCCGGCGTGCTTTTCGTGAGCATCGGTGTTTCAATTTCCAGAAAACCGTGTTTGTCCATATAATCGCGCATTAATTTTGCTACGCGGTGGCGCAGCATGATATTTTTCTGCATTTCCGGACGGCGCAAATCGAGATAACGGTATTTCAAGCGTACGTTTTCATCAACGTCGACACCGTCCTGAATGTAAAACGGCGGCGTCATCGCTTTATTTAAAATGCGCAGTTCTTCAGCGTAAATTTCAATTTCGCCCGTTTCCATATTCGGGTTGATTGTTTCTTTATCGCGCAGGCAGACTTTACCGCGTACAGCAACTACGAATTCGGAGCGCAGTGATTCTGCTTTCGGGAACTGGTCTGCACCGATTTTATCTTCAGCAAAAACGAGCTGTACCAGACCGCTTCTGTCGCGTAAATCAATAAAAATAAGTCCACCATGGTCACGGCGGTGCGATACCCAGCCGCATACTACAACTTCCTGACCTTCATTCTGAGCACGAAGCTCACCACAATGGTGCGTTCTTTTCATACCTTCCATTGTTTCCATTTGTAAAATTCCACCTCAATAATTATTTGTTTAGATATTAATCCCTTGTTTGCAAGAGAAAGACTGTTTATTTAGAGCATTTTTCCTTGAGTGTATCAAGCAGCGCTTCCAGCGAAACAGTTTCCTGCGTGCTGTCTGCCATATCCTTTACAACAGCACTATTTGATTGTAACTCATTTTCACCCAAAATAACAGCAATTTTTGCATTTGCCTTGTTGGCCTGCTTCATCTGCGCTTTCATGCTGCGTCCGGCGTAATCCATAGCCGCTTTAAAGCCCGCTTTGCGCAGAGTCGTCAATATTTCAAAAGCTTTCGCCTGTACGCCGTCGCCGAGTGCTACGATGAAAACATCCGTATCGTATACCGTTTCCGGCAGCAAATTCTGCATTTCCAGCGCGAGCAGCACACGTTCCAGCCCTGTGGCAAATCCTACGGCAGGAGTCGGCTTGCCGCCGCATTCCTCAATCAGACCGTCATAGCGGCCGCCGCCGAGTACGGCACTTTGTGCGCCGAGCGGAATGTATTTCAGTTCAAACGCCGTTTTCGTATAATAATCGAGACCGCGCACGAGGCTCGGGTCAAGTTCAAACTCGATACCGGCTGCTGTCAGAAAATCCTGCACTTTATGGAAATGCTCATTACATTCATCGCACAGACAGTCTGTAATCGCCGGTGCATTTTCCGCCAGCTTTTTGCATTTTTCATTTTTGCAGTCCAAAAGACGCATCGGATTTCGGTCGTAGCGCGACTGACAGTCTTCACACATTTCACCGATTACCGGACGGAAGAATTCCTGCAATTTCTGACGGTAAACCGGACGGCATTTCGGGCAGCCTACGGAGTTCAGCAGTAATTTGATATCCTTTAATCCTAAATCCTGCAAAAACTGCACGGCCAGCGAAATGATTTCCGCATCCACCGCCGGATTGGCTTCGCCGAGCGCTTCCACGCCGAACTGATGAAACTCGCGGTAACGGCCCGCCTGCGGACGGTCATATCGGAACATGGAGCCGATATAGAACAGTTTGCACAAATTCGTATCGGCATACAGTTTATTTTCCAAATAGGAACGCACAGCTGCAGCCGTATTTTCCGGACGGAGCGTAATGCTTCTGTTGCCTCGGTCCGTGAATGTGTACATTTCCTTTTCCACCACGTCGGTCGTTTCGCCTATGCCGCGCTGGAACAGTTCCGTATGTTCAAATATCGGCGTTCTGATTTCACGGTAGCCGAATTGACCGCATAATTTTCTGATTAAATTTTCCAGATAAAGCCAGTTGCCGACTTTATCAGGGAGTATGTCGCGGGTTCCGCGAGGAGCCTTTGTCAACATAAAAAAATCACCTCAAATTAACCGCCGTACGTTTCTTTCAATAATAAAGCCCGACGGTCGATATATTTATCTATACTGTTTAAATAAGTGTGCAAGTCCTTCGCATTGAACGAAGTCTGCAATCTTTTGCCCGGATACGTTATCTTGCTGGTGGCCGCACCACCGACGCCCAAAATCGTCTGCCGCTCGCCCATAATCTGGATATTGTAGATACCCTCACTGCCTTTTTTGCTGTAGCCCACATTTTCCAGCTGACCGCTCATGTAGCCCTGACGGTAGATATAATACGGGATAAGCCCGTAGTCGGCAACACCTTTCGTCATTATCGCCGCCATGTTCTGCACCGTATCATCATCCGGCAGCACGATATCGTCTTTAATGAGTTTCAGCTCGGAGCCTTTTTTCAAAGCGAGCGCATGGAGCGTAATATCATCCGGCCGCAAATCAATAACCTTGTCAATCGTATCACGCGCATCGTTTTCGTTTTCTCCCGGCAGACCGATTATCAAATCGGTGTTGATATGATTAATTCCTGCCTGACGCACATCCTTAAATGCACGGATAATGTCAGCGGCGCAATGTCTGCGTCCGATTAGACGGAGTGTTCTGTCCTGCATCGTCTGCGGATTGACGCTCACCCTGTCAGCGCCGTATTTTACGATGGATTTCGCCTTCGCCAGATTTATCGAATCCGGTCTGCCAGCTTCTACGGTGAATTCCTCTAAACAATCGCCTTTAAAAGTTTTGGCGACGAGTGCCAATAAATCATCAAAATCATTTTCACTGAGACTGGTCGGCGTGCCGCCGCCCACGTAAATGCTCTGTACCTTGAAATCGTACTCGTCAATCAGCGCTTTTATTCTGCCTATTTCATACGTGAGTGTTTTCAAGTATTGCGCCGTAATGTCGCGGCTCGGCAATATGCTGGACGGAAATGAGCAGTACAGGCAGCGCGACGGACAGAACGGTATGCCTACGTATACGCTTATAAGACGCGGGTCAGCCGCTTTTGCCAGAAACGGCAGTTGCAGATACGCTATATCCGTAATCAGTTCAGCTTTCGGCTGCGTTACCTCATAGTCGTTTTTCAGACGGGCGATTAATTCCGCGCGGTTCAAGCCGTTTTCCATAAAGCGGTGCACGATTTTCGTCGGCCTTACACCGTGCAGTATGCCCCACGGTGCGGTTTTCATCTGCAAATCTTCGCAGAAAATATGGTATAAATTCAATTTTATCAGGCGGTTAATACCCGCTTTCAAACTTTCATCCGCATGCAGAAATCCAATGCGCCGGAACGAAACCGCTGCATCGCCCTTATGCAGCGACAAAACCGTCTTGACGCATCTATTATCTTCCGATACGTCATTGACGATTTCCAGCCTGTCATAATCGGCGCAGTCATTATTTTCGTCTATATTGACTTTAAACAGCACGAGTATTTCCTTGACTATCTTTACAATAATCTCACGTGTGCTGTTCAAATAGAAAGATTTAACTATCACGATTTACCTTCACGCTTTTTCTGACATTCCTTACAGTAACCGAAGAATTTCAGCTGATGGTCGATAATCTGAAACTCGCATTTGTCGGCGATTTTTTCTTCCAAATCGCCCAAAAGGTCATCCGTAAATTCCATTACCTTGCCGCATTCCACGCAAATTAAATGGTGGTGCTGATGTTCATTCGGGCTTGCTTCATTCAGCTCATAGCGGCGGCAGCCGTCGCCGAAATCAAGCGAATTTAAAATATTCAGTTCCGTTAACAGTTCCAGGCTGCGATATACCGTAGCCAGACCGATTTCAAATTTATTTTCTTTTAAAATGAAATGCACGTCTTCCGCGCTGAGATGCTGTCCCGGTCTGTCTATGAAAATCTGCAAAACCGTCTTGCGCTGCGGTGTCAGTTTATACTGCGGACCTGCAAGCTTGCGCTTCAAATCCTCCATAGTTATTTTAACAGGCACAGTAATAGCCTCCTTATCAATATATTTAGCTCTCAAATATATATATTTTAACAAAAATATATTGTCATTACAAAGCTTTTAACAAATTCTTTCATTATTATATCATTTAGACCGCGTTTTTGTCTAAACAATAGAGTTTTCATTATACTATATCAGCAAGAAAATAAAAAGAGAACGCCTTAACATAAAAATAGCTTTTCGTTACAAAATACACTGTAGCGAAAAGCTATTTTATTTACTTAAATGTCTATTTGTCGAAATTAATCTACTGTAGCAACTTTATCGATAAAGCCGTGAACGTCTTTTTCCAGACCGCTCTGCAAGCCTGTAATGTAATCGAACATTTTCTGAGAGAACGGACCTACTTTACCGTCGCCGATAACCATATCTTTGCCTTTGTAGCCGAGCACGCCGACAGGAGAAATTACGGCAGCCGTACCGGAACCGAATACTTCTTCCAGTTTGCCGTTTTTGTAATCTTCTACGAGTTCATCAATGGAGATGGCGCGTTCTTCCACTTCCATGCCCCAGTCTTTCGCTACGGCAAGAACAGTTCTTCTCGTGATACCGCTTAAAATAGTACCGTCGAGCGCCGGAGTTACGATTTTGCCGTCGATTTTGAACAGAATGTTCATGGAGCCGACTTCGCCGATATATTTATGCTGAACACCGTCGAGCCAGAGTACCTGGTCATAACCGTGTTTATGCGCTTCCAAACCTGCATGCAGGCTGGCTGCATAGTTTGCCGGAGTTTTAGCTTCGCCGAGACCGCCCTGCGTTGCACGGACATAATGGTCTTCCACCATGATTTTTACCGGAGCGAAACCGTGCGCATAATAAGCGGCAACAGGAGAGAGAATGATGTAGAATTTGTATTTTTTGGATACATTTACACCAAGATACGGGTCATCGGCAAAAATGAACGGGCGTATGTACAAGCTCTGACCTCTTTGCGCCGGAACCCAGTCTTTTTCAATAGTAATCAGCTGATGCAGTGCATCATATACGAAATCAACATCAATCGGCGGAATATCCAGGATACGAGCAGAATTGTTCAAACGGTTCAAATGGTCTTTCGTGCGGAAAATAACGACATCTTTACCCTGACGGAATGCTTTCATACCTTCAAAAATAGCCTGACCATAGTGAAGTGTAGCATTTGCCGGGCTTACTTTTATATCTTCATACGGAACGATTTGGGCATCGTGCCAGCCCTGACCTTCGTCATAAGTCATTTCAAACATATAATCAGTAAAATGTGTACCGAAACCGATAGTGGAAACATCTACTTTTTCTTTCAATGTTTTAGCTTCTACAAATTTAACCATAAATTACATCTCCCTAATTGATAGTGTTTTAATTGTACCTCTTATCGAATTTGTAGTCAAGGAAAAAGTTTACATATTTACATAAATTTCATTTAATCTTTATTGAATTTAAATATAAAATCCTTATAAGCAAGTATTGATAAATTGATTATACTGAATTTTTTCACTTAAAGTATATATTTTTAATACTATCTTCGTTTTGCTCTATCATACTGTACAGTTTAAATTTATCAATTTTGCCGCTCTCGTTTTTCGGCAGGGATTTTAGATAAATAAAATACTTCGGTATTTCAAAATCGTTCAGATACGTTCTGAGCTCACGGATTAATGCCGTCTTATTTTGTTTTTCCGAGCCGGGAATAAAAGCGCACAAAACATCACTGTCGTTTTGTCTAAACGGCAGCAGTGCCGCTTCATCTATATCCAGTATTTTCCTCAGTGCATTTTCCACTTTATTTAAGGAAATCTTCAATCCGTTTATATTGCAGATATCATCCTTACGTCCGAGAAAATGCAGACTGCCCTCATCATCAATATAACCCCTGTCTTTTAAGGAAAAAGGAAGCGTAACGCCTTCCACATGGTACGGCGTGTCTATAAATATCTCCTCATTCCTGATTGTGATTTTCACATTGGCGAATGGCTTGCCGACAACGGTTCTGTCATCAGTCATTTCCGTATCTTTGATATAGGTGATGTAATTCAGCTCACTGGCGCCGTAATACAAAGTGATAATGCAGTCGGGAAAAAGCCGCTTGAGTTTTAGGGCGTCGCTTTTATCCATATTCTGTGAGCCGGATACAATCTGTTTTATGCTCGAATTCGGCATGGAGGAAAACTTCAGTAAAAGCAGTAGTTTAGTCGGTATCAGATATATGGCGTTTACATTGTATTTCAGCATTAAATCGAGCCAGTATTTGGGACGAAATTTTTCTGTAGCGACAACCGTTCCGCCGGCGGCGAAAACTCCCAGATAAATATTGAGATTGCCCGTGAAAGCAAGGCTTCCCTGACAGAAAATCACCGTTTGTTCATCAATACCGAAGACTCTATTTTGCAGCGGGAAAAAATCTGCCCAGCTGTAATAGCTGCGCCAGAATAACTTGCTTTTGCCGGTAGAACCGGAGGTCATTACGCCCATGCAGGCAGACGGCGGAATTTCTTCGACTGTAAATTGCTGATTTTTGCTGGCGGCAGTGGCGATTATCGGTTTGCAGTCCGTTCCGCTGTACGCCAGAAACAGTATCAGCTGGTCAATGATTTTTTCCTCACGGATAAAAATATACTTTTCTGCTTTATTTATTCTACAGCGGATGTCAGCGGCTTTTCTGACTAAATCGCCGTAGGTGTATGATTGCCCGTCTGCGATTATCGCCGTTTTATTTTGTTTCTGTTCGGAAATTAAATTTAAGTAATCCATAGCTAAATCCTTTCAATAAGCATACTGCTGCCCAGCCCGCCGGCGCCGGCAATCGTGGCGCAGCCGATTCTTCCGCCGCGTAAATCAAGTGCTTTTAATAAATGAAGCATTATTATCGCACCGGACGCACCGTAAGGATGACCGTAGGCAAGCGCGCCGCCGAAGATATTATACCGGTCAGTACAATCTGCAAAACTGCGCGCAAACAGCACATCAATAACGGCAAAAGCTTCGTTTACTTCAAAAACATCAATATCATTTGGTTGCAGATTATTCTGCTGTAATAATTTATTAAGTGCAGCGACCGCGCCTTTCGGGCTGAACATCGGTTCTACACCGCAAGCGCAGGAAGTAATGATTTTAGCTTTGGGCTTTAATTGCCGTTTTTGCAGATATTTTTCCGAGCAGAGCACGACAAATGCCGCACCGTCGTTAATTAAACAGGCGTTCGCCGCCGTGATCAGTTTACCATTCGGCAGAACTTTAGGCATTCTGTCCAGAAGTTTTCGGCTCATGCGCGGACGAATGCCTTCATCTTTTTGGGAATTATTCACGCTTACGATAATATCCCGCAGCAGATTATCTTCATGCGCTTTAAGCGCCAGTTCATGACTGCGCAGCACCCACAAATCCATTTCCTCTTTGGAAATGTTTTCCTTAAGAGCCGTGAGTTCTGCCCCTTCCAGCATGATATTCTCCCTGTGAACGGCAGGCATAAACTTTGCACTGGAATAATAGCTGTCATCTCTGTAATCGGGATGATTGGGATTGTAACTGCGCCGCGGCTGCGTGGAACTGCTCTCAAAACCGCCGGCTATTATCAAATCGGCGCCGCCGGATTTTATTTTGTCCGCACTGGCCGCTATGCTTTCCAGCCCGCTGCAGCACTGCATATCTACAGTAAAAGCAGGCACGGAATAATCCATACCTGCTTCAAGCGCCATTAAACGGGTGATATTACCGCCGGCTCCGACACCGTTGCCGCCGATAATATAATCAATACTGTCAAGTTTATATTTTGCCGTAACCTGCTTCAAAACCTGCGCACCGAGAATTTCCGCTGGAACATGCCTGTAAATTCCGTTGCGAATACCGATATGACTGCGCAGTCCGCCTAAAATATACACATCATTCATGTCTATCACCTGTTATTTTCAGTATCGGTCTTGCCAATGCCACAGCCGCAAGACATTTCACGACATCAAGCGGAATAAACGGCAGAACGCCCGTCAAAAGTACGGCTTCCCAGTTCATATCGGTTAAAAGTTTTAACTGCACGGCACCGAAAAAATAAATTACAGGAATACCGAGGCAGACACCGATTAAAGCAAATCGCTTAAAACTATACGCACTGCCTTTAAGCCAGGCAATGAGTACAGCGGCTACCATAAAACCGAAAATATAGCCGCCGGTCGGGCCGAAAAGCTTCGCCGGACCGGCCGTACCGCCTGTAAACACGGGAACACCGACAAGACCGACAAAAATGTAAATCAGCATGGTGATGAACGCCTGTTTCGGCGAAAGCACAAATCCCACCAGATTTACGATTAGCGTCTGCAATGCTATCGGCGACAGCGAAAACGGAAGCGGTATGATGATATAAGCTGAAACGCAGTTCATGGCAACGAGCAGAGCCAGCCGCGTCATCTCCAGCGTTTTATTATGGGAAGAAGTAGTTGACATTTAATTCACCTGTCCTGTTTTAAATTTTATAGTCAAAACCAATTTATTATTAACGTAAGCATTTACGCCGTTATCCTGTCGGTAAAAAAAGACTTCATCATCTGCATACACCGGATTGAGAAATCGTATATCCCAATCACTTTGCGAACGGAAAAAATCATATAAATATAAAACCATCATCAACCCCGGCACAATTGGTCTTACTCTCTGATGAATGATATTTTTATCACCGGACAAAGCAATGTATTCATTTATCTGCCTGACGGAAAATTTCTGCATATCCAGCAAAGAGCCCTTTATTTCTGCTTTGGACGAAATTTTTCCTGTCGTCGCCTTCGGTAAAAGCAGCAGAACTTTCAAACTTTGCCGCGTTATATTATTTTCATCAGTCCCTGTAACGGAAAAAACAGCTCGCCGCTCAGCAGCGCTTAGGAGTTTATTAGAATAAAAAACAGCTTTTCCATCAAGTACAATCCGAGCATGAGCCAAAATCCAGCCAGAGAAAAATTTTTCATCGCATTTAGCCAAATTCTGTATAAGTTGTATCATATATATACCTGCCTTTTCTGTTCATATTATAGGCAATATTACAGCTCTAGTCAACTTTGAAACCTCACGAGTTGACAATATAGAAAACAAAAAAGCTCAGTCCATAATAAAGAGGTTCTATAATAAATGTTAGGATAAAAGAAAATTTTCTTGCTCCAATATTTATTGTAGAACCTCTTTTTTTATTTCTGCAGTTTCGCCATGAATTTTGCGTTATCTATAATAAAACGCTCATGTGTTCCCTTACCGATTATTTTGTCATTTTCCTGTGCCTGTACATCGAAAACGAGTTTTCGTCCTTCAACGGCCGTAAGCGTTGCTGTCGCCGTAATTTTACTGCCCGGAGCGCTCGGCTTGTCATGCGTAATATTAAGGCTGATGCCGACCGTTCCCATACCTTTGTCAAGATAATCTCTGACGGCATTGCAGGCTGCTTCCTCCATTAAAGCACACATGCAAGGCGTGGCAAACACATCAAGTGCGCCGCTTTTCATCGCTTTGGCTGTATTATATTCATTCACGACAGTTTCCGCCCTGCCGACAGCGCCGATTTTCATTTCATTCATTATAATATTAGCCTCTTTTCTAGTGCATGCAAAAATAACAGGAAGAAAATTCCTCCTGTTATTTTATATCATTATTTTTCTATACCGTATTTTTTGAGTGCTTCCCAAGCGGCATGCTGTTCCGCTTCTTTTTTTGTTGTACCTTTGCCGATACCGTCGATATTGCCATTGACTTTTACGGCAAATTCAAACACTTTGGCATGATCGGGGCCTTCTTCGGATATCATTTTGTATTCCGCCTGCTGGCCTTTTCCCTGTACGACTTCCTGCAGAATAGTTTTATAATCTTTCAGATTGTAACCGTGTTCTACAGCGATAAATTCTTCATGCAGTTTATTTAATACGTAGTCATATGCCGTACTCCAGCCCTGGTCCATATAGATAGCGCCGATAATCGACTCGAAAGCATCCGCGAGTATGGACGGGCGGTTTTCTCCGCCGGTCATGCGCTCACCTCTGCCGAGCAGCAGATAATCGCCGACATGAAGTTTTCTTGCCAGTTTTGCCAGGCTCGTTTCACATACGACGGAAGCTCTTGCCTTCGTGAGCTCACCTTCCGGCATCTGGCGGAAATGTTTAAATAAATACGTACTGGAAGCCAGTTCCAACACGGCATCGCCCAAAAATTCCAGGCGTTCATTATGGGAAATCGCGCCTTTAAATTCATTGGCATATGATGTATGCGTCAATGCCTGATTTAATAAAGCGATATTATTGAACTTTACACCCAAAGCATTTTCCAGCACGGATAATTTTGCTTTGCGTTCCTGTGATAATTCCATTGACAAGACCTTATTTAATCTTCTTCAGAAGAATAGTCGCATTATGACCGCCAAAGCCTAAGGAATTGGACATAGCAACGTTTACTGTCTGTTTTCTTGCTACATTTGGAACATAATCCAAATCTAATTCTTCATCCGGAGTTTCATAGTTGATTGTAGGCGGAATAATATCGTTTTTCACTGTCAGAGCAGTAGCAATACATTCAATACCGCCGGCAGCACCGAGAAGGTGACCAATCATGGATTTATTGGAGCTGATAGCTAATTTATACGCATGTTCGCCGAATGCAAGTTTGATTGCGTTCGTTTCCGTTTTTTCGTTAAGCTGAGTAGATGTACCGTGTGCATTGATATAATCCACATCCGTCATTTCAAGACCGGCGTCTTTAACGGCATTTCTAAAGCAGCGGGCCGGCTGTTTTGCTACAGGGTCCGGGCTTGTCATATGATAAGCATCGGAAGTCATGGCATAGCCTGCAAGTTCTGCATAAATTTCAGCACCGCGGGCAACGGCATGTTCATAACTTTCCAGAATGACGATACCGGCGCCTTCACCCATGATGAAACCGCTGCGGTTTTTATCGAACGGACGGGAAGCTTTCTGCGGATTGTCGTTCATGTCCGTGCAGAGAGCTTTCATGGAAGCAAAGCCTGCTACCGGCAATGGAGAAATACATGCTTCCGTACCGCCTGCCACCATAACGTCAGCTTCGCCGCGTTGAATTACGCGCATAGCATCACCGATTGCATTTGTGCCGGTTGCACAAGCCGTTACCGGACAGATGCTCGGGCCTTGCAGACCGAAAGTTACGGAAGTCATTCCGGCAGCCATATTGCTAATCATCATCGGCACGCAGAACGGACTGACACGAGCCGGTCCTTTTTCAAAAATGACTTTGTACTGGTCGTGCAGTGTTTCAATACCGCCGATGCCGCTGCCGATGAATACGCCGATGCGTTCTTTATCTTCTTTGGATAAATCCATTTTTGCATCTTCAAAAGCAAGTTTCGTAGCGGCAATGGCAAACTGCGTATATCTGTCCATGCGTCTTGCTTCTTTTCTGTCGATAAAATCAGCCGCTTTAAAGTCTTTTACTTCTGCTGCAATCTGAGCCTTAAAATCACTGGCATCAAAATGAGTGATTTTATCCACACCGCTTTTACCGGCAATCAAGCCCTGCCAAAAAGCGTCTTTACCAATACCGATAGGAGAAATCGCTCCCAACCCAGTAATAACTACTCTATTTGTCAAAACAAACACCTCTCATTTAGTCTATTGCCGCAATTTCAGTTTTCAGACGAGAAATAATTTCTTTAACCGGCAATATTTCTTTGATTCTGTGTATATATTCGCCTGTAAATACGAGACCTGTTTCCACATCGCCCTGTTCTGCACGGATTAACGCATCTATTATGCAGAAATTATGCTTGCAGTTTTTAAGACATGCCTTGCAAGTTTTCGGCGGAACAGGCCCCACCATAATTCTATCCGCGAACGGATTTCTTACGGCCCGTCCCGGCAGACCTACCGGGGAATGAATAACTACGATGTCGTCCGGCTGAGAATTCAAATAAAATCTTTTCAGTGCCGGAGCAGCATTCGATTCTTCACTGGCAGCAAAACGGGAGCCCATCTGCACACCGCTTGCGCCCATCTTTATAAGATCAACAATGTCCTGACCTGTAAGTACACCACCTGCTGCAACAACAGGAATATCTACCGCTTTAGTGATAGCAGGAATTAACTCGCGTACAGAAGAAGTGGTGCCCAGATGGCCGCCAGCTTCCTTTCCTTCTACGACTATCGCAGTAGCGCCAAGACGTTGGGATATTTTCGCTAATTTAACAGATGAAACAATCGGTACTATCGGCGTACCGGATTCTTTTCCAAGACCAAACATATCGCGGGAAAATCCTGCACCAGCTACTACAAGGTCAATGCCTTCTTCGATAGCAGTCTTTACAACTTCACTAAATCCTCTAGCTGCAACCATGATATTAATACCAATAATTCCAGACGTTAAAGAGCGCGCCAAGCGAATTTCATACCTTAATTCATCAGTCGGCATACCAGATGCAGCGATTAGTCCGATACCGCCTTCATTAGCGACAGCAGCTGCCAGTCTTGCCGTAGATAAACGTACAGCCATACCACCTTGAATAATTGGTACTTTTGCAATTTTATTGCCAATTTTCAGTTCTGGAAGTTTCAAAATAACTCCTCCAATCCGCTCATTTGTACTATCTTTAGAAAATCCCGTGAAAATAATTCCACGGGACTTTCTAAATAAACGCTAAAATTATTTGTGCTGGTCTATATAGGTTACAACATCCTGAACAGTTTTGATTTTTTCAGCAGCTTCGTCCGGAATTTCGATACCGAATTCTTCTTCAAAAGCCATGATTAATTCTACAATGTCAAGAGAGTCTGCACCTAAATCGTCGATGAATGTGGAATCAATATTGATTTCATCTGCTTCAACACCTAACTGTTCAACTACGATATCTCTTACTTTTTCAAAAGTAGACATTCTTGTCACCTCCTCCTCAGAATAACCTCATTTATTACTGCAATATTACATTACCATGCCGCCATCAACGTGGATAACCTGGCCTGTAATATATGAAGCCTTATCGGATGCCAGGAATAAAACTGCATTGGCTATATCCTCCGGTTTACCCATTTTACCGAGAGGTATGGAAGTCAAAACATGTTCCTGTGCTTTTTCCGGCATAGCAGCCGTCATGTCGGTCGCGATAAATCCCGGTGCTACTGCATTTACGGTGATACCGCGGCTTGCCATTTCACGCGCCAGCGATTTGGTGAAACCGATTACGCCGGCTTTGGCAGCTGCATAGTTTGTCTGGCCGGCATTGCCCATGATACCGGATACGGAAGACATGTTGATTATTCTGCCGGAACGTTTTTTCATCATGTATTTTGCTGCGACTTTCGTGCAGTTGAAAATACCGGTAAGGTTCGTATTGATAACGGCGTTCCAGTCTTCTTCCTTCATGCGGATGAACAGACCGTCGCGCGTGATGCCTGCGTTATTTACCAGGATATCAATACCGCCCAGCTGCGCGATTACTTCTTCCACCATCTGCATGGCGGATTTTTCATCGCTGACGTCAGCCTGAATAATCATCGCCTTGCCGCCCATCTGAGTTATTATACTTTGTACTTCTTCAGCGGCAGCTTTATTTCCTGCATAATTTATAGCAACGGCAGCACCTTCTTTGGCAAGCTCTATGGCAACCGCTCTGCCGATGCCGCGCGAACCGCCCGTTACGAGCGCAATCTTACCGTCTAAAAGCATATTATCGAACCTCCTTGAAATAGTCAAGAGTTTTTTCAAGACTTTCGATATTTTCTACGTTCAAAGATTTAAGTTTGCGGTCAATTCGCTTGTTGAAGCCGCATAAAACTTTGCCCGGACCTACTTCTACATAAGTGTCTGCACCGAAATCCTTCATTGTGGCAACGCAGTCTTCCCATTTTACAGGGCTTGCTGCCTGTTTTACAAGGCTGATTTTGATATCTTCCGCTTTTGTAAGCGCCTCTGCCGTTACATTCGTTACAACAGGAATATTAGCATCACTTACTACTACTTTGTCAAGTTCAACGGCAAGTTTTTCAGCGGCCGGTTCCATCAGTTTGCTGTGGAACGGAGCGCTTACAGGCAGAATAATGCATTTTTTCGCGCCGGCTTTCGTCATTTCCTCACTTGCTTTTTCTACGCCTTGAGCCGTACCGGCAATAACAATCTGTCCAGGGCAGTTGAAGTTTACAGCCTGCACTAAAGCGGTGGAAGCTGTTACCTGCGCGCAAATTTCAACAATTTTATCGCGGTCGAGACCGATAACGGCAGCCATGCCGCCTTCGCCTACCGGTACTGCTTCCTGCATGTACATGCCGCGTTTATGCACGAGATATACGGCATCGGCAAATTTTAAGGAACCGGCTGCAACGAGTGCGGAATATTCACCGAGGCTGTGTCCGCCGACGATTTCCGGAGTGATACCGTTTTCTTTTAAAAGTTCGTTACAGATAACGCTCATGGTCAAAATAGCCGGCTGCGTGTTGGCCGTGAGTTTTAAATCTTCAGCAGGACCGTTGAAGCACATGTCCATGATGGAATAACCGAGTGCTTCGTCCGCTTCTTTGAAGAGTTTTTTGGCGATATCGTATTTATCGTAAAAATCCTTACCCATGCCGACAACCTGAGAACCCTGACCCGGGAATAAAAATGCTAATTTACTCATCTAATCACCCTTCCATATTCAGATAAATTATTTACAAGTGTTTTCTGCTTTCTGCAATGTAGCCGAAAGACCGTTTACCATTTCGTCGATAATCTGTTTGACCGGTTTCACTTCATTGAACATGCCGCAAATCTGGCCAATCATGACGGAACCCATTTCCACATCGCCTTTTCTGGCAGCGAGGTTTAATCCGCCTGCACCGAGTTTTTCAATTTCTTCAATCGGCGCATTCGCTTTTTCCATTTCGTCGAATTTGCGCGTCAGTTTGTTGGCGATTACGCGCACCGGATGACCGGTGGAACGGCCTGTTACGACGGTGGAGCGGTCTTTTGCCTTTATTACCATTTTTTTGTAGTTTTCATGTGCAATACATTCTTCGGAAACGACAAAGCGCGAGCCCATCTGCACGCCGCATGCGCCGAGTGCAAATGCAGCCGCCATGCCGCGGCTGTCGCCGATACCGCCGGCTGCAATGACCGGAATATCAATTGCGTCGACAACCTGCGGCACGAGCGCCATTGTAGTTATTTCACCTACATGGCCGCCGCTTTCCGTACCTTCCGCAATAACGGCATCTACGCCGGTACGCACAAGGCGTTTGGCGAGAGCTACGGAGGCTACGACAGGAATTACCTTGCTGCCGATTTCTTTGAGTGCCGGAATGTATTCGCCCGGATTGCCTGCGCCCGTAGTTATGACAGGTACGCGTTCATCTACGACAACCTGCATGACTTCTTTTACAAACGGAGACATAAGCATTATATTAACGCCGAACGGTTTATCCGTCCACTGTTTTACTTTTTGTATTTCGGCTCTTAAAATATCAGGAGGCATATGCCCTGCTCCGATAATACCGAGACCGCCGGCATTGGATACGGCGGAAGCAAGCTCAGCCGTACCGAGCCAGGCCATACCGCCCTGGAATATCGGATACTTAATATTTAATAATTTACAGATAGGATTGTTTTCAAACATATTTTAGCCCTCCTTAGCCCATTTCATAATACAGGATGCCCATGTAAGGCCTGCACCAAAACCAGAAAGAGCTATTATCTCGCCTTTTTTCAATTTGCCTTCACGTTCAGCTTCCGCTAAAGCAATAGGAATTGAAGCAGCCGATGTATTGCCGTATTTTTCAATGTTGACAAAAACCTTTTCCATCGGCAGATGGAGTCTTTTTGCCGCTGATTGAATGATACGGATGTTTGCCTGATGCGGAATGAAGTAATCAATATCTTCTTTACTTAATTCTGCTCTTTCCAGGGATTTCATAACGGTGGAACCCATTGCTTTTACAGCGAAGCGGAATGTTTCCTTGCCGTTCATATGCAGACAGTGCATATGATTGTCGATTGTTTCCTGGTCCGCCGGATGTCTGCTTCCTCCGCCCGGTATTTCAATCGTTTCCGCACCGGAACCGTCTGCACCGAGGTCGAAGGAAAGCACGCCGTAACCGTCGTCAACTACGCCGTAAACGGCAGCGCCGGCTCCGTCCGCAAAGATAATGCAAGTATTTCTATCTTTCCAATTAACAAATTTTGATAAAGTTTCAGCACCTACTACTAATACTTTTTTATATACACCCGTTTCTATGAATTGAGAAGCAATCGCCGAGCCGTATACAAAACCGGAGCAGGCTGCCGACAGGTCAAATGCCGCCGCATTCACGGCGCCAAGCTTGTTTTGCAGAACACATGCCGTCGACGGTGTATTACTGTCGGCGGAAATCGTCGCTACGATAATCATATCGAGTTCTTCCGCTGAAACGTTGGCATCTTCAAGTGCTCTCTGCGCCGCTATCAAGGATAAATCGGATGTCGCCTGTTCAGGCGCACAGATGCGTCTTTCTTTAATGCCGGTGCGTTCCGTAATCCACTCGTCATTCGTGTCTACCAATTTTTCAATATCTGCATTAGTAAGGATTTTCTCTGGAACATAAGAACCTAGGCCCAGAATGCCCGCACTATTTAATTTCAGTGTCATGGCTTAGAACTTCCTCCTTATCTATATTATCTCTGATTTGAGTTAATACGTCATTTTTTACATAGTCGCACGCCTGTCTTATCGCATTGCAGATGGACTTGGCGTTGGAGCTACCATGAGATATTATACAACAACCATTAACCCCTAGTAAAGGCGCACCGCCGTATTCGGTAACATCTATTTCCTTGCCCAGTTTTTTCAGTGCCGGCATTAACAGACATGCACCGAGTTTGGCCATAAGGCCGCCGTTTTGCACAGCTTCTTTCGCCATTTTGACGAGCGTTTTGGCCAGCCCTTCGGCGAATTTCAAAACGATGTTGCCGACAAAACCGTCGCAGACTACTACATCGAAATTGCCTGTAGGAATATCGCGTCCTTCGGCATTGCCCTTGAAATTAATCGTTTTCATCGCCTTCAAAATAGGATAAGTCTGCTGTGCCTGTTCATTTCCCTTGGTGGCTTCCTCACCGATATTCAAAAGACCGACTGTGGGATTTTGTTTGCCGAATACACATTTTGCATATATAGAACCCATGAGCGCACTTTGTGATAAATGCTTCGGTTTGCAGTCCACGTTGGCGCCGGAGTCCAGTAGCAGCGTTGCTCCGCCTTTTGCCGTCGGTATCGGAGTGGCAATCGTCGGTCTGTCTATGCCCTTGATGCGGCCGAGAATGAACAGAGCCGAAGCCGCGGCTGCTCCCGTATTTCCTGCTGAAACAACGGCATCGCAATATCCTTCCTTCACCAGGCGCGTCGCCACGACGATGGAAGAGTCCTTTTTGCGGCGCACGGCAACGCCCGGATGTTCTCCCATGCCAATTACGTCGCTGGCATGATGAATTGTTATTTTACTGTCTCTGCTGGTTTTCCATTCCGGATAAAAAGTATCCAGCTGTGTCTGTATTTGAGTTCTATCACCGACGAGTACAATTTCACAATCATAGCGTTTAACGGCCCATACCGCACCTTTGACTATCTGCTCAGGTGCAAAATCGCCGCCCATGGCATCTACTGCAATTTTCATACTTCCGGCCCTCCATTACTTTCCAATGAGACTAAAATAAATTTTGCACGGAAAACTTCTTTAGTACCATTTTTGATTTTTACCCAGACGAAGAATTTATTGCCCCGTCTGTGTTTTAATTCAGCTTTGGCGACTAATTTATCGCCTACATGTACTGGGGCTTTATATTTAATATTGGCTACACCAGTTATTGCCATCGGGGCATCAATGAGTGCCAACGCCAGAGAATTTGCCTGTGCGAACATATATTCACCTTTAGCCACTCTGGATTTTTCAAAAACCATATCTTCTGTAACATTAAGCAGGGAAATACCTGATTTACCCAATTCTAAATCCAAAAGTTCCCCAGAAACTTCTCTGCTACTAATAGATTTAACTTTCTTTTGCGTAGCTTCCGCCAATTTCTTAATTCGCTCTCGAAGCTCCGGAATACCAAGTTCTAAACGGTCCAACCTGATAGTCTGTATACTGACATTCAAAAGTTTTGCTAAGTCCTCATCTGTAAAAAAAGGCTTCGTCTTCATATAATCTATTAATAGACTTTGTCTAATTCGCTTTTTTTCACGTATCATCCTTCACACCAACTTTTAGTACCAGATAATAAAACCAATTACAGTTGGTTATTATACAAACTTTTTTTTGACTTGGCAAGTAAAAATTTTCCGCGCAAAATAAAATATGCTCTCTTTATAGATAATGTTACTTGAATTTAAACTATCTATAAAGAGAGCATACATATTCGCTCCAAAAAATTATTCTTCAGAAGCGATAACTTCTTTACCGTCATAATAACCACATTCAGTGCAAACATGATGAGGCATTTTCGGTTCATGACACTGTGGGCATGCAACATAACCAGGAGCTTCTAATTTCCAGTTAGCACGACGTCTGTCACGACGAGCTTTGGACATTTTACGCTTAGGTACTGCCATTGACTACACACCTCCTTAACAAAATAAACGAATTAAAAAGCAAGTTTTGCTTTTACCTGTTTTTCTTTAATAGTTCCTGCAAAGCCGCAAGCCGAGGGTCAATACTGTCCCTGTTGCAGCCGCAATCGGTTTTATTCAAATTAGCACCGCATACGCTGCAAAGCCCCTTGCAATCCTCTTTGCACAAATGCTTCGTCGGCTGAGCAGAAATTATAATATCGCGCACTAAATCGCCGATATCGATAATATCGCCGTCAAAACAATTCATGTCTTCAGTTTTTGCCAGGTTCTTATCGCGTGTGAATTCCTCCGCGAAGTTGTAATCGCCGTCAAATTGATACCGTTCCAGACATCTGTCGCATACGCATATCAGATTGCAGACGATATTGCCTTCCAGACGGAAACAAGTTCCTGTATTCACAGCGGTTCCTTTGACTATGATGGGACCTTTTAGCTCACAGTCGTCTATAAGCTGTCCGATGTTTTCGGGGTCGGTTTCAAAATTGAAACCCATTTCATAACCGATTTTATCAGCTATTTCCGATACATTTATTTTCATCATTAAAATCAACCTCAATCCATTATAGCCGTAGCCTTATATTTTGTCAAACAAACATAGTAATTTTTTGGGAAAAATTTTGCCGATATGCTAAAATATTTTTCAAACAAATATTTCGAAGGAGAAATGACATGCAGATAACCGGTATTATCAGCGAATACAATCCCTTTCACAATGGACATAAATACTTAATTGAAAAACATCGCGAAAATAATCCCCACGCTCATTTTATCGCCGTAATGAGCGGTAATTTCACCCAGCGCGGTGAAGCGGCAATTTTAAACAAATGGCAAAGAGCCCGTCTCGCTGTCGCCGGCGGTATTGATTTGGTCATCGAGCTGCCCTTCGTTTTTGCCGTGCGCAGTGCCCAGCATTTTGCCTTCGGCGGCGTCGACCTGCTGCAAAAGCTCAATTGTGTCGACGCTGTCTGTTTTGGCAGCGAGTATACCGATAAGGATGAGCTCATCCGCATTGCTCGGAGTTTTCAACGGCCGGAGTTTGCGCCGCTGTTTCAAAAATACATTGCGCAGGGCATATCATATGCTTCCGCTGTCAGCAGAAGCATAGCAGAGCTCACCGGTATCGGCGAGGACGTTTTAAAAGCACCCAATACTATTTTGGGCATTGAATACCTGAAAGCAGTGCAAAAGCTGCATGCTTCGTTCGATATTGATATCATACAGCGTGTTAAAGCTCAGCACAACGATTTAAACTATCAGCGTGATTTTGCCAGCGGTACTGCCATCAGACACTGCCTGTATAAAGATAATATCAATTTTGACGAACTTAAACAAGTTGTTCCGCCGAAAACTTTCCGTCTGCTTCAGCAAATTCACGCACAAAACGAACTGCCACTGGAAGAAAATCTGTTTTTGCCGCTGCTTTGGAAATTGCGTCTTTGCTCGTTTACAGATATACAAAAAATCTACGGCGTTAATGAAGGATTGGAGTATAAACTGCTAAAAGCTTCCGCTGGAGCAAGAAACAAAACGGAGCTGTTAAACGGTCTTAAATCAAAACGCTACCCTATGACGAAATTGCAGCGAATGCTTTTATACATTATGCTCGATTTGACGAAAAAGCAGCTGAATGAGTTTGATAACAGCGGCGCACTGTATGCCCACGTTCTGGCGTTTAATGACAGAGGAACGCAAATTCTGCGCCGGTTAAAGCGCAAATCCTCCATACCGATTATAACAAAAACGGCCGCTTATCTCGACAGCAAAAAACGCCGCCAGGAAAATCTGACGGCGTGGGAAAAAATGCTATCAATAGATACGTATGCCACAGAATTGTACAACCTATGCTTTAATCCGGTCCGCGGCTGCGGCGAGGACTTCACGACATCGCCGTTTTTCGAGCGGAGCTAAAAATGCAGCGTCTGCTGTTTCATGTGAATATTCATCAGCAGTCCCAGGCACGTTATATTCGTAAGCAGTGAGCTTACGCCGTAGCTCATGAGCGGAAGCGGAATACCCGTAACCGGCATAACACCCATTGTCATGCCCACATTGACGAGAACGTGGAAACCGAGCATGGACGTAATCCCGACAGCCAACAGCATTCCGAAAGTGTCTTTGCATTCACGCGCTATTTTTACACCGCGCCATAGCACGATGAGATACAGGCACAGTAAAAATGCAGCACCGATGAAGCCGAATTCTTCACCGACTACGGCAAAGATAAAGTCCGTATGATTTTCCGGCAGAAAATTGAGTTGGCTTTGCGTGCCGCCGAACAGTCCCTTGCCGAAAAGCATACCGGAACCGATGGCGATTTTCGACTGGATTATATGATAGCCTGAGCCGAGCGGGTCCACATTCGGGTCGATAAACACCATGATGCGCATTTTCTGATAATCGTGCAGAAACTGCCACATTATCGGCAGAAGCGCCAAAAAAGCACCGAATACAATGCCTAAAATTTTGAGACTTATACCGGCGACGAATATCATGCCGAGAAATATCGCCAGAAATACAAGGCCTGTACCCAAGTCAGGCTGTTTGGCAACGAGCAGGAACGGCACGAGCACAAACAGTGCCACGGGTATTATTTCCCGCCATTTTTTCAAATGTCCCACACGGCTTTCCAAAAGCGCCGCCAGTGCTATAATCATAATTACTTTGGAGAACTCCGATGGCTGAATGCTGATAGGCCCTATCATAATCCAGCGCTGTGCACCGAGAGCCGAATGGCCGAAGAACATTACCGCCAGAAGCATTATCAGGTTAAAGATGTAAATCTTGTCGCCCCAGTGCCGCAGCGCGCGGTAATCAAAAAAATTCACTATCATGAATGCCCAGATGAGGCCGCCCAGAGCAAACATGCCCTGTCTTTGCAGATACCAGTAGCGGTCGTCGCTGGGCGTATTTACATGCGTTGCACTGGCAATCGTTATCAGCCCTACAATCAGTATGCCGATTACGGCAAGAGCCAGCGGCCAGTCTAGTCGCCGCAGTGTTCTGTTTTCCCTAATGTTGAACATACTTTTCTACCTATTCCTTTAATATTTACTACTTGAATTAACTAAAAAAATTGAGGATATATTTACCATATCCTCAATTATTATAGCAATTCTTTTTACAATGTCAAAGACATAATTACTTCATCAGTATCAATATCAATGATGCTGATTTTTTTGTCTTCCAGAACGGCGACGGTCGCCCTGCCGTCCTCTCTTTTGCTCAACGACGGCGAACCCGGATTTAAAAATACCGTATTGTCTCTTTTTTCCAATACATTGATATGCACGTGGCCCGAAATGAATAAGTCCGCTTTCAAAGCCTGCGCCATTTTATCCTTAGCTTCATCCGTTTCCACATAATGACCGTGCGTTGTGACGATTTTCAGCCCTTCCGCCACTACATACGTATACGGAGCCTGTATCGGCATATCGAGAACGAGCGTATCGACTTCGCTGTCGCAGTTGCCGCGGCAGATAACGACAGGCATCGGGCAGGCATTTATTTTTTCGGCTAGTTTCGCCGGATTGTAATCGTCAAGCATCGGATTGCGCGGACCGTGATAAAGCACATCGCCCGCATGAATAATCATATCCGCATCTTTAAAATATTTATCATACGCCAGCGACCAGCGTTCATGGCAGCCGTGCGTATCACTGATAATACCGATTTTCATAATAAGTCTCCTTCAATTATAAATTTAATACCTGTTATGCTAGTAAAACATTGAGCCTGTAGCCAGCAGTATAATAGTTTATATTCGCTGACTGTTGTCACTTAACCTCACTAANNAATATAAACTATTATACTGCTTCGGAAAATTAACTAGCACAATAGGTATTTAACATAAATCTATTGTACCATTTTTTGACATCTTTACAACCAAAAAAGATAAAGAAATCCTTATAGGAAATCTTTATCTTTTTTATTTATTATCTCACCTGAAACAGCGGGGTAGGATTTATCATCTGCATTGTTTTTCCTGCGCCGCATAAATCTTCAAAATCACTGATGAATACATCAATGGCACATCTTGCCGCGTCGACTTTAATCAAACCTTCAATCACATCCGGTGCAACGGTGCTCGCTTCTACGCCGTATGCGGCAAGCTCCTGCACCTGCTGGGAATTTTTGAAGCTGGCTGCCAGCACCTGCGTTTCAAGACCGGCTTTTTTCAGCATATCGTGAATGTCCTTAGCAACCTGAATACCGTTAGCGCCGAGATTGTCGATACGGTTTACATACGGAGCTACGTATTTGGCACCGGCTTTACCGGCAAGAAAGCCCTGCATCTGATTGTAAATGGCAGTACCCGTTACACTCACGCCTTCTGTAGCCAGAATTTTAATGGCTTTTAAGCCTTCTGGTACGACAGGCACTTTAATAAAAGTATTTGCGCCCAGAATTTCCAGCATTTTATGCGCTTCCGTCACCATATCTTCTGCTTTGCGGGAGATTACCTGCGCATGAAGGTCAGCGTCCTTGCCGATGAATTCTCTGATTTCGAGCAGCACGTCGTACGGATTTTTACCCGCTTTTTTCAGAATGGACGGATTGGTCGTAACGCCGTCCACCGGATAATATTCGTACATTTTCTTGATAGCGTTGATGTCTGCATGGTCAACTAAAATTTTCATTAAAATCTCTCCTAGCTCTAATCTTAATGTCTTTATTATACTATAAAAAGAAAAAGCGAAAAATACTTATCTTTAGTAGTAAATATTTTCCGCTTTCGGTATCATTTTAAATTTTTTTCAAAAGGCTTGCCATTTCCATTGCAGCCATAGCGGCATCAGCGCCTTTGTTGCCTGCTTTCGTGCCGGCGCGTTCGATAGCCTGTTCGATATTTTCCGTCGTAACGACGCCGAAAATCGTCGGAACACCGCTTTGCAGCCCTACCTGAGCCACGCCTTTGGAAACTTCGTTGCATACATAGTCGTAATGGCTTGTCGAACCGCGGATAACGGCGCCCAAGCAGATAACGGCGTCGTATTTGCCGCTTTCCGCCATTTTCTTTGCAACGAGCGGAATTTCAAATGCGCCCGGCACCCAGGCAACGTCGATATTTTCCTCGCAAGTTTCATGACGGCGCAGCGTATCAATCGCACCGCCGAGCAGTTTGTTCGTAATGAATTCGTTAAAACGAGCCACTACGATACCGATTTTCAAATCCTTACCGGTTAAATAACCTTCAAAAACATTAGCCATAAAAATTTCTCCTTTATTATTTTAATAAGTGTCCCATTTTTTCTTTTTTTACTTTTAAATATTTGGCGTCGTATTTATTGGCCGGAATTTCCAGCGGCACACGTTCGACGATTTCCAGACCGAAGCCTTCCAGCCCTGCTCTTTTAGCCGGGTTATTCGTCAAAAGGCGGATACTCGTCAACCCCAAATCTTCCAAAATCTGCGCACCGATGCCGTATTCACGCAAATCCGGTGCGAAGCCTAAAAGCACATTGGCTTCAATAGTGTCTTTGCCTTCGTCCTGCAGAGCATATGCTCTGATTTTATTGGCAAGACCGATGCCTCTGCCTTCTTGACGCAGGTACAGCACTACACCTTCGCCCGCTGCTTCGATTTTCTGCATGGCAAGATGAAGCTGGTCGCCGCAGTCGCAGCGCATGGAGCCGAGAACGTCGCCTGTCAGGCATTCGGAATGAACGCGCACCAATACATTCTTTTTGCCGCGGACATCGCCTTTGACGATAGCCAGGTGGCATTTGCCGTCCAATTTGCTTTCATATGCCATAATGCGGAAATGACCGAATTTATTCGGGAAATCGGCTTCGGCGATTTTTTCGACCATTTTTTCCGTTTTCTTGCGGTAGGCGATAAGCTGAGCCACTGTGATGAATACGAGATTATGCTTTTTGGCAAATTCGATTAAATCTGGCGTGCGTGCCATATGGCCGTCTTCCTTCATGATTTCACAGCACAGTCCCGCCGGTTTGAAGCCGGCAAGGAGTGCTAAATCCACCGTTGCTTCCGTGTGGCCGGTGCGGCAGAGTACGCCGCCTTCTACGGCGCGCAGCGGGAACATATGGCCGGGACGGCGCAAATCTTCCGGTTTTACATCGTCGCTGATTAATACTTCCACCGTTCTGGCTCTTTCAAAAGCGGAAATCCCCGTCGTCGTGTCTTTGGCATCGACGGATACGGTAAATGCCGTTTCATGATTGTCCGTATTGTGGCTGACCATCTGCGTGAGCCCTGCTTTGTCGATTAATTCAGCCGACATCGGCACACAGATTAAGCCTTTGGCATATGTCGCCATGAAGTTGATTACTTCCGGCGTGGCTTTTTCCGCTGCCACGATTAAATCGCCTTCGTTTTCTCTGTCCTCGTCGTCTGTCACGAGTACCATCTGTCCCTGTTTGAATGCTTCAATCGCTTCTTCAACCGTATTATATTTAAAATCCATTATGTTACCTCATTTCTCAAAAGCCGTTTTCACGTAAAAAACTTAAACTTAAAGACGGCTTCGTTTCTTTTGCTTCATCTTTGGCGGAAAATCCGAGCAGCCGTTCCACGTATTTGCCGACTACATCATTTTCGATATTCAGCTTGTCGCCGATTTTTTTGTCCAGCAGTGTCGTCACCTGCGCCGTATGCGGAATGAGCGAAACGGTAAAATCATTTTCGCCCAGATGCGCAACCGTGAGGCTTACGCCGTCGAGTGCGACCGAGCCTTCGGAAACGATGTATTTCATGACTTTTGCATTCGCCGTAAGTGTGACGCGCACAGCATTGTCGTCTTTTTCTTTGCTGATGATTTTGCCGACGCCGTCGATATGACCGCTCACGATATGACCGCCGAGACGGCTTGCCAGCGTCAGCGCTCTTTCCAGGTTCACCTTGTCGCCCGGTTTCAATCCGCCCATATTCGTTTTTGCCATGGACTCCGGCATTACGTCGGCCGTAAAACCGTCTTTGCCGAGCTTTGTAACGGTGAGGCATACGCCGTTGACGGCGATACTGTCACCTAAGTTCGTGCCTTCCAGCACTTTGTGCGCTGCAATCGCCAGCTGTATGGAGCGCGCGCCTTTTATGATATTGCGCACCGTGCCGATTTCTTCAATTATGCCCGTAAACATTTCATCACTTCCCCGCCGCTGCTATTTTACGCGCCCCGTAATTAAAATATCTCCGTCCAGCTGCAAAACTTCCGTTTCCGCAAGTTCCACCGCTTCGTTTAAAGCGGAAATGCCGCTTCCCATTACTGGATTTTTGGCATTTGCACCGCCGATGATTTTCGGAGCGATAAAGAAATAAACTCTGTCGACCAGATGATTTTCTATCAGGCTGCCGTGCACGCTGCCGCCGCCTTCGGCGAGAATACTGCAAATATTCTGCTGCCCGAGCATATCCGTAAGTTTTACGATATCGACGCGGCCTTCAGCATCTGTATCCACGATAAGCACCTGTATGCCCAGTTTTTCCAGAGCCGTGATTTTGGCACGCTCGGCTCTGTCCGTCGTGGCGATTATCGTCTTTGCTTGTTTATCCATAATTACGTTCGCCGCTAAATCAATATCGAGCGAACTGTCCAGTACGATGCGCACCGGATTTTGACCGCCTTCGACGCGGGCGGTAAGCGACGGATTATCCTCTTTCACCGTGTTGATGCCGACCATGATGCCGTCGTATATATCGCGCAGTTTATAACCGTAACGGCGCGATTTTTCATTCGTTATCCATTTTGACTGGCCGGAGACTGTCGCGATTTTGCCGTCGAGCGTCATGGCGGCTTTCATGGCAATAAACGGTTTATTTTGTTCAATCCATTTCAGAAAAACTTCATTCTGCCGTCTGGCTTCATCTTCCAGAAAACCGTATGCAACTTCGATACCGGCATCTTCCAGCATTTTAAAACCTCTGCCCGCTACCTTCGGATTGGGGTCGAGTAGCGCCGCATAGACTTTTTTCACGCCTGCTTCAATGAGCGCTTTGGCGCACGGCGGCGTCTTGCCGTAATGCGAGCACGGTTCCAGCGTAACGTATACTTCCGCACCGCGCGCCAGCTCTCCCGCCTGATTAAGTGCATGCACCTCCGCATGCGGCGTACCTGCCTTGCGGTGCCAGCCGCAGCCGACGACGCGGTTGTCCTTTACGACGACGGCGCCAACGAGCGGATTGGGCGATGTCCTGCCGGTGGCGTTCGCCGCCAGTTCCAGCGCCAGACGCATGTATTTTTCGTTATAACTCAAATTATCACCTCAAATTCTCAGTCTTAGTGGTGATGGTAAAAATAAAGGCTGTTAAATGCAGTAGCAGATAACAGCCTTAAAGCTTCTGAATTTATAAATATCCATTACAAATTATTTATAAATAACACCAATCTTTTCTCATCCAGACTGTACTGTCGGCTTCGGAATTTCACCAAATCATGCACAAGGCTCGCGGGCTGTAACCGCCGGTAGGGAATTGCACCCTGCCCCAAAGACTGTCTGTATTAAATTTTCTCTTACAAAAAACATCATAGCACTTGCCTATGAATAAATCAAGTCTGAAAAATTTTTCATTATTAATTCAAATTAATGCGTTCCAAATCATCCGGCACGAACAGATTGCCGTAATAGTACTGTCTGCCTTCTTCCGTATAAAGCTTTTTGCGGTCTTTAATATGTTTATCTTCCGTATGGTAGAGCACGAGGTTTTGCACGTTCAACTGTTCAGCCAGCTCACACGCTTCCTTGACGGTGCTGTGATGTTTTTCATACGGTTTGAAAATATCTCTGTCGGCGTACAGACAGAACGCTTCGGCTAAAAGCCAATTTGCTCCTTCGGCATAAACGCGGCAAGCTTCATTGTACGGCTCGTCTCCCAGACAGCACAGCGATGTACCGTCGTCAAAATCGGCGCAGAAGCCGAACTGTTTGGCTTTTGTCGATAAGATATCGAAGAAAATAACGTGCATGGACAGAATTTCCGCCTGCTGGCCGTCTGTTACTTCATGAAACAGAATATTTCTGCCGATTTGTGCTAAATCTTTTTTCTTCAATGTCAACTTGGCAATTGTTTCGATAACGTTTTTAGACACATCATGACAGTAGATATGAAATTTCCCTGTGTATTTTCCTTTATTGATGAGCGTAGCAATCTTGCGGATTACCCAGATAACGCCGAGCACATGGTCGGTATGCGCATGCGTCACAAACATGTGGTGAATGCGGCACATATCTATATTAGCTTTTTCTAGCTGCGCAAGTATTCCGTTTCCGCCGCCGGCATCGACCAGAAAATATTCGTCATCCTGACGAATAGCAAAACAAGTATTGAAGCATTTTGTGACCATGGCATTGCCGGTGCCCAGTAAAATCAGTTCTTTCAAAACAAACACCTTCCTTATATTTACTTTATTATATCACAACAGGCAAAAAATACTTGACCTAAAGTTTACTCCAATAGATAAAATTATATCAGATTAAACGTTTTGCATAATTTTTTCATCTTCGTTGTTTACGAATAGACGGGTTTTGTAGTAAACTTAATTAAGTTAGTATTTATAATTTGTAGGTGATATAGTTTGTTGACAACCAATAAGATGTTTTACATTATAAAAAAAGACTTATCATCGCTAGAAGATTTATTATATGAAACTGTTGAATCCCCTGTTGAACTTATCACGGATATCGGTCGTCATCTCATAAGTTCCGGCGGAAAGCGAATTCGTCCAGCTTTATATATTCTAGCTACGAAAAGCAGCGATAATGTAGATAAAAATTATGCAATGCCTCTTGCTATGGCGATTGAAATGATTCATACCGCGTCACTGGTGCATGACGACGTGCTCGACAATGCCGCAACGCGCCGCGGCTCTGCTACGGCCAATGCCAAATGGGGCAACAATATAGCCGTGCTCACCGGCGATTATCTGTTTGCCAAAGCATTCGCTGCCATTGCCAAGAATGATTACGGTCCGCGCATTTCCGAACGCCTTGCCTCCATCGTCTGTGACCTGAGCGAAGGGGAAATCATGCAAAATCATTTCGGCTACAGCATACCGGAAACTTTGGACATTTATTATGACCGCATCGCAAAAAAAACGGCTAATTTCATTGCTGTAAGCTGCGAACTTGGTGCTATTGTAGCCAAACAGTCTGAAAATAATATTAAGGCACTGCGCGAATACGGCTACTGCATCGGTATGGCGTTCCAAATCGTTGATGATATTCTGGATTTGACTTCCGACTCGAAAAAAATCGGCAAACCGGCGGGCAACGATATTTTGCAGGGCGTCATCACTCTGCCTGTAATTTATGCTTATAAGCACAGCGAGCACGCCGAAGAGCTCAAAGCAATCATTGAAAACCGCCAGATGACGAGTGAGGATTTGGCTCGCGCCATTGAAATCGTCAAGAAATCGGACGGTATCGAATTTGCCAAAGCGAAAGTAACGGAATTTTTAAATCGCGCCCGTGAAGTTCTGCCTGACGATTTGCCTTCATCCGTGCATAAATCGTTTGATGCTATCGCTGATTTCATCGGCAAACGCGATTATTAATGAGGTGAACGAACATGTTTGGAATTGGATTTCCCGAACTTATTTTAATTTTAATCATCGGTCTCGTCGTATTCGGCCCGGGCAAATTGCCGGAAATCGGCCGCGGTGTGGGTAAGGCCATACAGGAATTTAAAAAGGCCTCTGCCGAATTTTCCAATTCGGTAAACGACAGTTCCAAAAGCGCCATTACGCCGACGCCGCCCAATCCTGCCAATCCCGACCAGCCGGCAAGACCGCCTGTTTTCATGCAGGAAAATTTGCAGCCTGTAAAACCTGCCGAACCGGCTCCGGCAAAACCGGTTGAAACGGCTGTCAAGGCAGAAGCCAAAACAGATAATAAATAATTTAAACATAAACAAGAAAGGTGATTTTAATGTTTCCTAGCATTGGTATTCCTGAGTTAATTCTGATTTTAGTAATTGCCCTCGTAATTTTCGGCCCGGGCAAACTGCCGGAAATCGGCAAAGCTGTCGGCAAAAGCATTCGCGAATTCCGCTCTGCTTCCAATGAAAACGATACGAAAACGATTGAAGCCAAAAACGAAGCAAAAAAAGATGATGAAACAGCTAAAAAGTGAGGTAGTTTATTATGTCTGAAGATATGAATGAACAAACCTCTGCCAATCTGTCCGCCGCTAATACGCCTTCCGCGGTACTTCCGGCGCAAACGGAAGAGACTGCTGCGGAAAGCAAAAATGACGGCAGCATGTCCATCATCGCTCATCTTACGGAGCTACGCAAGCGTCTTATCCGTTCGCTTATTGCTATCGGCATAGGCAGTTGTATTGCTTACTATTTCATTGAAGACATAATGCATCTTTTGACCGGCCCTGCTGGCAAGCTTTATTATATGCAGCCGGCAGAGGCGTTTTTTACTTATATAAAAGTTGCCATATTTGTCGGATTTTTAATTGCACTGCCTATCGTCCTTTACCAAATCTGGCGATTTGTACTGCCTGCCCTAATCGGCATGGAACGGTATCTCATTTCCGTTATCGTACCGGTTTCCCTTATCTTATTCATAGCGGGCATCGCCTTTTCGTTTTTCCTCGTGTTGCCGGCCGCTGTTAAATTTCTCGTAGGTTTCAGTACGCAGGAACTTCAGCCGATGTTCTCCATCAAGCAGTATTTCGATTTCGTCATAGCGTTTCTGTTGCCGTTCGGATTTATTTTCGAACTGCCGCTGGCTATCGTCCTGCTCGCCAAAGTGGGCATCGTGTCTTCCAAATTTTTGGCAAAACAGCAGCGTCTTGTTATATTTTTGACATTCGTCATCGGTGCTGTCATCTCACCGACACCGGATATATTTTCCCAGTGCATGATAGCTATCCCGATGATACTTCTGTATGAAATAAGCTACGTAATCGTGCGCTTCGCCATGAAAAAATAAAAAAGCAGAATGACTGCTCATTTTTCAATGAGTATGTCATTCTGCTTTTTTTACAGCTAAATTTAATATGAGAAGATTTAATACGCCGATTGTGCTGGTTAAAGGCTCAATATTTTATCAATGTAACCACATTTATAAATACAAATCGGCATAATCGAATATATCCGCAATCTTGACAATGAATTTATCGCATACGGAAACTTTAATCTCCGTGTCCTGCATTGTATACAATTTATCCAGAATAAACTCGCCGTTATTATTCAGATAAACTTCTATGATACAGTTGAGCGGGTCAACGAGCCAGTATTCCTTAACACCTGCTTTGCCGTACGTATATTTTTTCTTCCAGCGGTCATTGTGCGCCGTAGCCGGTGATAAAACCTCCACGACCAAATCCGGCGCGCCGTGTATGCCGTCTTTTTTTCTGATGGTGGGATTGCAGACAATCATTACATCCGGCACGAAAATATTTTTCTCGTCAATAAAAACATCTACGCCGTCACAGTAAGCCCTGCATGTTTTCCCTTTTAAATTCAGCCTGAATTCGGCTGAAATATTCGTTACGACTGTACCGTGCTCCAATCTCGGTTTAGGCGACATCATTACAATCTCACCGTCAATCAGTTCCGTTTTTATTTCGTTAAATTCATCTATATAAGCCAGATTTTCCATACTAATTCACTCCTTAAACAGAGAAAATGCTTTTATCTCATTATACACGAAAATAAAAGTTTCCGTATGCGATAATTTAACGATAAACATAAAAGATATATTTGAAAATATTTTTTCTTGAAAATGCAAAATCTCCGAAAGTGGTCCAGGCTTTCGGAGATTTTTGTCAGTTATTCTATAAAAATGAGAGAGTAGGTTTAAAGAATAGATTTAAAATGAGAGAATAGGTTTATTCATGGAGTTTTATTAATTTTATTTTTTATGCAGCCAAACTGCCATTTCCGTTTCACCGCGGTTCAGGCAGGTGAAATACGGTATAAGTTTGATGTCTGTCTGTGCGTCGGTATCTTTTATTTTATCCACCGGCTGATACAATTTATCTTTCCAGTTGTCATTGAGTTTTATGCGGCTGCCCTTGATGGACAGGGAAACAACGCCGCCAAACAGGTCGGTTTTGAATTCTTCGGTAATAGGTGCCTGCGTGTCAATCTGTAAAAGCTGCAGATTAGCGCCGTTGTCCACGCCTTCGGCGCAGTAAACAACCGGTCCGCGCTGCACGGCTACTTTGCTGCGGTCTTCGCGTATCAGCGGATTAGCACCGATAAATTGAGCTTTCATCGGCAAATCAAGTACAACTGTATCGCCGCTTTGCCAATTATATTCAAGTACGGCATAACCGTTTACAACGGGTGCTTTTACTTCACTATTGTTTACCTTAAGAGTGTAATTTTCTGCCCATGCAGGTATTCTCAGTGCTAATTTGAAAGCGGCGCCGTTTTTCACGATGAATGTTATTTTACCGTTCCACGGATAATTTGTTTCCTGCATAAGTGTAACAGCTTTGTTTTTCAACTTGAACTGTGCTTCATTGCTCAGATACAGATTGGCATAAATCGTATCATCAGTGGTTTTATACATATATTCATCCAGTGAACTCAAAAGACGGGCAAGATTAGGCGGGCAGCATGAGCAGCCGAACCATGCCGGACGGGTCGTTTTGACATGAGATTTGTTCGGGTCTTTTTTGCTGAGTTCCGGCACTACTTCCAGCGGATTTACATAGAAGAAATGCTTGCCGTCCAATGCCATGCCGTCGATTACGGCGTTGTAGAGTGCGCGTTCCATCACATCAGCATATTGGCTGTCATGTTCTATTTTCAGCATATTGTCGGCAAAGAATATCAGGCCGATGGAAGCGCACGTTTCGCAGTACATCGTATCGTTCGGCAAATCGTAATCAGCCGTGAAGGCTTCGCCGATTGCTGTAGAACCGATGCCACCCGTGATATACATGCGTTTCGTTACGATATTTTTCCACAGGCGCTTGCATGCTTTAAGCATTGCTTCGTCGTTATCAAGACGGGCCAGCATTGCCATACCGGTGCACATGTACATGACGCGCACTGCATGACCTTCCGCCGTTTCCTGTTCCAAAATCGGTTTATGGTTTTGATAATACGACGGTTTAAAGCCGTCCATGCCTTCAATCAGAACTTTCGTCGACGGGTCGTCTTTCTGCTGTTCTTTGAAGAAATTCGGATTTTTGCCGCGTTCATACAGGAAAAAATGAGTCAGTTTTTTATATTTTTCATCATGCGATAATTCGTACAGGCGCAATAGTGCCAGTTCGATTTCCTCATGGCCGTCATAGCCATGAATTTTGCCTTCTTCACTACCGAAATGTCTGTCGATATTGTCCGCCAGTTTGTATGCTATATCAAGAATTTTCTTATTGCCTGTAACGTTGAAATAGCCGACTGCCGCTTCGATGAAATGACCGGCGCAGTAAAGTTCGTGGCTCTGATAAAGGCGTTTGTACTTGCGGTCCGGTGCTTCAATCGTAAAATACGTATTTAAGTAGCCGTCCTCTTCCTGTGCCTGTGCCAATAAATCCACCACACCGTCGGCAATCTTGCGAAAGTCTTCATCATAATGCTGATGCAGTGCATAAGCTGCCGCTTCCAGCCATTTATAAACGTCGCTGTCTTGAAATACCATGCCGTAATGGTGGCCCTGTGTTATGCCTGCCGCGATTTTGAAGTTTTCGATGGCATGGCTTTTTTCCGACGGAATATAATCGGCGTCGCGTTCCTTTTCGATTTTTATATCAGCCTTGTCGTTGAGTACATCCCATTGAAACGGCAGCATTTCTTCGCGTACCAGTTTAATATACTGCTGCCAGAACGGTGCCGTAATTTTTATTTTATTTTCAAACATGATATATCCTCCTGAATTTAATTTCTTTTTGCCAGTTCCATTAAAATATTGCGTTCATTACGTTCATATTTGCGATATACAATCATCGGTAAAATACCGCATAAGAAGATGACGGCCGGAAGCCATGTAAATACGAGCTGAATGCCGAATACGGCCTGTGCCGACTGGACGGCATTCGGAACGTAACCGAAAAATTCCATAACGATTGCCGGAATAAATCCGCCGATACCGGAACCGGCTTTTATGCAGAAAGCACTGCCGATTGCCGTCAAAAAGCCGCTGGCTCTGATGCCCGTCTTCCATTCGCCGTAGTCGACTGTATCAGAAAGCATGGCAAACGGCATGGAGCAGGCAATGCCCTGACCGATGCAGGCAATAACCCATAAGGCGATTAAAATCTGAATATTGCTGCCGCAGAAGAAGATGGCAATATGACCGAAAGCAACTAAGATGAAGCCGAATATCATCGTGCCGTATTTATTGAAAACTTTTACGAGGAACGGAATGCAAACCATGCCGATAACCTGAGCGACTGTTACGCCGTTGATTACCGCCGTGAGGTCTTTATCGCCCAGATAATACTGACAGTAGTAAACAACGGTGGACTGACGGATAGTAATGGCAATCCAGAAAATCAGATTGGCTGTAACGATTAAAATCCAAGGCCAGTTGCCTTTTATCGCCTTAACGCTGTCTTTTATCGGGATTGTTTTCAGTTTTTCCACATTTACTTCACGCAGATTTTTAAAAGCTACGATGAATAAGATAATGGCAATGATACCGAAAAATGCCAGCGTCATGGAGAAGTCTTTCTGAAATATTTTTATCATTATTTAAGCGTATCTATATATTTGATAATAGCGTCCGCAATTTTGTTGAGCGGTGCTCTGCCTGTATTTACCACTAAATCGTAATTGGCCGGTTCGCCCCATTTTCTGCCTGTATAATAATTGTAGTAGCGGCTCTTTTTTCGTTTTCCCTGTCCAGCTCTTTCAGCGTCTTGCCTTCGTATACGTCTTTGCCTCTTTGCTGTCTGTATTTATCGTCGGCGCAGACAAAAATGGCAAAGTGGTTCGGCATATCTGCCAGTACATAGTCGGCTGAACGACCCAAGATGACGCACGGTCCGTCCTGTGCCAGCCGTCTGATTACACCGGCTTCAGCAATAAACATGCCGCTGCTCGACTTGCCGCCTGCATGATTGCCGAAGGAATGAAACGGCATATACGTCATAGCCATCGGTTCCACCGTATTTTCTAATTCTTTCAAGTCATTTTACCGCACCGGCGATATTCATCTGCGTCGCGTCATGGAACAGACATTCAACCTTATTTTCGTAACGGCGGGGACACTTTATATGGAAGAAAACAACAAGCGGTATACCGTCGATGAAAGACAGTTCCTCATTTTGCCGCCCAATCGTCTGCATAAAGGTTATAAATGCTGTGATAAACCGACAAATTTTTTCTGGCTTCATTTTTATACTACCGGCAGTTTCTCTTATGCTGATAAACCGATTTACGACAGAAATCATAAACAGAAAGCCAACTATCAGTTTATTAAGGAACCGTTTCATATCAGCCTGCCGCAATACGGTTATCTCAATCTGGAACAGCAGTCGCAGATGGCGGAATGTATGAATGCCATCGTTCAGGTTAAAATCGACAAAAAACGTCCGAAAAAGGATTTTTATTCTTCTGCCGTTTCCCAGATAAAAAGTCAGCAGTTGTTCTTTTCTATATTGAGCATTCTCTGCGACGTGAATATTTCCAGCGACAAAGATGTTGCGCAGGATATTTATGATTATTTTAATCTGTTTTACAAGGAACCGTTTGATTTGAAAAAGTTGGCGGCGGAATACGCCTTTCATCCCACGCATATCATCCGCTGCGTAAAGAAGAAATACGGCATAAGCCCGCTGCAGTTGCTGCTCAATATACGTATAAATAAAGCAAAAGAGCTGCTGGTTGAAACAAATCACACCATCAGCCAGATAGGAATGGAAGTCGGTTTTGAAGATAATGCTTATTTCACCAAACAGTTCAAAAAAATTGTCCAGCAGACCCCGACAGAATACCGCAATCAATTTCGCAATAAAAAATAAACTGCCGGCTTATTCGGCAGTTTATTTAATTTATTAGCCCTGTAATAAAGAAAGTGCCGTTCGGCACAATATAAGATGAAGAGAATTAATTTCTTAATTTATCTTCATATTGCGCCGGGCAATTTTTCTTTGCTGGCACAAAGAAAAGTTGCCGAAAAAGAAAATGCCTTGTTTCGTAGCCCATAAGAGATTTTCNNTTTTCTTAATAGCTAAAGCTACCGTAAAAATCTCCAACGCAGACAAAGATTTAGCATGACCAGCAAAATATCGTATCAACAGCTCAATTTAAGTTTCGGCTGGAATTAGAAGGCACGAGCCAAATTCCGAGCGTTTCGAGCCGTTGTACTGTTTCTTTTTAAAGAAGAGCTACGAAGGCTCGCCCAGTGCAGCGATAGCGGAACGTTTAAAAAGGTTTTCTTTTTGGTTCGTTTTTCTTTGAGCTTCAAAGAAAAATGAACAACTCATATAAATATGGTATAATATTCCATGCAAAATAATTTTCTAAGGAGTGAAATTCTTGGCTTTTTATGATTTAAGAGAATATATCGACGCACTTGAGAAACGCGGCTGGCTCAAGCGCATAAAAACGCCGGTCGACTGCAATCTGGAAATTACGGAAATCACCGACCGCGTATCGAAGATGGAAGGCGATAAAAATGTCGCTCTTTTATTTGAAAATGTAATCGGCTACGATATGCCGGTACTCATGAACGCATTCGGCAGCAAGGAGCGCCTTGCTCTGGCTTTCGGCGTGGATGATTTGGAGGAAATTCCGAATGAACTGCGCGAAATTCTGAAATTGCCGTATATTTCCCTGCAGCACAAAATGGATTTGCTGCACATTATTCCGACGGCAAAAAGGGCTATCAATTTCCCAAAATATGTGAAAAAAGCACCGTGTCAGGAAGTTGTCATCACTGATAATCCTACTTTGGATAAATTTCCTATTCTAAAATGCTGGCCGCAGGACGGCGGACCGTTTATCACTCTGCCGCTTGTTTTCACGCGCAATCCGAAAACGGGCAAGCGCAATGTCGGCATGTACCGCCTGCAAAAATATGACGGACAGACGACGGGTATGCACTGGCATTTGCATAAAGACGGCGCCAGCAATTACCGTGCATATAAAGAATTGGGCATGGACAAAATCGAAGTTGCTGTAGCTATCGGTACTGACCCTGTCGTTACGTATTCCGCTACGGCTCCGCTGCCGCGCGATATCGACGAAATGGTATTTGCCGGTTTTCTTCGCAAGAAATCGGTGGAAATGGTAAAATGCAAAACGGTCGATGTGGAAGTTCCGGCGACGAGCGAAATCGTGCTGGAAGGCTATGTAAATATCGGCGAAACGCGCCGCGAAGGTCCGTTCGGCGACCATACGGGTTATTATTCTCTCGCGGATGATTATCCTGTTTTCCATATCACCTGTATCACGCACCGCAAAAATCCGATTTATGCGGCGACAATCGTCGGCAAACCGCCGATGGAGGACTGCTATCTTGCGAAAGCTACGGAACGCATTTTCCTGCCGCTGCTCCAGCAGGCAATTCCAGAAATCCGCGATATCAATTTCCCGCTCGAAGGCGTATTCCATGACTGCGTGATGGTTTCCATCAAGAAAACGTATCCGCAGCAGGCGAAAAAAGTCATGCACGCACTTTGGGGCATGGGACAGATGATGTTCACCAAACTGATTATCGTCGTTGACGAACATGTTGACGTGCAGAACGAAAAAGAAGTATGGTGGCGCGTTTACAACAATATCGACGCCAAACACGATTTAGTCATGGTGGACGGCCCGCTCGATGCGCTCGACCATTCCTCGCCGATGGCGAAATGGGGTACGAAAATCGGCATTGACGCCACGAAAACGTGGCCGGAAGAAGGTCATACGCGCGAATGGCCGGATGAAATAACCATGACCGATGATATCAAGAAAATTGTAGATAATAAATGGAAGGAACTTGGTCTTGAGTAAATTAACAGCTCATATCAACAATATCGCCCTTCATCACACTGTATTTGCTCTACCCTTTGCCTATATGGGATTATTCCTTGCGGCAAGGGGTATCCCTTCACTGCACGATTTTATCTGGGTAACGCTCGCTATGGTCGGCGCCAGAAGCTCCGCTCTTGCTATGGACAATATTGTTGATTTAAAATTTGACAAAATTCAGCCGCGCATGAAAAAACGTCCGCTCGTTGCCGGTACGATTAAGCCGGTTGAAGTTGTCGCACTCATCATTGTCAGTCTGGCTTTGTTTTTGTTTTCCGCCGCCCAGCTGGCGCCGATTTGTCTGAAACTGACGCCAATCTGCCTGTTCTTTTTACTGTTTTATCCTTATACGAAAAGATTTACTTTTCTGTGCCATTATTTTCTCGGCATGGCACTGGCCATGGCGCCGGCAGGCGGTTATATGGCAGTCACGGGGCAGCTGCCGCTCGGCATCATCTTTTTAAGCGGCGGCGTATGCCTCTGGATTGGCAGCTTTGATGTGATTTACGGCAGTCAGGACAGAGCGTTTGATTTGAAAAACGGGCTGCATTCCATGGCTACCCGTTTCGGCGTGGCCAAAGCGCAGCGCATAGCCGCCTATGTGCATATCGTTTCCATAATCTGTTTTATCTTGACAGGAATTTATTTTGATTTATCCTGGATTTACTATATCGGTGTTCTAATCGCCGTCATCACGCTCATCTATCAGCACAGCCTCGTCTCGCCGCATGATTTTCACCGCCTGACGCAGGTGTATTTCATGCGCAACGGCATTGTATCCATTGTAATATTCATATTCACTTTAATAGATTTAACTTAGCGGAGGTGCTTATTTTTGACTGCCACAATTTTATCCGGCAAAGTTTTTGCCGCTCAATTTAAAGAGGAAACGAAAAAAGAAGTTTTACGACTGAAACAGGAATGCGGCATAACGCCCGGCCTTGCCGTAATCATCGTCGGGGAAAACGCCGCTTCAAAAGTATATGTACGCAACAAGCACAAAGCCTGCGAAGAAATCGGCATTTATTCCGAAGTCATCGAAATGCCTGAAACAACGACGAAGGACGAATTAATCCGCAAAATCGACGAACTGAATTTCCGTAAGGAAATTCACGGTATTCTCGTTCAGCTGCCGCTGCCGAAAGCCATCGCTCAGCACGAAGAGGAAATCCTGAACGAAATCAATCCGTTTAAAGATGTCGACGGTTTTCATCCCATCAATGTCGGCAAAATGGTAACGGGACAAGAGGCTCTCGTTCCGTGTACGCCGCACGGCTGCCTGAAAATGCTCGAAGCGAGTCATATAAATATGGACGGTGCGCACGCCGTCGTCATCGGCCGCAGCAATATCGTCGGCAAACCAATGGCGCATTTGCTGTTATCCAAAAATGCCACGGTGACAATCTGCCATTCGCATACGAAAAATTTAAAAGAAATCTGTCAAACGGCTGATATCCTCGTTGCCGCCATCGGTAAACCGAAATTCATCACGGCCGATATGATAAAGCCGGGCGCGACTGTAATTGATGTAGGCATCAACCGCATTGCTCCGAAAAAACTCGTCGGCGACGTCGATTTCGAAAACGCCGTAAACGTAGCCGGAGCCATCACGCCTGTTCCGGGCGGCGTCGGCCTTCTGACTATCGCTATGCTGCTGCAAAATACTGTTATCGCCGTAAAAATGCAGCTTGCTAATCAATATGCTCTTTGCTATAATAAAGACATAAATTTATAAACGGTACGGGACTGACGGATTTTAAGTGGAATTAACCACGTGAACCGTACTATTTGCAAAAAGTCGACCGTCTGGGCATAAAATCATATGCTCAGGCGTTTTTTTATGCCCTGAGATATGAGATAATATTAATATAAAACTTATTGGAGGTAATACCCAAATGAAAACAGACGTTGAAATCGCTCAGGAAGCTGTCATGCAGCCAATCACCCAAATTGCCAAACATCTTGAAATTCCAGAAGACGACCTGGAATTATACGGAAAATATAAAGCAAAAATCTCTCTGAACTACTGGAATACATTAAAAGACAGACAAAACGGCAAATTAATCCTTGTTACGGCCATCAATCCTACGCCGGCAGGCGAAGGCAAGACGACGACGAGCATCGGTCTCGGTGACGCACTGCACCGTCTCGGCAAAAAAACGACTATCGCTCTGCGTGAACCGTCGCTCGGTCCGTGTTTCGGTCTTAAAGGCGGCGCAGCAGGCGGCGGCTATGCTCAGGTTGTACCGATGGAAGATATCAACCTGCATTTCACCGGTGACTTTCATGCCATCACTACGGCACACAATCTTTTAGCAGCCGTTATCGACAATCATATCCAGCAGGGCAACGCACTCGACCTTGACGTGCGCCGCATTACATGGAAGCGCGTCCTCGACCTCAACGACCGCGCATTGCGCAATATCATCTGCGGTCTCGGCGGCAAAGCGCACGGCGTACCGCGCGAAACAGGCTTTGACATCACCGTTGCTTCCGAAATGATGGCAATCTTATGCCTGACTTCCGACCTCGAAGACATGAAAAAACGTCTCGGCAACATCATTATCGGCTACACTCGTTCCGGCCGTCCTGTACGCGCTGAAGAACTGAACGTAACGGGTGCGCTCACTTTATTATTCAAGGACGCTATCAAACCGAACCTCGTTCAGACGCTCGAAGGCACTCCGGCGCTTATTCACGGCGGCCCGTTCGCCAATATCGCTCACGGCTGTAACAGCGTAATGGCGACAAAATACGCTTTGAAAATGGCTGACTACACTGTTACGGAAGCAGGTTTCGGCGCTGACCTCGGCGCGGAAAAATTCCTCGACATCAAATGCCGCTTCACCGGTTTCAGACCGAATGCCGTCGTTATCGTTGCGACAATCCGCGCATTGAAAATGCACGGCGGTCTTGCTAAAACCGAGCTCGGCACGGAAAATATCGAAGCGCTCAAAAAAGGCATGACAAATCTCGCCAAACACATTGAAAACATCCAGAAATTCGGTCTGCCAATCGTTGTTGCCATCAACGCCTTCCCGACGGATACGGAAAACGAACTTAAGGAACTTAAAGCACTCTGCGAAAGCATGGGAGCATCCGTCAGCATTTCTGAAGCTTGGGCAAAAGGCGGCGAAGGTGCTGTTGACCTGGCGCAGAAAGTCATCGAAGCATGTGAAAAACCGTCCGATTTCCATTATATGTATGATGAAAACGACACGATTAAAAATAAAATCAATGCCATTGCTACCCAAATTTACGGCGCTGACGGCGTAAATTATACACCTACCGTTGAAAAGACCATCGCTGAACTGGAAGCGGCGGGTCTTGACAAAATGCCAATCTGCATGGCAAAAACGCAATATTCCCTGAGCGATGACCAGGCAAAACTCGGTGCGCCGACTGGCTTTAAAATCACTGTACGCGAACTGCGCATAAGCGCCGGTGCCGGATTTATCGTTGCACTCACAGGCAACGTACTCACCATGCCGGGTCTGCCGAAAAAACCGGCTGCCGAAAATATGGATATCGATATCAACGGCAAGATTACCGGTTTGTTCTAAAAATCAAATAGTAATATAGTTTCTACAAATATAAATAAGAGCTGCCGCAAGGAGAAAAATTTTCTTCATGCGGCAGCTCTTGTAAGTTTATATGATTTATTTTAAAGAGGCTTAGATAAAAGAGTTTTAAATAATTGTGGAAAGTGCTAGCGTCATGCAGATAGCAATGATGGAAGCAACACATGTTGCGAGGGTGTACGATTTCAAGGCATCCACTACGGAAATACCGAAATATTCTTTAACAATCCAAAATCCCGAGTCCGTTACATGCGAGAAGCAGATTGCGCCGGAACCTACGGCGAGAGCGACAAGCGCTGGGTCAAGTCCCGGATACTGCGGCAGTACAGGCAGTACGATACCGGTGGCAGTCATCATGGCAACAGTTGCCGAGCCGACGGAAAAACGCATCATGGCAGCGACAAACCATGCTAGAATGAGCGGGCTTAAAGACAGGCTGGCTAAAATAGCGCCGAGCTGAACGCCGAGACCGCTGTCGAGTAGAACTTTGTTGAATGCACCGCCGGCACCGATAACGAGCAGAATACCGGCTACAGGGCCGAAGCACTGTTCAGTGAATTTTAAAAGCTGATTGCGGTTGAAGCCGCGGGCAAGACCGAGTGACCAGTAAGCGAAAAAGGCGGAAATTAAAAGAGCTGTAATCGGATTGCCGATAAAGTTTACGATATCGGCGTATTGTGAAGTTTTGAGCGGTGTTAAATCGAATATGGTTTTGCCGACCATGATAATCATCGGCAGCAAAATGGTGAACAGTGTAATGCCGAATTTCGGCAGTTCGCTGTCGGCAACGGGTTTTACCGGCTGAGTAAGTGCCTGTAAATCGGTTTTGATATTTTTACTTAAAAGTTTTGCATAGATAGGACCGGCAACGATAGCGGCAGGAATGCAGGCAACAAGACCGAGCAGGATGACTTTGCCGAGGTCGGCGTTCAATGTGGACGCGATAGCCATAGCGGCCGGATGCGGCGGCAGCATACAGTGTACGATTTGCAGCGATACGCCCATCGGCACGCCGATAGCTACGATGGAAAGACCGGTAGCGCGGGCAACGCTGATTACGAGCGGAATTAATAAAACGAAGCCTACCTGGAAGAATACGGGAATACCGGTTAAAAGGCCGACAATCATCATGGCCCAATTGGCGCGCTGTTTGCCGAGCGTGTTGATTAAAGTACGGGCAAGGCGTTCTGCACCGCCGGATTCTTCCAGCATTTTGCCGAGAATACTGCCGAGACCGAGAACGGTAGCCAGAAATCCGAGCGTGCTGCCCATACCGGCTTCAATGGACGAGCATATTTTAAGTAACGGCATACCGGTAAGAACGCCGACGTAAAAGCAGGCGATAACGAGGCTGACAAAAGCGTGCAGGCGGGCTTTCATAATTAAAAATACGACAAGTGCGATAGCTGAAAACAGTGTTAGTACAAGAAATATTGTAGTATCCATAAACATCCCCCTTTTTTATTTCGACTAAATCATTCAAACGTGATTTTGTCGCCTACCATTACGCGCGGAATGCCGCGTCCGGCAAGCGCAATCTGTCCCGGCTGCTCTACGCTGCCGGCTCCGTTGAAAATGAGTGTGCAGTGGCCGTGTTCTTTCAGCGTTTTTAAAGCTTCCGAACCAATTGCCGTTATTTTATATTCCTTGTCGGCAATGACGACTATATCACCGACGGAAATATTTCCTTTAATATCGCTTTTCGTGTGGGAGATGACCATTTCCAGATATTCATACGGAACGTCTTTATCGAAAATTATCATACTTTCACGCAGTTGCAGAAGTTGCAGGGAAAAGTCGCCAATTCCCGTTATCGTAACATCATATTTCATTTTATTTTCTCCTTGTTGGCAAAAATTTGCATAAATTCGGCGATTTTGCAGCTCATTTGCGAGCGGGCGTATTTCAGCACCGTTTCCAGACGCAAATTCGGATTTTGTTCATACGGGTTTTGCGCCAGATATTCGCGCAGCGCTTTTACACCCGTTGTGGAAACTTCCGTATTGATGTTGAATTTTCGTATGCCCAAATCAATGGCTTTTTGCAAGTCGGCGAAGGAAATACCGGACGAGCCGTGCAGTACCAGCGGACATTGCACGTTTTCATGCAGTTTTTTTAGCTGGGCAAAATTGAGCTGCGGCGCTGATTTATATAATCCGTGAGCGTTGCCGATAGCGATAGCCAGTGCATCTATACCTGACTTTTCCGTGTAATTTACGGCATCATTCACATCGGTACATGAGGCGGAAGCCTCGCCGCTGCCGTCTTCGTTGTTCAGGTAGCCGAGTTCACCTTCAACACTTACGTTGGAAGCATGCGCCATTTTGACGATTTTCTGCGAGTTGGCGATATTTTCCGCCAGCGGCAATCGCGAGCCGTCGTACATGACGGAAGTGAAGCCGCAGTCGATAGCCTGCTTGATGACGGACGGATTTTGCGCATGGTCGAGATGAAGTACGACAGGCACAGTCGATGTCATAAACAGTGTATGAACGATACTGGCAATGGCTTCGATAGGCGCGTGCGCCGTGTAACTTTCGCCGAAAGCGATGATAGCAGGCAGTTTTGTCGTTTCCACGGCTTCTTTCACGGCCAGAATACTTTCGAGATTGTAAACATTGTAAGAGCCGACAGCGCAATTATTTTGTTCCGCCGCCTGCAGCATTTTTTTTAGATTTATCAGCATAATTATTTATCCTTGTGCAGTTTTATTATCGAGTTCTTCCACGATTTCGCGCAATGTCGTCGGTGTGCCTACATTGCCCGGGAAGATAACGTACGGCATATACGGGAATTTGCTTTCCGCGCCCGTCTGCCATACAGGGATACCCGGTTTTATCTGTCCCATGACAGTGGCTTTTTTCACACTGAGACCTTTTGTGCCGACATCGCTGGAGGTAATGCCGCCTTTAGCGATGATGAAGCTCGGCTGAACGGACAATCTGGCCACAATGCTGGTGATGGCTTCGGAGATTTTTACGGATACTTTAAGACTTTCTTCTTCCGAGCCGACGTCAAGGCGTTTTCTGCCGGTGAATACAGCCGTTGTCTGACCGTTTTTAATACATTTTTCCGTTTCAGCGATGATACGGTTCAGTTCAGCTTCCAGTTTTTCTGGTTCGAGTACGAGCAGATGATTGAACTCAATGAATTTAATCCAGCTGCATTTTTGCAATTCGTTGAACTGCTGCGTAGTCTTTTTAACGTGCGAACCGATGATGATAAGTCCGCCGTTTTCGTTATCGGCAATAAGTTCTTCGCGCGATAACAGAGCTTTATCTGATACGCCGCCGATAACTTTCGTCAGTGCCGCAGCAGAGCGGAACAGGAAATTTTTGCCAGCATGGAATGCTTTAATCAGAGCGATGACGAATACTTTGACATCAACGTAATCTACGGCGTTTACGACAACTTTGTTGAAGTTTTTTATATTTATCAGCTGTTGGGCGATATCATCCGTTTTCAATGCACGCAAATCGGCGAGGCTTATGCAGACCGTATCGGCAGCTTTAAATTTGCCGTGTGTTTTTTCTTCCACGTATTCCGGCAGAAGAGAGGATTTATACGAAAATGTTTTGTCCTTGGCAAATTCAGTCATGCCTGCCGGCGTGAGATAATCGCCTTCCTGTACATAATGGATATTGTTTATTGTGAAGCGGCCGCCTTCCTTGAAAAACGGCATCATAACTTCGCCGTCGAATTTAATGGCCGAATTTGCTTCAACAGTATCTTTCAACACTTCTGTTTCCAGCGGATAATGGCCGCGCAGAGTGGAGTCGCTGCGGCTGATGATGATGAATTCCTTATTTGTTTTTTTGCTTTCAGCCACAATACGCTGGGCAATGGTTTTATGCACCTGCGCTGTATAGTCGGCTGTGAAAGCGCGGGAATTCGTCAGGATAAAGAACATCGGATTTTCTTCGGCAAAACCAGCGGCAATCGTTTCTTCCGACCAGTCGGTGTAGACTGATACATCGTGAACCGTCTGAACGCCGGTCGGGTCGTCGTCGAGCACAACGATTTTTTTATTTAAAGAAGCAAGCGCTTTTTGCAGTTTTTCATCAACAATGTGTTCATCAATTTGTGGTATATTTTCAAACAAATTTGTTTTCAGAATTTTTTCCATAATATAACCTCTTAAATTTTAATAAATTAAATTGAATAATTATATCTATTAATTTGGTGCAATATAATTAAAAAATGCTATTACGAATATTTTTCTCATATTGCACCAGGTACTTTTTCTTTGTAGCCCAAATAAAAAGTACCCAAAAAGAAAAGGCCTTAAATTCGTAGCCCACTAGAGATTTTCACTTTAAAAAGAAAAATTTTTATCTATAACGTTCAAAAACTCACTTCGTTCAAACATTTGAACTAAAAACATAGCTAAAAATTTTTCTTTTTAATAGCTAAAGCTAACGTGAAAATACTCTAAATGAGGAAGAAAGTACAGCATAAATAGCATGGAATATGCTTTCAGCTCATTATTATAAGGATTTATTATTTTTGCGGGGATTGAACGGTTACGCCGGAGATGTTTTCGTAGAACTGAACGATACCGCTGTGGTCGTCGCCGAGATGGCCTGTTGCTTTGAGGCTGTGCATGATTTCTTTTAACTGAGCCGTCAGCAGAAGCGGTACACTGAGAGCGTCGGCCGTTGCCATTACATTGGTGATGTCTTTTAAGTTGATGGCAAGTGTTCCGCCCGGAGCAAAATTGCGGGAAATCATTTTCGGAGCTTTCTGGTCCAAAACAGTGCTTCCGGCAAGGCCGCCGCGGACTGCCTCGTATACTTTCTGCGGGTCAGCGCCGGCTTTTGTAGCGAGTACGAGCGCTTCGGATACAGCAGCGATATTCAAGTTTACCATGATTTGGTTAGCCAGTTTGGCCACGGAACCGCTGCCGTTCGGGCCTACTAAAGTAACGGATGTTCCCATCGCGTTGAAGACGAAACGCGCTTTTTCCACAACTTCGGCTTCACCGCCAATCATGAAAGCCAGCGTAGCGTTTACAGCACCCGGTTCGCCGCCGCTTACAGGAGAATCGAGGAATTTGCAATTTTTCGCTTCAACCATTTCCGCAAATTTTTTGGAGTCTACAGGAGAAACGGAACTCATGTCGATTACAATGGAATTTTCTTTAATGCCTGCCAAAATACCGTTGTCACCTTCGAGCAGGGATTTTACAATAGGCGCATTCGGCACCATAGTGATGATGATGTCCGTATTTTGCGCAATTTCTTTCGGCGAAGCGGCTGTTTTGGCTCCGGCATCGGCAATAACCTGAACGGCTTTTTCACTGATGTCGTATACGGTTAAATCCACACCGGCTTTTAATAAATTCAATGTCATAGGTCTGCCCATAATACCAAGTCCAATAAAACCAACTTTTAACATAATAATTCCTCCTAAATTTTTGATATGTAAGATTTTACATGTAACATACTACTATAAGATAAAAAATATAACGTGTAACATGCCACTTTTAATTAATATGATACATGAAATTCATGTATCATAGCACTGATGCATTATTTCTAATGTTTTCTGCATATGAAAATCGAAGGCTTTGAACGCTTTGGCACTGTCGCCCGTTTTGATGGCGTCTATCAATGCTACATGTTCATTGTAGGCATCAACCAAACGATGTTTGGCATGAAGTGATGTCAAGGTTGCTATTTCTAAACGGGTACGCAACATTTTAATGATTTCCGTGAAATAATTATTTTCTGTAAAATCAATTATCTTCTGGTGAAATTCCAAATCCAGCAGCATGAAATCATAATAAGCATTGTCTTTTGCTAAGATATCTTTCTGCTTTTGCAGGTTTTCCGTCAAGCTTGCAATCAGTTCGGCAGCTCTATTATCTGTCAGATTTCTGGCAAGAACAGTCGAGCTGTATCCTTCGATTGCCAGCCGTGTTTCGATTATTTTGGTTATTTCATCTAAGTACAGCGGCTTGATGACGATACCCCGATTGGCTTTTATCTCAACGAGATTTTCATGTTTCAGCTGCAAGATGGCTTCACGGACAGGTGTGCGGGAAATGGATAATTTGTCAGCAAAATACTGCTCAGAATAAATTTCTCCGACTTTCAGTTCGCCATTGATGATGGCCTGCTTCAGATATTCATATACTTGTGCTTTTAAAGAAGTGCGCTGTATTTTCGTTATATTATCATCTCCTAATTCTTATCTTGTATGTAGTATACTACTTTAAAATATAATTTGTCAATAGGTATAAGAAATAAATTTTTAAAAATCTATAGATAAAGATAATGCAAAATAGATTAGCGGCTGATGTATAAGATAAATGAATAGAGAATGTTTGCCGCAGAAATTAAGCGGCGGAAATATCTTGCGGCTGAATTTAGCTAGAATGTTTTTTGCATAACAGTACTGGTACGCATAGTAACCGCTGCTGAATAAAAGCAGCCACGGCAAGAGCGGAAAATAATCGGCGGAGGAAAAACTATCGTGCGGAAAACCGAGATAAGCGGTGAAATGATTGGCGTATATTTCCGGCGGCAGGGAGATTTTGCAGAAGGAAAAACCGAGATAGCCGCGCGTTATATTTTTTGACAGAATGAATAGGCAGAGACTTAAAATAAATCCGTACAGCGGTTTTATTTTTAAAAGCTGTTGGGGCAAAATGAGCAGAAACAGTGCAGCTGAACCGAGAAAAGTGAGAATACCGAATACAATAGTGTTTTGCGGCAGGAAAATATATGTAACGAGCGTAATCAATATGCCGCAGGCAAAAATCGTCAAACCGCGCCGCAGGTGATTGTGGCTCAGCGGCCAGCAAAAACCGGAGATGAAGATAAATGATGAACAGATAAATTGCTGCCAGATGTAAAATAAATTTGGCCAGACATTGTCGATAACGGAAAAAATATAAATCAAATCCCAGATAAAATGATAGAAAATCATATTGACAAGACTGAAGCCGCGCAGAGTGTCCAGAAGTTCGTAACGCTGTTTTACCATAGATATGTACATTCCTTTTTATGAGATAAAATAAAATGTTGAAATCAGGAAAATCCCCGATTTCAACATTTTTTAGTTTATATTAATCTGTCGTGCTAGCTAATTTCTTAAAGCAGCATAATAGTTTATATTTAGTGAGGTTAAGTGATAACATCGAACGAATATAAACTATTATGTTGCTGGCTAAAAGCTCGATGCTTTACTAACACAGCGGGTTTTATATTAGCCTTTTACTACGATATTTACGAGTTTTTGCGGTACGCTGATTACTTTTACAACGGTTTTGCCGTCAATCAGGTTTTTGACTTTTTCATCAGCAAGAGCTTTTTCCTGCTGCTGTTCGCGTGTTGCGGAAGAAGCTATCATGATTTTGGAGCGGACTTTGCCGTTTATCTGAACAACTACTTCAATTTCGTCGGCAACGGTGGCTTCCGGGTCGAAAGTCGGCCACGTCGTATGATGAACACTGCCGCTTTGACCGATTTGCTGCCAGAGTTCTTCCGTGATATGCGGTGCAAACGGCGCGAGAAGTTTAATCAGATTGATGACAACTTCGCGGGCGAGACCTGCATTGAGGCTGCCGTCTTTAAATGCGTAGAAAGCATTAACAAGTTCCATGACGGAGCTGATGGCCGTGTTGAATGTGCCGCGAACGCCTACGTCTTCCGTTACTTTCTGAATAGTAACGTTTAAGATGCGGAACAGTTCTTTTTCGTCTTTAGTGAGAGCATTCGTATCGAGCGGCTGGTTTTCTTTCACTTTTTCTGCATAAGAGAGAACAATTCTCCATACGCGCTGGAGGAAACGCCAAGCGCCTTCTACGCCCTGGTCGCTCCATTCTAGGTCGCGTTCCGGCGGAGCGGCGAATAAGATGAAGATGCGCGCTGTATCAGCACCGTATTTTTTGATGATTTCTTCCGGCGATACGACATTGCCTTTCGATTTACTCATTTTGGAGCCGTCTTTTATAACCATGCCTTGCGTTAAGAGGTTGGTGAACGGTTCATCAAATTTGACGAGACCGGCATCTTTTAGAACTTTGGTGAAGAAGCGGGAGTAAAGCAGATGCAGTATAGCGTGTTCAATACCGCCGATATACTGGTCGACAGGGAGCCAGTAATCCACTGCTTCTTTGGAGAACGGCATTTTGTCGTTGTGCGGGTCAGCATAGCGCATATAATACCAGGATGAGCAGATGAATGTGTCCATAGTGTCCGTTTCGCGTTTTGCAGGAGAGCCGCATTTCGGGCAGGTGCAGTTGACAAATTCTTCGGATTGAGCGAGCGGCGAAGTTGCACCCGTTTCAAATTTTACGTCGCGCGGCAGTTTGACCGGCAAGTCTTCTTCCGGTACGAGCACTTCGCCGCAGTGCGGACAGTAAATTACAGGGATTGGTGCGCCCCAGTAACGCTGACGGGAGATGAGCCAGTCACGCAGACGGTAGTTTACATGGCGTTCACCGAGTTTGTTTTCTTCAAGCCAGTCAATCATCGCCGTGATGGCTTTGCGGTTGTTCATACCGGTGAACTGACCGGAATTTACGAGCACGCCCTCGTCGACATAAGCATTTTCCATTGTTTCGAGCGTGAGGGAATTGTCTTTGTTCTGAATGACGATTTTCATCGGCAGATTGTATTTTTTCGCAAACATGAAGTCGCGTTCATCATGCGTCGGAACACCCATAACGGCGCCTGTGCCGTATTCATAGAGTACATAGTTCGTTACCCATACAGGCACTTTTTCGCCGTTGAACGGATTTACGGCATAAACGCCGGTGAACATGCCTTTCTTTTCCGATTCGCTGGAAGTACGTTCGATTTCGTTCATATTGTGAACTTCGTCGATGAATTTCAGGATTTCCTGTTCGTTTTCCTTGCCTTTGATGAATTTTTTCACGAGCGGATGTTCAGCGGCAAGCACTACGTAGGAAACACCGAAAACGGTGTCGGGACGTGTCGTGTAAACAGGAATTTTTTCACCGTATTCCGGCACGTCGAAGCTGAACTGCGCACCTTCACTGCGGCCAATCCAGTTGTCCTGCATGATTTTTACGCGGTTCGGCCAGCCTTCGAGTTTGTCGAGGTCTTTTAAGAGTACGTCGGCATAATCAGTGATTTTTAAAAACCACTGTTCAAGGTCTTTTTTCACGACGTCGGAGTCGCAGCGCCAACATTTGCCGTCGATAACCTGTTCGTTGGCAAGTACAGTATGGCATGTTTCGCACCAGTTGGCGGAAGCTTTTTTCTTGTAGGCAAGACCTTTTTTGTAGAACAGTTCAAACAGCCACTGCGTCCATTTATAGTAATCTTCATGGCAGGTAGCGACTTTTCTGTCCCAATCGTAGGAAAGACCCATTTCTTTCTGCTGGCGGGTCATATTCGCCATGTTGTCCTCCGTCCAGTCGGAAGGGCGGACACCGTGCTTGATAGCGGCATTTTCCGCCGGCATGCCGAAAGCGTCAAAGCCCATCGGATGAAGAACGTTGAAACCGTTCATGGTTTTATAACGGGCGATAACGTCGCCGATGGAATAATTACGTACATGTCCCATATGTAAATTGCCGGAAGGATACGGGAACATTTCCAGTACGTAGTATTTTGGTTTGTTCGGGTCTGTTTTAATCTGATAAGCATTTGTTTCGTCCCAGATTTTCTGCCATTTTTTTTCAATGGTCTGCGGACAGTATTTTTCCATAATCTAACACTCCTGTAAATTTTTTTGAGCAATAAAAAAGCCCCCGGCAATAATTGCCAGGGACGAATTAATCGCGGTACCACCCTGATTGACAGATGAGCTGTCCTCTTAAAATCTTAACGGGATTAGCGGCACGAAAGTGCTCCTCCACAGCGAGTTCAACTTAAAAGCTGCAGGCTTGCATCGACCGCCTGCTTTCTGTAAAAACTTTAACAGGTTTACTACTCTGTATCAAGGGATTTGATATAATATAGACAAATATCATTATACTTAGCAAACAGATTAAAGTCAAGAAAATTAAATATATGATTGAATTGTGAAGTACAGGCCGAAAATGAGACCGATGAAGGCGCATACTTTATAAATCATATTGTTTTTAATCTGATTGCGGAATAAAAGTAAAATGACCGTAACCATGAACGGCGGACAGATTGTCGTCAAAATCGGTACGGCAAGTTCGATTATGGAAGTGAGGCCGAGATTGCACAGTGCCGTGCTGATTAAGATGTTCACGACAATCCAGACTTCGTATTTTACTCTGCCGCCGGAGATTTTTTCAAAGAAATATGCCGTAGCACCGGCAAGGCCGATTGCCGTCGTGAGGCAGGCAAAGCCTACGATGATGCCGAGAATAAGCGTGCCTGTAGAACCGAGCAGGTGATGAGTAATGGCAACGATGAGCTGCGCCTGGTTCAAATCGTGGCTGAGTGTCATGCTGGAAGTAGCGCCGAGATAAGCAAGACCGCCGTAAATCGAGCAAAGCAGAAGGCCTGCGACAAGACAGATATAAATGATGGCTTTTAACTGAACTTTATGTTCCGTATAACCTTTGAGACGAAGCGTATTGAGCATTACGATACCGAAGCCGACAACGGCGAGAATATCCATTGTCTGGTAGCCGGCGATGATGCCGTCCTGAGCTACAGTGGCGGATGTCGGCGGTGCGATTTCACCAATAGGATTGATGATGCCGACGATGATGAGAATAAACGTACAGATGACAAGTATCGGCGTCAGATATTTACCGATGATATCGACAAAGCGCGTCGGCCGGATTGTCGTCGCGAATACGATGGCAAAAAAGATGATGGAAAATGCCAGAAGTGAAATATTGTCCGTGAACGGTGCGATACTCATTTCAAAAGTGGTGGCTGCCGTACGCGGCGGAGCGATGAGTACGCCGGTACATAAAATAATGATAATATTTAATATTCTGCCGGGAATTTTGCCCAGTGCCTCTTCAAGAGCAGTGATACTGCCGCCGCCGAGCACCATAGCGTAAATACCTACGCAGGAAAGAAAAACTTCGACGAAGATGAAGCAGGAAAAACCGGTCAGCCATTCATCCCCGGAAGTCATGCCGAGATACGGCGGGAAAATCAGATTGCCTGCACCGAAAAACATGGAAAACAGTGCAAAGCCAATTACGATTACATCGCGTGATTTAATTTGTTGCATAAAAATTTTTTAAATCCTTTCTGTAAATTTTTAACGTATAACGTAATAATCATAATTCTATATTATATAGGTAGATTTAACTTTATACAACATGAAAATGTGTAAATTTGTAATTTTTTTGTAACGTTGCAGACAAAAATAAACGGCAGTGTATTTAACAGGAAAATAAAAAAGGAGCAGCTCAGCTCCTTTAGATTTCTAAATGCGATTTTTCTTTTGCCTGACGGGCAAGTTCAGCTAGCGTAACGCTGTCAAGATAACCGTTGATTACTTTGTTCAGTCCCTGCCAGAACGGCAGGACAGTACAAAAATCGGCACGGCTGCAGGCGGGAGAATTTTTTTTGATACAGTCAATGGGCGTCATGTCTCCCTCAGCGGCACGAAGTATATCGCCCGCCGTGTACTGCATGCTCGGACGGGCAAGCATATAGCCGCCACTGTTGCCGCGTACGCTTTTTACCAGTTTTGCCTTTATGAGAAGAGCGATAATCTGTTCCATGTATTTCAAGCTGATATTCTGGCGGGCGGCAATGTCTTTAAGCGGGATAGGATTACTGTTGTCGTTTACGGCCAGGTCAATCATCGTCCGCAGCGCGTAACGGCCTTTGGTAGATACTTTCATAAACCAGTCACCTCGTCTTTTTTTATTTTTATTTTACTATTAAAACAGTAGGAAATCAAATACTATTGCTAGAGTGTTTTGGGAAATGATATAATTATATGAAATGAAATTTTGACGGAGGTAATAAATTGGACGCAAAACATATTAGAAATTTTTCCATTATAGCACATATAGACCACGGTAAATCTACCTTAGCCGATAGATTGATTGAATATACAGGTACTCTTACGGAACGGGAAATGGAAGCGCAGGTTCTGGACAATATGGATTTGGAACGCGAGCGCGGTATAACGATTAAGGCGCAGACGGTGCGTCTGCACTATAAAGCCAAAGACGGTGAAATATACGAATTAAACCTCATTGACACGCCGGGCCATGTGGATTTCAACTATGAAGTATCGCGCAGTCTGGCAGCATGTGAAGGTGCGCTTCTCGTCGTGGATGCCACGCAGGGTGTGGAAGCGCAGACGTTAGCCAATGTGTATCTGGCACTGGAACATGATTTGGAAATCATTCCGGTAATCAACAAAATCGACCTGCCGAGTGCGGAGCCGGAAATGGTCAAACAGGAAATCGAAGACATCATCGGTCTGGATACGTCGGATGCGGTGCTTGCCAGCGCCAAAGCCGGTATCGGCATTGAAGAAATCTTAGAGCAGATTGTGCAGAAAATTCCTGCGCCGCCGGCCGATAACGATAAGCCGCTCAAAGCATTGATTTTCGATTCATATTTTGATGCGTACAAAGGCGTAATAGCGCATATCCGCGTCGTTGACGGCTGCATTAAGCCGGGCATGAAGCTGAAGATGATGGCGACAGGCAAGGAATTTGAAGTTACGGATATCGGCTGCTTCCGTCCGGCACCGGTTAATATCAACATGCTGGAAAGCGGCGAAGTAGGTTTCGTGGCGGGCAGTTTGAAAAATGTGCGCGACGTGCGCGTCGGCGATACGGTGACGCAGGCTGACAATCCGGCGACGGAGGCTCTGCCGGGTTATCGCGGTGTTACGCCGATGGTGTATTGTGGTTTGTATCCTGTAGACAGTTCCGATTACGAAAACCTGAAGGATGCTTTGGAAAAACTGCAGTTAAACGATGCGGCGCTGACTTTTGAACCGGAAACGTCCATCGCTCTCGGTTTCGGTTACCGCTGCGGTTTTCTGGGACTGTTGCATATGGACGTTATTCAGGAACGATTGGAACGCGAGTATAAATTAAAACTCATCACTACGGCACCGAGCGTTATATATCACGTTTACAAAACGAATAAGGAAATGGTCAAAATCGACAATCCTGCTTCCATGCCGCCGCCGACGGAAATCGAACATATCGAAGAACCGTACGTAAAAGCGACCGTTATCGTGCCGAACGATTATGTCGGTCCCGTTATGGAAATTTCGCAGGATAAGCGCGGCGTGTTCAAAACGATGGATTATCTCGATGTGAACCGCGTCATGATTGTATATCACATTCCGCTCAGTGAAATCATCTATGATTATTTCGACAAGCTGAAATCGGCAACGCGCGGCTATGCTTCGCTCGATTACGAACTGACCGACTATCAGCCGTCCAAGCTTGTGAAACTGGATATCCTTTTAAACGGCGAACCGGTCGATGCGCTCTCCACGATTGTGCATACGGACAGAGCGGCAATGCGCGGCCGTCAGCTGGCGGAAAAACTGAAGAACATCATTCCGCGCCAGATGTTTGAAATTCCTATTCAGGCGGCAGTCGGCAACAAGATTATCGCCCGTGAAAACGTACGTGCAATGCGTAAGGACGTTTTGGCAAAATGCTACGGCGGCGATATCACACGCAAACGCAAACTGCTGGAAAAACAGAAAGAAGGTAAAAAACGCATGAAGGCGGTCGGCTCGGTAGAAGTGCCGCAGGAAGCATTCATGGCGATTTTGAAAATAGACTGATGAATAATTTTGGAATGTACATTCACATTCCGTTTTGCAGACAGAAATGTTTTTATTGCGACTTTGCTTCGGTTAAAGCACCGGAAAGTCTTTACAGACAGTATACGAAAGCTCTTTGTCAGGAAATAGTTCTCTATCGGGAATTGTTTCCTGATATTTGTCTGGATACGATTTATTTCGGCGGCGGAACTCCTTCGATTTTGCCGCCGCAGTTAATCGGGGAAATTCTGGCGGAAATAAAAAATTCATTTGCGCTGAATAATCCGTGCGAAATTACACTGGAAGCCAATCCGGGCACAGTGGACGAAGCAAAGCTCTATCAGTTAAGACAAAACGGAATAAACAGAATAAGTTTCGGCGTACAGGCGGCGCAGAATGAACTGTTGAAAAATATCGGACGTATTCATACGATAGAGGAAGCTGAGAAGGCTGTGGATGATGCACAAAAAACAGGCTTTAAGAATATCAGCGTGGATTTGATGTACGGCTTGCCACAGCAGACATTTACCATGCTGCAGCAAAGTGTAGCGTGGGCAGTGAGCCGGAACGTACAGCATATTTCAATTTATGGTTTGCAGATAGAAGAAGGAACTGTTTTCGGCCGGCTGTACGACGAAGGAAAACTGCTCCTGCCGACGGAAGAGGACTGCGAAAAGATGTATGACTATCTGACAGAAGCTTTGCCGAAATACGGCTACAGACGTTATGAAATATCCAACTTCGCGCAAACGGGATATGAAAGCAGACACAATCTGGCGTATTGGCAGGACAAACCGTATCTGGGACTGGGCGCAGGCGCGCACGGCTATTACCGGCAAAAGCGCGTGCAAAATCCGTTCGACATAAAAAAATATATAAAAAAATGCGGTCAGGGCGTTTTGCCGTTCGAGACGGAGGAAACGGTCGACGCAAAAGCGCATATGGAGGAATTTTGTTTTTTGGCACTGCGGACGATATGGGGTATAAATAAACAGAAATTCGAGGAAGTATTCCATAAGGATATTCATGCGGTGTACGGTGAAAAAATAGCGGCATTGCGGCAAAAAAATCTGCTGGAGGAAACAGAAACCGCTGTCGCTTTGACAACAAAGGGCATGAAGTTCGGCAACAGCGTATTCGGTGAATTTCTGCTTTGATGTGCACTGCACAAAATACTGCCCCACAGCCTTATTCTTTACAAAGATATGATTTAGTTATATAATTAACTCAAGTGTTAGGGTTTCGGATTGTATATCATTTATATATTTTTAGATGGACGGAGAGTTAAATTTTTTATTAATAAATAATAGTGAAACACTATAAATATACAATAATTCAATAATTTGGAGGTGCTATTTTTTGGCAAGGGAAGTTCAAAAATTGCAAATAATTCCTTTGGGCGGTCTCGGCGAAATCGGCAAGAATATGACGGTAGTGCGTTACGGTGATGATATTCTCGTCATAGATGCCGGGCTGATGTTCCCTGAAGAAGAAATGCTGGGTATAGATTTAGTTATTCCTGACATTACTTATTTACTGGAAAATAAAGACAAAATCAGAGCCATTGTGCTCACACACGGTCATGAAGACCATATCGGGGCGCTCCCGTACGTTTTAAGACAAATTCCAGGCATACCGGTTTACGGCACACGTTTAACTCTCGGTATTCTGGAGGGAAGACTGCGTGAAAACGGTGTTGATGCAGGCAGTCTTCATCCTGTATATCATGGCGATATAATCAGCGCCGGCTGTTTCACGGTAGGTTTTATCCGCGTAAATCACAGCATTGCCGATGCGTGCGGTCTGTCGGTAAAAACGCCTATGGGCATGATTGTACACACGGGGGACTTTAAATTCGACTATACGCCGATTGACGGCAAGATGACGGATTTTCGGGCTTTTTCCGATTTAGGCAACCGCGGCGTTCTGGCACTTCTCGCTGACAGTACGAATGCGGAGCGTGAAGGTCATACGCCGAGTGAACGGACGGTGGGAATTGCCTTTGACAGGACGTTCCGTAAGGCGAAAAACCGCATAATAATCGCAACGTTTTCTTCCAACGTGCACCGCATACAGCAGGTTGTCGATACGGCTGTGAAATATAATCGCCGCGTTTCCATACTCGGACGCAGCATGATAAACGTTGTAAATATTTCCATAAAACTCGGCTATTTAAATATTCCGGAAGGAACACTCATTGATATTGATGAAATCAACAATTATCCGCCAAACCAGATTGTCATCATAACGACGGGCAGTCAGGGCGAGCCGATGTCGGCGCTCACCCGTATGTCCACATCCAATCACCGCAAAGTGGGCATTGTGCCGGGTGATACGATTATCATATCGGCGACTCCGATACCGGGCAATGAAAAGCTCGTTTCGCGCACGATTGACAATCTGTTGAAACAGGGAGCCGACGTCGTTTACGGCAGAGATGAGGGAATTCACGTATCGGGTCATGCCAGCCGTGAGGAACTCAAGCTCATGCACAATCTCGTTCGGCCGAAATTCTTCATTCCGGTGCACGGCGAATACCACCATATTGTAAAACATGCCAAACTGGCTGAAAGCATCGGCATGCCGAAGGAAAACATCTTCATCAGCGAAAACGGTCAGGTACTGGAGTTCACACGTGATGAAGGCCATGTGGCAGGCAAAGTCGTTTCCGGTAAAATCCTTATCGACGGGCTCGGCGTCGGTGATGTCGGCAATATCGTACTGCGCGACCGCCGCCAGCTGTCGCAGGACGGTATCCTGATTGTCGTTGTCACGATGGATAAACAGCGCTGCTGTATTGCAGCGGGTCCGGATATCGTATCGCGCGGTTTTGTCTATGTACGCGAATCGGAAGCTTTGATGGATGAAGCGAAGGAACGCGTAACGACGGCTATCGAAAACTGTTTGGCCAACAATATAACGGAATGGTCGGTGCTGAAAAACGATATCCGCGAAGCTATCGGGCGTTATCTGTATGAAAAAACGCGCCGCCGTCCGATGATTTTACCGATTATCATGGAAGTATGATATAAATAAAATTAATTTTGCTGTTGACATATGCTAAACATTTGTTATAATAAAAGCATAAATTGAATAGGCAGTGCGGAACTGACGGATTTTAAGTGGAATTAACCACGTGAACCGCATGGCCGGAGAAAAGTCGACCGTCTGGGCAGAGAAAACTTTGCTCAGGCGGTTTTTATTTTGCCGTTTGAGGTAAGTTTTCTTTAAGGAGTTAATATCTTTTGAGATTGTAAAGGAGATTTATCATGAAAAACAGATGGCTTATCGCATTATCGGCTGTAGGAATTCATATCTGTATCGGCAGTGTATACGCCTGGAGTGTGCTCACCAAACCGATTATGGAGCAGATGGGTTTTTCCCTGCAAGAAACGACATGGACTTTTTCTCTGGCTATTTTATTTTTGGGGCTGTCCGCCGGATTTATGGGGACATTCGTGGAAAAATACGGCCCGCGCATAAGCGGTTTTACTTCGACGGTATTTTTCGGCATCGGCATGTTCGGTACGGCGCTGGCGCTGTATCTGCATAGTCTGCCGCTTTTATATATCTGCTACGGCGTAATCGGCGGTATCGGTCTCGGTATCGGCTACATCACGCCTGTATCCACGCTCGTTAAGTATTTTCCGGAAAAACGCGGCTTCGCTACCGGGCTTGCTATTATGGGCTTCGGTTTTGCCAGCCTCATTGCCGGTCCTGTAATGCAGATACTTACGGCAAGTTTCGGTCTGGTGGAAAACTTCCTTATTCTGGGCTGTGTATATGCAGTTATCATGAGCGCTTCTTCGGCGTATCTGGCACCGCCGCAGCAGCCGGTCAATATTTTAAATGCGGCGAAATCAACAGCGGCAAAACCGGCAACTCGGCAATACACTGTCGGCGAAGCGATGAAGGATTGGAAATTCTATGCACTCTGGTGGGTGTTCTTCACGAATATAACATGCGGTATCGGTCTCTTGGCCGTTGCATCACCGATGGCGCAGGAAGTAGTAAACATGAGCCCGCTGGCTGCCGCTTCCATGGTCGGCGTAATCGGACTGATTAACGGTTTCGGGCGCATTGCATGGTCAACCGTATCTGATTATCTCGGCCGCCGCAATACGTATGTACTGTTTTTCTTCATAGAAATTTTCGCTTTTTACGCATTGGCGAATACGACGGACGCATTTTTCTTCCAGCTGCTCGTTTTAATCATCGTATCATGCTACGGCGGCGGGTTTTCTTGTATGCCGGCGTATCTGAGCGATTTGTTCGGCACAAAGCAGCTCAGCGCCATTCACGGCAGAATTCTGACGGCATGGGGCATGGCGGGTATTGCCGGTCCGCTTTTATTGTCGTTCATCCGTGAAACGACGCAGAGCTATGCACTTTGTCTTTACGTATTTGCCGGAATGTTCATCGTAAGTTTAATCATCGCTATCATTTTAAAAGTAAAAACATCGCGCAGGGAACGGCTCGTTTCACGCGATATGACGGTATAAAAAAAGCACCTCAAAAACAGATACAATCTGATTTTGAGGTGCTTTTTTTATAAATCAAGTTCCAGACTTACGGGGCAGTGGTCGCTGCCGAAAAATTCGTTATGAATACCGGCATTTTTTATTTTGCTTTGTAAATTGTTGGATACGATAAAATAGTCAATTCTCCATCCGGCGTTATTTTCGCGCGCTTTGCGCATGTATGACCACCAGCTGTAAATGCCCGTTCTGTCAGGGTACAGATAGCGGAACGTATCGGTAAAACCGGCTGACAGGAGCTCGGTCATTTTATCGCGTTCCTCATCGGTGAAACCGGCACTGCGCCGATTTGTTTTCGGGTTTTTCAAGTCGATTTCCGTATGAGCTACATTCAAATCACCGCAGATTACAACGGGTTTTGTTTTGTTGAGTTTCAATACGTAGGCGCGGAAATCATCTTCCCAGACCATGCGGTATGAAAGACGTTCTAATTCCCGCTTGGAATTCGGCGTATAAACGCAGACGAGGTAATACGCAGTGAATTCGAGCGTGATGACGCGTCCTTCGTGGTCGTGTTCATCTATGCCTAGCCCGTAAAATTCCGCCAGCGGTTTCTGCTTGGTGAAAACGGCCGTACCGGAATAGCCTTTTTTGTCGGCGCTGTTCCAGTACTGATAATATCCCGGCAAGTCAAGTTCCAGCTGATGCGGCTGCATTTTCGTTTCCTGCAAACAGAAAACATCGGCGTCAAGCGCGTTGAAAGTATCCATAAAACCTTTATTCATACAGGCTCTCAGTCCGTTTACGTTCCATGATACGAGTTTTTGCATATTATTTCTCCATAGCCGTTTGGCTTAAAATATTGCTGATAGCGGCAAATTCGTCCATTGTTAAAGTTTCGCCGCGGCGCGTCGGTTCCACACCGGCTTTAGCCAGAACGTCAGCGATGATATTTTTATCCACGCCCATTGATTTTAAGGCGTTGTTTAACGTTTTGCGGCGCTGACCGAAGGCGGCTTTTACAACGCGGAAGAACATTTTTTCGTCGATTAAATCAACGGCCGGTTGCGGGCGGACTTTGCAGTCGACAACGACGGAGTCGACTTCCGGCGGCGGCATGAAGGAACGCGGCGGTACATGAAGGGCAATCTCCGGAATTGTATAATACTGCACGGCAATAGACAGTGCGCCGTATGTCTTGCCGCCCGGATTTGCCGCCATGCGCTCAGCCACTTCCTTTTGCACCATCACGACGATGTCCGTAATCGGCAGATGTTTTTCCAAAAGTTCCATGATAATCGGCGTCGTTATATAATACGGCAGATTTGCCACCACTTTGAACGGGCCTTCGCCCATGATTTCGGCAATGTCCACTTTGAGAATATCGCCTTGAATTATGCGCACGTTGTCGTATGCTTCCAGTGTATGCGACAGGATTTCCGGCAGCCGTTTATCAAGCTCCACGCATGTTACATCAGCACCGGCTTCGCAAAGTGCCTGCGTGAGCGTGCCGATACCGGGACCTATCTCCAGCACTTTGTCGCCCGGCTGGATATCGGCCGCGTCAACAATGCCCTGTACGATACCGGCATCGATGAGAAAATTCTGTCCCAGTCGTTTGCTCATATGCAGACCGAAGCGCTGTAAAATGTATTTCGTAACTTTTTTATCCGCTATAGTCGGTTGTTTCATTAAAATCCTCCGTTAGTTATTTTCGTTATGCATTATTTTCAAAGCGTGTTCGAATTCTTCTCTCGTTACACCGTAATTATTCAGACGGCGCAGAAAAGTCTTGGCATTGGCAAAACCGATACCTAAAAGTGCTCCTAGCTTGCCGCGCCGCATGCTGGCACTGTCCGAACCGCTCAGCCCGTTTAAAATCAAATCGGTTGAGCTGAATTCGTTGGACGGCTGCCAGTCTGCCGTGCGGACTTTGGCCAGCGCTTTGCGGATGGAATCGGGGCTTGCCTGTTCCACGCCGATATCATTGTGCGCCGTAGCTTCCTCCACCGGAATAAAAGCATGTTTTGCCTGCGGGAAACGTTTCGTCAGGTAGGAGCGAATGCGTTCGCCTGCAAAGTCTGGGTCGGTCAGAATGATGATGCCTCTTTTTTCGTAGGCAGCTTTGATGTTTTTTATCGTCCGCGGCAGAAGGTTGAAACCCTCCGTGATGATACAGTCGGCTTCAACAGCTTTATTGATTGCCACGACATCCATTTTTCCTTCAACAACTAATACTTCTTTTATCATAAAAACAAAATCCTTCTTATGCTTTAATTTTCATTCGTCTAGTATAACAAAAATAATTTATAAAGGGAAGAATTTCTCAAAAAGAGTTGTTGATAAACAACTTTGATAATTCTATTTCTTGTGTTATAATAAAAAAGCCTTTTAAGGCATGAAGAGATGAAATGATGTGTCAGACTCTCCTCGTTGGAGGAGGTGGTTTAAATGACAGAATACGAAGTAATATCTTTGATGATAGCAGGCGTAACGATGGCATTTACCATTCTTGCATATTTTAAGAAGTAAGTTTTATAAAAAACACTTTGCATAAAATAAAAAGAAGTCATGACATAACGTCTGACTTCTTCTTTATTTTCACACACTTGAGAAGAGGCTGACGGGCTAACATCAGTTTATCTCTTCTTTATGTTTTTATTATACTATAAAATTATTCATTTTGCAATAAACGATAAAAAGAGACTGTTGCTTAAAATTGGTAACAGTCTCTTTTTTATTTAATCTAAGATGTAAACTTCCACACCGCGTCGGCCGAAACTCATGGCCTGCGTGTAATCTTCCATACATAAATCAATCGTGTAACCGTTTACGGCTCCGCCGGTATCAGCTGCAATAGCTTCACCGTAGCCCGGAATATATAAACGAGTACCAAGCGGGATGACATTCGGGTCCACTGCCGCTACGCCGTAGCGTGCCGGAATGCCCAATGCGGTATAACCGCCGCCGCCGCCGTCATACGGCAGGTAGGCACTGGCTTCCATGTACAGTACCTGCGAATAGGAGCGCAGACCGACAGTCTGCTGAGCTACCGGTTCGGCGATGCCCTCGCGTACAATTTTGTCTTTAGCGCGGACGAGCTGAGATGTCTGAACGACTTCCTCATTGATTTTCACGCCGTTATGATATCTCTCTCTTACCAGCAAACGATTGAGACCGTTTCTACCTTCTTGTTCTACTTCTTCAATTCCCTTGATTAAGGAACTGTCTGGTTCTTTTATTACGTTATATGGCTGAACTTCATCTTTTAATACTAATCTAGTTGATACGTTTAATACTTTGATTTTGGAGTTGGTATTTATCTGAGCATTCTTATCCTGGTCGACAAAATACTTATCTTCATTTAAATTCAGTGAAGACATTAATTCACCGACTGTTTTTTTTGCGGTTTTAATCGTTTTTGTTTTTCCGTCGATTTCAATACTTACGGGAACGGCACGATTTACAGTGATAACGGAATTGTCCTTCACATCACCGGTGGATACGCTGTAATCGTCATTTTCCTGTAAATTGACACCTGCTTGTTTTAATATACTCTTTGGATTATTATAGACCGTACTGATTACCTTCTGATTGCCATCAGCTACAACTGTAACATTTTTGTTTGTACTGACAAAACCTGTTAATGTAGCTGCTACAAAACACAATACAAAGACGATTGTCAGTTTGCGTTTTGCTGCATCATGGCTGAATAGGTTTCTTAAATCCATTGAACTCCTCCTTTTCGAAGAGTTATTATACCAAGATTTTACACTTTTGTCAAATTTTTACATAAATATGTAACATTTTTCGCTGTAAAAATGTAAACATCAAACAGGCGGAAATCCTTTAGCTATAAGGTTTTTGGTTTATATAAACACGATTTTATCTGCTGTCTGTTAAAATGTATTTCTTATCGTAAAAGACAGATTTACATAGAAAAAATATACAAAAAACCCTGCCCGAATATTTCACCCGAGCAGGGTTTTTTTAATCCAAGTTAAATAGATTTACGGCATTTTGTGTTGTCTGCCGAGCAACTTCTTCCAAAGAAATATTTCTGATTTCAGCTACTTTTTCTGCTATATATTTTACATAAGCCGGTTCATTGCGTCTGCCGCGCTTCGGTACGGGTGCAAGATACGGGCTGTCCGTTTCAAGCAGCAGTCTGTCGAGCGGAATTTGAGCGATTATTTCCGGCAGTTTAGCAGCATTTTTGAATGTCAAAGGGCCGTCCACGCCGAGAAACCAGCCCATTTTCAACAGTTCCTTCGCCATTTCCCAGCTGCCGGAAAAGCAGTGAATGGAACCGGTAAGCCCTTTGCCTTCCTTTTTGAGGATTGCCATCGTGTCGCCGTGCGCGTCGCGGTCGTGTATGCTGACCGGCATGTGCATCTGACGCGCCACATCGAGCTGGCGGATGAAAATCTCCTGCTGTTTTTCGCGCGAGGCGTTTTCGTAGTAATAATCAAGACCGATTTCGCCGAGCACTTTCACTTTCGGATGGGTCATCATTTCCGCCAGTCTGTCGTAATCACCGGCAACAAGGCTTAGTGCTTCCTGCGGGTGAACGCCTGCTCCGGCAAAGATGCCGTCGTATTTCTCGGCGATTTTCACGGCGTTTTGGGAAGCTGTCATCGTGTCGCCCATGGATATAATGCGCGTTACGCCGTATTCTGCGGCACGGGCGATTACTTCATCAAGGTCGCTTTCGTATTTTACATCATCGAGATGAGCATGTGTATCTACGAGCATTTTATTTCACCTTACTGCCGACCGGCATGGAGGTTTCCACGATTTGCAGCTTATCGCCTTTGGAAGCGGCAAGCAGCATACCGTGCGACATTACGCCGCGCAGTTTTGCCGGTTTTAAATTAGCGACGAGAATTACGTGTTTGCCGATGAGTTCTTCCGGTTTGTAGAATTTGGCGATACCGGATACGACCGTTCTTTCCTCATCGCCGAGCGAAACCTGCAATTTCAGCAATTTTTCCGTTTTCGGCACCGGTTCAGCCGCGATGATTTCCGCCACGCGCAAATCGACTTTGGCGAAATCGTCGATTTTAATCATGTTGTCATCTTCAGCTACAGGTTCAGCTTTTTTTGCTTCTTTTTTCGGCTGAGCTTTCGGCTGCTGCACCGGTTTTTCTTCTTCGATTTCAATGCGCGGGAAAAGCTGCTGCGGTTTGTTGATTTTCGTTCCTACTGCCGTTTTGCCCCAGACTTCAATATCGCTGATACGCACGTCTTCGAATTTTTCGGCAACGTTGAGCTGTTCCCACATTTTGCGCGCTGTTACCGGTATGAACGGTTCAATCATGACGCTGATAATGCGCAGGCTTTCTGCCAAATCGTACAGTACGCGGTTCAGTTCGGCTTTTCTGGATTCGTCCTTGCCTAGCACCCACGGCGTCGTTTCGTCGATGTATTTATTGCTGCGGCTGATAAACGACCATACAAGTTTAATGCTGTCGCTCAGCTTCATATCGTCCATGTATTGTTTATAATCGGCAACGGTTTTTGCTGCATCATCAATTAAAGCCTGGTCAACAGGACGGATTTCACCCGGTTCAAGAATAACGCCGCCGTTATATTTATTAATCATGCTGAGTGTGCGGTGCAGCAGATTGCCGAGGTCGTTCGCCAAATCGGAGTTAATGCGCTGAATGAGTGCATCGCGTGAGAAATTGCCGTCCTGACCGAGATTGATTTCACGCAGCAGGAAATAGCGGATAGCGTCAGCGCCGAATTCGTCGATTAAACCGATCGGGTCTACTACATTGCCTTTCGATTTGGACATCTTGTCGCCGTCGACAACGAGCCAGCCGTGGCCGTATACTTTCTTCGGCAGCGGTAAATCGAGCGCCATCAGGATAATCGGCCAGATGATCGTATGGAAACGGACGATTTCCTTGCCGACAAGGTGCAGGTCAGCCGGCCAGAATTTGTGGAATTTTTCCGGGTCGTCCAGATAGCCGATTGGTGTCAGGTAGTTCGTGAGAGCATCAAACCATACGTAAATAACGTGTTTCGGGTCAATCGGCACCGGAATGCCCCAGTCGAACGAGGTGCGGGAAATACACAAATCATCAAGACCTTGTTTAATGAAGTTAATCATTTCATTGCGGCGCGATACTGGCTGAATAAAATCAGGATGTTCTTCGATATATTGAAGCAGGCGGTCGGCATATTTGGAAATTTTGAAGAAATACGCTTCTTCGGCTACTTCCTTGACTTCACGGCCGCAATCCGGACATTTGCCGTCCACGAGCTGGCGTTCCAGCCAGAAGCTTTCACACGGCGTACAGTACAGACCTTTGTATGCTCCTTTATAGATGTCGCCTTTTTCGTAAATGCGGCGGAAAACTTCCTGCACAACTTTTTCATGACGCGGCTGCGTTGTGCGGATGAAATCGTCGTTGGAGATGTTGAGCATTTTCCAGAGGTTCTGGAAACCGGCAACGATTTTGTCTACGTATTCAATCGGCGTAACACCCTGTTCCTGCGCTTTCTGTTCGATTTTCTGTCCGTGCTCGTCGGAACCTGTCAGGAAAAATACGTCGAAGTCGGATAAACGTTTATAACGTGCAATGCTGTCGGCGATGGTCGTGCAGTAGGCATGACCGATATGCAGCTTGGCACTAGGGTAGTAAATAGGCGTGGTTATATAAAATGATTTTTTAGCCAAAAAAATTTCCTCCTTAAAATAATAAAATCTTTTATCTATTATAAAACAAAAAAGAGGAAACATACAATATGTTCATTTTTCTTTGAAGTCAAAGAAAAATGAACCAAAAAGAAACCTTTTAACGTTTCGCTACCGCTGCACTGGGCGAGCCTTCGTAGCTTTTTTTTAAAAACAGGCAGTACAACGGCTCGAAATGTTTGGAATTTGGCTCGTGCTTTTGGGTTTCAGCAATAACTTAATTTGAGCTGTTGAAACTATAGTTCGCTAGTCATGCTAAAACTTTCATCCATATTAGAGCATTTTCACGGTAGCTTTAGCTATTAAAAAGAATAATATTTAGATATGGTTTTAGTTTAAATGTTTGAGCGAAGCGAGTTTTTAAACGTTANNTTTGTGCCAGCAAAGAAAAATTGCCCGGCGCAATATAAGAATAAATTAGGAAGTTAATTCTCTTTATCTTATATTGTGCCGAACGGCACTTTCTTTAATTGAATTTCTTTAAAGGAAAAGAAATTTATTGACAGTTATACATTTATTATGATAGAATTTCAAGATGTAAACCTTAGAATTTTAAGGTTACCAACCGCACAAGAAGGTTTTAATAGCCGCGAGGTTAACCGTAATTGGCGAGTATATTAAGAGGTAGGTGTAAATTTAATGTACGCTATTTTCCAGACAGGTGGCAAACAGTACCGCGTTAGCGAAGGTGATGTTATCACTGTTGAAAAAATCGCTGCTAACGAAGGCGACGTTGTAACTTTTGACCAGGTTTTAACAGTTGTAAACGATGCAGATGTTAAAGTTGGTACTCCGGTTGTTGAAGGAGCTAAAATTACAGCTAAAGTTGAAAAACAGGACAAAGCTAAAAAAATCCTCGTTTTCAAATACAAAGCTAAAGCAAACTATCGTCGTCGTCAGGGTCATCGTCAGCCGTTCACTAAATTAACTATTGAAAAAATCGAAGCATAATGATTAAAATATCTGTAATGCGTCAGGATGACGAAAAAATCATCGGTCTTTCCGTGGAAGGACATGCAGGAGCAGGCGCATACGGTCAGGATATTGTATGTGCAGCTGTTTCGGCATTGGCTCAGTCAGTTATTTTAGGTTTGGCACAACATTTACATCGTGATATTGATTATGATGTAAAGCCCGGATATTTAAGTGTAGCATTGAAGGCGGCTCCCGATGAGCTGACTGAAGCGGTTTTTGCTGTTGCTATACTTGGTTTTGCGGAAATAGAGAAATCTAATCCGAAAAATGTACGTCTTCTAAATATCAGGAGGTGAAATCAATGTTCAATTTTGATTTACAGCTTTTCGCTCATAAAAAAGGTGTTAGTAGCACTCGTAACGGTCGTGACAGTGAATCCAAACGTCTCGGCGTTAAAGAACACGCTGGTACAATCGTTACAGCAGGCAGCATTTTAGTTCGTCAGAGAGGCACTCATTTCCATCCAGGTGCTAACGTAGGCATCGGTAAAGATGATACTTTATTCGCTAAAATCGCTGGACGCGTTGCTTTCGAACGTAAAGGTCGTTACAACCGTCAAATCAGTGTTTACGCTGAATAATTTTAAAAATTAAGCCCATATCTGATTAACCTCAGATATGGGTTTTTTTGCATTATTTTATAATAATTCATAAACTATAGTTACATAAATATCAAGGAGATATTTTTATGAAAGATAAAGATTTAGTAAAATTACTATTAGAAACTATTCAAGAATTATATGATTCACCTACTAACAAGACTATAGTCGACTACAAAGATTACGAATGGTTTATTTCATTACAAGATATAAAACAATTAGATATAAAAAATAAGTATATTCAATTTTACACTACTAATGATACTGAAAAAATATGTTCTATTACAAAACCAAAACATGAACAATGTCCTATTCCCGATACTGAAATATCATCATGGATAAAACCAGGCTGGCAAAAATCCAAAAATGAAGTTACTATCATCAATACAATCAATGATGAAAAATTTAATGATAATCCTAAACGAATTTCACTATATGAAGAATGGCTAAATAAAAGACAAATTTGGATTAATGAAGAATTCTATAAAGGAAAAGTTCTAGAACTTTTTAACAAATTATCAAAAATAATAGATGATTTTAATTTAGATTTTGATAAACAAGAATTATTAATATCTACTGGATTAATATCAATACCCCAAATCGATAAAAAAATAAATTATCCTATACTTACTCAAAAAATAAATATAAAATTCGACAACAATCTCCATAATACAATATCAATATATACTCAAGATGAAATACCTAACATTGAAACCAAATTTCTAAGTGAATTAACAACTATCGTAAATAGATATATAGAAGATAACTCCTTAAATTTAAAACTAATAAATAACCGACTTCCTGAAATTTTAGCATTTTTATCAGAAAAAAATATTAATATTTTAAATAAAGATGACACTATAACTATCCTAAAAGAAGCTCTTACCTTATTAACTGATAATGGAAAATTCATCAATGATACTGATACAAATGATTATCCCGAAGAATATCTTTTAATGAAATACAATCCTACAATTATTTATCGAAAAAGAACCATAGGATTAGACGATTTTATAGAAAGAATAAATAATGATATTAAATTATCTGACACAAAAATACCAAAGCATTTTATCAGTCTACTCAAAGGTAAAGATTTTTCTAAACCAGAACTAATCAAAGATTTAACAACAGATGAAAAAATTACTCAAATTAATGGTACATTCGAAGATATTTTATTAACAAAACCAAGCAATAAAGAACAATTACGTATTATAAAAGAAATCAATAGAAATGATGTTGTTGAAGTACAAGGTCCTCCAGGAACTGGTAAAACACATACTATAGCTAATATTTTAGGGCATTTTCTAGCACAAGGGAAAAAAGTATTAGTTGTAAGTGAAAAACCTAAAGCCCTAGAAGTAATTCAAGATAAACTCGAACCTGAAATCAGAGATTTATGCGTACCTGTATTATATGGTAGTAATGAAAAGTTAAAAAAAGCTATCAGTGGTATAATTTATAAAAATACATCTGAAACATTATCCAATCTACAGAAAAAAGTAAACGACTTAACTCAAAAAAGAAAAGCTTTAATTGATGAATTGCATCACTTACAATTTAACCTGTTTAACATACGTAATAATCAAATAAAAAAAATATTATTCCGCCAAAAATATTATTCACCAATTGATATAGGTAAATTTATTTCAGATAATAAAGATTATTTGTCCTTAATTCCTGGTAAAATTTCAAAAATGGACAATATGCCCATAAATCAAGATGAAATCAATTTATTATTTAAAGCAAATCATACTCTAAGTTTGTCTGATGAAAAAGAATTATCATTACCTTTACCAATATTAGACACATTGTTAACTAAAGAAACAGTAAAAAATCTATTTGAAGAATATAACACCATTGAAAAAAATATCAAAACTATAAAACAAGAACTAAATCAAAATTTAGAGTATCAAAACGGAAATATATATTTAGATAAACAAATAGTTTTTTCTAATCCTGAAAAAGACTCATTAGAAGAATTAAAGACTTATATAAAAAATTTACCTGCTTTCGATGATTGGTTTATAACTGTTTGTTTAGCCAAAAGACAATCAGAAGGTTATGCTAATACATGGAAAATGCTATCAAAAAAAATAGAAGAATATATTACATTGGCAAATGAATATATACCATTATCCTATACAACAAATATCATTATTGATAAATCTGCCGATTTCAATAAATTATTATCATGTGTTGATAGTGTAATACAAAAATATACTGGAAAATCTGATTTTAATTTTCTCAATAAATTATTAGACAACAAATTAAAATATGTTCTAGCAAATGTAAAAATAAACGATAACGACATAAAAAATAGTAACGATTGTATTTTAGCAAAAAAATATTTAACTTTAGAACAATGCAAACAACAATTGAATTTAATGTGGGATAAATCCTTCAAAGAAACATCAATGTCATCTTTTAATGATATTAGTATTTTTAATTTAAATATCTTTGAAAACGTAAAAAAACAAATAAATACTGCTTTATTATGGTTTGATGAAGTTTATACGCAATTAATGTCGATAGGGAAAAAAGCTCATATCAACTTAGATTTAATAACTTTTAATTCTAATGAATATCAATCAGAGCAATTTAAAGATTACTATGATACATTAAGAAAAGTCATTATAAATTATATAGATATAACAGAAAACTATATCAGATTAAATTCTATTAAAGAAAAACTTTATTCTTTTAATGAAGTATTAAACAATGGTTCTATTTTATGCGATAAACTTTACAAAGCTTTGACATCTTTTAATTATGATAAATATTGTGTTGCATATGATGAGTATGATGTATTACTTGGAAAGAAAGACATATTTAATGCCAAAGAATATATATTAAAAAAGATTTATCCTGTTGCTAAAGATTGGGCAGATAGTTTTAAAACTGGAAATAATATATATCCTCCAAAAGATATTAACTTTGATTTAGCTTGGCAAGTTAAACAATTTAAATCAATTCTAGATGATATTTATAGCGATTCAGAAGATGAACTTGTCAATAAAATTAATACATTAACATCTAATTTATACAAAATAACAACTCATTTAGTATGTACTAAAGCATGGTATCATAATTTAAATTATTGTCAGCAAAGAAAATCAATATTATCCTCATTAAATAACTATATTCAATATAATAAAAAAATTGGTGCTGGAAAAGGCAAATACACTAGTGAATATAGAAAAGCTGCTCAAAAAAGTATGATTGATTGTCAATTAGCTGTACCTGCTTGGATTATGTCTGTATCAGAAGCTATCAACAGATTTGACCCTGCTTACAATCATTTTGATATAATGATTATTGATGAAGCTAGTCAATCTTCATTAAATGTATTAATTTTAACGTATTTAGCTGATAAATTAATTGTTGTAGGTGATGATAAACAAGTAAGTCCTTTAGCTATTGGTAATGATATGCAAAGACAACAAGATATTGTTAATAAAAAATTAAAAGGTATATTAAAAGATTCTCAATTATTTAGAACAGATACATCTTTCTATGATTTAATGGCAAATCTTAGTATACCAATCATGTTACGTGAACATTTCAGATGTATGCCTGCTATTATTGGTTATTGTAATAAATATTTTTATGATGGAAAAATTCGCCCATTAAGAGATGGAAATAATAATCCAATAAAACCAAGTATTATAAATTTCCCTGTTAACGGAAAAAGAGACATCTTTAATAAAATAAATGATATTGAAGCTAAGACCATTGTTGCAATAATAAAATCTTGTTTAACGTTAGATGAATATAAAAATAAAACATTTGGTGTCATTTCTTTATTAGGAAAAGAGCAAAGTGAATATATTCGCCAACTTCTCAGCGAAAAAATTGGCTCCAAAATAATGGAAGAAAGAAATATTATCTGTGGTGAACCAGCATATTTTCAAGGTGATGAACGAGATATCATTCTATTAAGCACGGTTGATGACCAAGATTCTATTAGAACAGTTACAAAAACAGGAAACCGTGGAGCTGCTGGTCAACGATACAACGTAGCAGTTAGTCGTGCAAAAGATCAAGTATGGATCGTCAATTCTTTTAATTACAATTTACTAAAAGAAGATGATATACGACATGAGTTATTAGATTATGCTGAACATAGTAATGAATATATGTTACAAAAAGAAAACATCGCTAAAGAATCAGATTCACCTTTTGAAGAAGAAGTTGCTTCATATTTAGTAGACCATGGTTATCATATAAAACAACAATATCCTGTTGGAGCATATAGAATAGACATTGTTGTATTCTTTAAAAATAATAGAATTGCTATCGAATGTGATGGAGAACGATATCACAGTTCTCCAGATAAAGTCTTAGCAGATATGGAACGAGAAGAGATTTTAAAACGTATTGGTAATTGGAAATTCATACGCATTAGAGGCGGTTTATATTATGCAAATAAAGATGCTACTTTAAGTGATATTGTAAAACAATTAGAAAAAAATCATATTTATCCTGAAAAATCACTTGTAAAAGAAAGTATTGATACTGATAAATCCCTCTTAAACGAAATAAGACAAAAAGTAGAATACGAATTAAAGAGTTGGGACAATATTCCAGAAAATGAATTACAAGAAATAACCTCCAATCCTATTTCTCCAAAAGAAATCTCTTTAGAAAAAATATCATCAAATATACAAATAAATGAATATAATTCAACTCCAAAGAATATAGAAAAAAATTCTTCTTTAGATATCCAATATATTTTTAAATTAGTTCCATCAGAAACATGGTTTAAATTATCTAAATTAAAATCTTTAAATTCGTTTAACAAAAAATTTGCATATAGTATGGGTAGAAAAGATAAAAACTTCCAACCAACAGAAAAACAATCAAATTGTATTATAGCTCTTTTGAAACAAGCTTATACACTTGATTTTGATTTTGGAGAAGAATTAAACAACATATTAAAAAACGATAATATATAAATCCAAGTGCTAACGTAGGCATCGGTAAAGATGATACTTTATTCGCTAAAATCGCTGGACGCGTTGCTTTCGAACGTAAAGGTCGTTACAACCGTCAAATCAGTGTTTACGCTGAATAAGATTTAAAAATCAAGCTCATATCTGATTAATTTCGGATATGGGCTTTTTGTATTGTATTATTTTATAATAGATTATAAATTATAGTTAGAAAATTAGGTTCTTTATCCTAACTTTTGACAAAGAACTAAAAAGAAGATAAGTACGAAACGCTGAACGTGGTACTTATCTTCTTTTTATTTATGTGAAATTAGAGGTTTTCAGTAGATTGTTTTGTCCTGTTTCTGCGCAAAGGCATTGAACGTGCGGATTGTGACATCTCTGTCCTGCTGAGTGAGTTCCATCACGGAAGCATCGGTACAGCCGCTTTCGATGAATTTGTAGATGAAATCGTCGCGGAAACCGATACCGGCAGCGTCTTTCGCCGTATTGCCGTAATAAACCTTCTTAATGTTTGCCCAAATGATGGCGGAAAGACACATCGGACACGGATAGCAGGATGTGTAGAGCGTGCAGTCTGTTAAGTCGTGCGTATTTAAATTCTGACAGGCATCGCGGATAGCTTCGATTTCGGCATGACAGGTCGGGTCATGCTTGATGAGTACGCGGTTATGACCTTTGCCGACGATTTTCCCGTCTTTGATGACAACGGCGCCGAACGGACCGCCCTCATTCGTCTGCAAATTGCTGTCGGCTTCAGCAGCGGCAGTAGCCATAAATTCTTTCTGATACATGAAAAATCTCCTTCAATATTAATCTATAACAATATTATAACACAATGAGTTGACATCTGCTCGAATATGTTATTATAATATTGCAGGTTATGATTTTTTAATTATTTTGGGAAAGAGAGGCTGTCATGAAAAAATTTTATGATGTAGAGGAAAAAGTTCCTCTTTTGCAGGCTGTTCCGCTCAGTTTACAGCATTTGTTCGCCATGTTCGGGTCGACGGTGCTCGTGCCGTTTCTGCTGCACGTAAATCCGGCTACGGCGCTGTTCATGAATGGTATCGGTACTATTTTGTACCTTGTTATCTGTAAAGGCAGACTGCCTGCATATCTGGGTTCCAGTTTTGCGTTCATTTCTCCTGTACTTGCCGTACTGGCGACAAGCGGTATGAGCTACGGCGATGCGCAGGGCGGTTTTATTGCTTTCGGTATATCGTTTATTATTTTATCTTTCGTTGTCGGCAAAGTCGGTACGAGCTGGATAGATGTCATTCTGCCTCCGGCTGCTATGGGCGCTGTCGTTGCCGTTATCGGTCTGGAACTTGCACCGCTGGCACTGGATATGTCCGGTTTCGTCAGCAATACGATGGAATCGCAGGGCATACCGAATGAACTGGCGATGATTACTTCCGTATTCACTTTAGGCGTAGCGATACTGGCTTCCGTTGTCGGCCGCGGTTTTCTGAGTGTAATTCCCGTATTAATCGGCGTAGTGGCAGGCTACATCATGGCGCTGTGCCTCGGTATCGTGGATTTGTCAGCTGTGGAAAATGCGCCGTGGGTACAGATGCCGACATTCTATGAACCGAGCTTCAATCCTCATGCTATCATGATTATCATGCCAGCACTGTTCGTTGTATTTGCCGAACATATCGGCCACGTTGTCGTTACAAGCAGTATCGTCAACCGCGATTTAATCAAAGACCCGGGGCTTAACCGTTCGCTGTTTGCTGACGGTATCTCCAACATGATTTCCGGTTTCGTCGGGTCCACACCGAATACGACTTACGGCGAAAATATGGGCGTTATGGCAATCACGCGCGTATACAGCGTCTGGGTAATCGGCGGAGCGGCTGTGTTCGCTATTGTGTTCTCCTTTGTCGGCAAGATTGCCGCGCTCATTCACTCCATTCCTGTGCCGGTAATGGGCGGTATCAGCGTACTGCTATTCGGTGTAATTGCCTGCTCCGGTATCCGCATGCTGATTGAGAAAAAAGTCGATTATACGAAAACGAAAAACATGATTTTAACTGCCGTTACCATGATTAGCGGTCTCAGCGGCGCGGCTGTAAATGTCGGTCCTGTTCAGCTTAAAGGTATGGGTCTTGCCGTTGTCTGCGGTATGATTATTAGTATCGTATTTTATATTTTTGCCAAACTCGGCTTGGATAATAAAGAATAACAAATATAAAACCCTAAGGATTATCACTCCTTAGGGTTTTTGCTTATTTATGGTGCGAATTATGCATCATGCGTTCCTTGCTGGAATGGTTCCAGATTTCGCGATGTTCCTGTCTGGCAATCATCGGGACATCCGTCGTTCCGCCCGTCTGCACCACATCGAGGAAAAACTCCGTACCGCTTACCACTACTCTATATCTTCTAGTCTGCATTCAAACCAAAACCTTTCTAAATTAATCAACCGCCGAACATGGCGAGCATTGTACCGGCTGCTACGGCCGTACCGATTACACCGGCAACATTCGGTCCCATAGCGTGCATGAGCAGATAGTTGCTTGGATTGGCTTTCTGCCCTTCAATCTGGGATACACGCGCCGCCATAGGCACTGCTGATACACCGGCTGAGCCGATAAGCGGATTGATTTTGCCACCGCTCATCTTGCACATAAGTTTGCCGAAAAGCACGCCGGCCGCTGTACCGCCGGCAAATGCAACAAGTCCCAGGAATATAATTTCTATCGTCTGCAAACGCAGGAATTTATCAGCCGACATGGTAAGACCGGTACCGAGTGCGAGAAATATCGTTACGATATTGCAAAGTGCGTTCTGCGCCGTATCGGAAAGACGGTCGGTAACACCCGATTCACGAAACAGATTGCCGAGCATCAGCATACCGATAAGCGAGGCAATCGGCGGCAAAAGCAAACTGATTACGATTGTACACATAATCGGGAAAACGATGCGTTCAAATTTCGTAACGGTTCTGAGCTGACCCATTTTTATCGCACGTTCTTTTTTCGTAGTCAAAAGACGCATGATAGGCGGCTGAATGAGCGGAACGAGCGACATGTACGAATACGCTGCAACAGCGATTGCGCCTAGCAAATCCGGTGCCAGTTTTGTCGTGAGGTAAATCGCCGTCGGGCCGTCTGCACCGCCGATAATACCGATGGATGCCGCTTCATTGACATTAAAGCCCAAAAGCATTGCGCCAATGAGTGCTATAAACACGCCGAACTGCGCCGCAGCGCCGAGCATCAGTGTCGACGGATTGGCGATAAGCGGGCCGAAGTCCGTCATTGCGCCGACTCCCAAAAAGATGAGCGGCGGGAATATTTCCATCTGTATGCCCTGTCCTATTGCCCACATCAAGCCTTCATCAAAGCCCGTATTCGGAAAATTCGCCAGTACGCAGCCGAAAGCAATCGGCGCTAATAGTAGCGGCTCATAACCTCTGCCGATGGCCAGATATAATAAAACGAGTCCGACTATTATCATGATTATATTGCCCATGTTCAATACGCTGTAACCGCTGTCGTACCAAACGGACTGTAATGCAACTAAAAAAGCCTCCATAAACAATGCCTCCAATCATTTATGTATTTTCCTTATAATTTCTTTATGGATTTGATTTCAAAATCACGGCAGCCGTAAGCCATTAAAGACGTAGTTATAACTGCTATCAATGTTTTTTCCGCCATAACGTCCGCCGCTGATTTTTCCGGTTTCACCGGTTTCGGCTTTTTCGTTATTACTTTGCCCACTTTCACCGGCTTTTTGCTTTTGCTCTTGGTCGGGTCGATATAATGTATAAACTTTATGAGTAAGCCCAACACATACAGAACCGCAAAAACAATTACCATATTTATTACTGTAATTAAAATAGGATTTGGTGCATCCATATCTATGCCACCCTTCTGAAATTTGATACATTATAAATTCTTGAAAAAAAATTTAAATCCTGCCAATCTCCTGAAAATTTTCAAAAAAATTGTAAATTACTGAAATATTATTACCGCATTTTATTTAAACTATGCAATTCGGTTATAAAAAATAAGGGTTCTATAATAAATGTTGGGGTAAGAGAAAATTTTCTCGCTTCAACATTTATTATAGAACCATAAACTATGCAATTTAATAAGGTTTGTTTTTTATGTTTTAGAATTACACAATCTGGAACAGGTAAAATTTTAGATAATATGTTTCCGGTATGCCGAATACAATCGGATGGTCCGGCGACTGCTGGCGCGCTTCAATCTGGCGCAGCGTCACTTTTGCATCGGAAGCTGCCTCATTCAGCATTTTCAGGAATAAGTCCTCTTTCATGAAATGCGAACATGAGCAGGTCGCCAGATAGCCGCCGCGCGGCAGAAGTTTCATCGCGCGCAGGTTTATATCCTTATAGCCGCGGTACGCATTCGTTACCGTAGCATGTGATTTCGTAAATGCCGGCGGGTCCAGAATAATAAAATCGTAATCTTTATTTTTTTCTTCAATCAGTTTTGTAAGCAGATTAAACACGTCGGCTTTTATCGCCGTGACATTTGTCAAACCGTTCATCTCGATATTTTTCGTCGTCATATCCACAGCTTCCTGCGAAATATCCACGGCTGTGACGCTCTGTGCTCCGCCGCGAGCGGCGTTTAAGGCGAAGGCTCCCGTATGCGTAAAGCAGTCCAGCACTTTTCTGCCTTTTGCCAGATGAGCTACGGCGCGGCGGTTGTATTTCTGGTCGAGGAAAAAGCCGGTTTTCTGTCCGTTTTCCACATCCACATTGTATTTTATGCCGTTTTCCGTAATTACAAGCGTCGTATGTTCTTTCGCTTCATCAAGCAACGGATTTTTATAAAATCCCTTGTATTCTTCCATGCCTTCCAGTTTGCGGATTTTAACGTCGTTGCGTTCATATAGACAGTTGATTTCTTCACCGTAGCTGCGCATGATTTCAATTATTTTCGTGAAGATAACATCTTTGCGCAGCTCGATACCGAGTGACAAAACCTGTGCCACCAGTACGTCTTCAAATTTGTCCACTGTAAGTCCCGGGAAATTGTCCGCTTCACCGAAAATCAGACGGCAGCAGTTAAAATCTTCACCCATAACCTGACGGCGGTAATTGAGCGCGTACTGCACTCTGCGCTGCCAGAAGGCTTCATCAAATTTATCATTGGCATTTGTCGAAATGATGCGCACGCGGATTTTGGAATTATCATTGATAAAACCTGTCCCCAGATATTTATCCTTACTGCTGTAAACATCGACTAAATCGCCGTTTGTATATTTCCCGTCCACATCGGTTATCTCGTCGCTGAATACCCACGGATGGCCGTGACGTGCGGCGCGCTCGCCTTTCGGCGTGATTTTTATTTTCGTAAATTCTCTCATTTATTGTATTTCCTTTTCTTTTAATTAATTTTCTTCCGTTAAATACGCATAAGCGGCGTTCACGCCGTCTACGGCAGCGCTCATTATTCCGCCGGCATAGCCTGCACCTTCACCGATTGGATAAAAACCGGCTACATTGACAGACATGTAACTATCACGGTTGCGTACAATGCGGCACGGAGCGGATGAACGCATTTCCACGCCGGTCATGACGGCTCTTTCATCGGCAAAACCGTGAATTTTTCCGTCGAAATACGGCAGTGCTTCTGCCAGCATCTGCGCCGTAAAATCGGGCAGACAGTCATGCAGATTGCAAAGCGTAATACCCGGTCTGTATGTCGGTTCCGTCAGAAAATTATCAGAACCCGTTTTATTTTGCAGAAAATCGCCGACGGTCTGCACCGGCGCATGATAATTTCTGCCGCCGCAGATAAATGCCAATTCTTCGTAACGGCGCTGAAAGGCGATGCCGTCCAGCACATTATGGCCGAAATCATCCGGCGTTACATTTACAAGCAGAGCGCTGTTGGCTGTGCCGGAGTCACGTTGGTAATTGCTCATGCCGTTGACAACGACACGGCCGGTTTCTGAAGCCGCCGCTACGACCTGTCCGCCCGGACACATGCAGAAGGAATATACGCTGCGTCCTTTCTGCTTGTTATTGTAAGTCAGCGCATAATCGGCAACCGGCAATAGCGGATTGCCCGCATCTGTGCCGTACTGCGCTTCGTCAATGAGCGACTGCGGGTGTTCGATACGCACACCGACGGCAAACGGCTTTGCCTGCATGGACAGCCCTTTGTCAAACAGCATTTTATACGTATCCCGGGCGCTGTGCCCTATGCCGAAAAACACTTCCGAGCAATCATATTTGTCGGCGTGATTTATCTCTATGCCTGCTATTTTATTGTTTTTTATAATTACGTCCGTTACGAGCGAATTAAAATGAATTTCTCCGCCGAGCGAAATTATTTTTTTGCGGATATTTTTCACTACGGTGCGCAGAATATCCGTGCCGATATGCGGCTTATGCAGATATTTTATCTCCGGCGGTGCTCCCGCTTCGACAAAGGCGCAAAGCACATCGCTGATTTTACTATCGTTTATGCGCGTTGTCAATTTTCCGTCGGAAAAAGTACCGGCTCCGCCTTCGCCGAACTGTACATTGGAATTTTCCTTCAACGCGCCGCCCTGCCAGAAATTTTCTATATCGCGATGGCGCGTGTCCACATCGCAGCCGCGCTCAAATATAAGCGGGCTATAGCCGTTTTGCGCCAGCGTCAGAGCACAGAACATTCCCGCCGGTCCGAAGCCGACGACAATCGGTCTGTGCCTATTCACTTTTACGGGTTTTATTTTTTCCGCTTTTTTTATCTGCACAAGCTCCACGTTTTTATCATGCTTTAATTTAGCTAGTACCTTTTTTTCGGCGATATTCACTTTTACGTCCAGAATATAGACGTAATTTATCGGTGCACCCTTATACCGTCTGGCATCAATGCCTTTACGCACAATTACCACCTCAGAAATTGCCTGAGGTGGTAATTTTAAGCGTTTAGCCGCCAGAACATCAATAGGGGATACATCATTAAACGGTACATTAAAATTTTTTATTCTTATCATTTAACATTCCTCTATCAGTTAATTCATTCATGTTTTATCGGCTTCGTGTTCCGTTTTTGCCGCATTGCTGTCTTTTTTCGTGATTTCCACCGTAACGACAGCCTCCTGCACGGAAGCCGTTACGCCGTCCGGAATAACAAGTTTCACCGTCTTTTTCGTCGGCGCCGACATTTCCGCCAGCGAAATATTTTCAGTCGACAGATACGTCATATTGCCGATAATATCAATATTGCCGCTCACTTCGATTTTTTCCGGTTCAACCCGCACCGATTTTAAAATATAATCATTCGGCAAATCGGACATGAGCGTAGGTTTTATATCAATGACTTTCGTATTCAGACCGCGTGCCAGAATAATTGAAACATCAACTGTCTTCGGCAGCAGATGTATGCCTTCGATTTCCTTGTCCTTATCATTGACGGCTATGAGCGGCACTGTAACACTGAAGTTTTCCGTATTGCCGTTGACACCGATATAGCCGACGGCTGCCGTAACCTGATTTAAAATGCTCACAGGGCCTTCAACCGTTATATCCTGCAATGACTGGTCCACACTGGCAACGACTTTGCCGTCGCCCGGAATACCGGACAGGTTCAGACGGACAGGCACCTGTTTCTGTTCGATTTTATCGACATTCAGCGTTATTTTCGTCGGTCCTAAAGATACAAGCTCAAAACCGCTCGGCAGAACCGTCTGTATCTGCAGCTCCTGCATACCGCTGTCCACGCCGTTCAAATCAACATATGCCTTGAAATTCGTTTCGTCTATGTTCGAAAACAGTGAACGCGGCGCGCGCACTCTCATCTTTACATTTTCGACATCTTTGGAAATCTGATACCCTTCCGGCGCGTTCGTGATACTGATTGGCACCGTATACGTGTTTTCTATCTGCGGGTTCTGGTCATTCATAACGAAAATCCAGCAGCCAATCGCCACGACCAAAGCCAAACATTTTTCAGGAAGATTTTTTCTAAAAAAGCTTATCATTTTCTCTGCCTCCATTTCAGGACAACATCCTGCAACGTTGTTTTGCGCGGTGAAAAGATTGGCATCAAATACTGTTCCAGCTGCTGCGCATCCAGATGACGGAAAATACGTCCCGCTTCCGCCACGGAGACGGTTCCCGTTTCTTCGCTGACGATAACGATTACGGCATCGCACTGCTCCGAAAGACCGATGGCGGCGCGGTGGCGCGTACCGAGCTCCGTACTGAGCGACCTGTTGTCGGTGAGCGGCAAAAGACAGCCGGCAGCTACAAGACGGTTGCCGCGGATAACAGCCGCTCCGTCATGCAGCGGCGTATTCGGAATAAACACGTTGAGCAGAAACTCCGCACTTACTATACCGTCGATATGAATGCCGCTGGCGCAGATATCATTAAGCCCGATGTTGCGCTCCAATACGATTAACGCTCCCGTCTTCGTCGACGACATCTTCATAACGGCCGTCGTCAGCTCTGATACGAGCGAACACGCTTCTTCATAGTTCAAAAGCACGGAACGCTTGAAAAATCTTCCTTCACCGATATGCTCCAACGCTCTGCGCAGTTCCGGTTGAAACACAATCGGCAGCGCTACGAATAATAAGGTAACGACTTTCTGCAGCAGCCAGTTTATCGCATGCAGCTCCAGCCAGCTTGTTACTATGGTCAATGCCAATAAAACCAGCAGCCCCTTTGTAAGTGTTATCGCTCTGGTATTTTCCACCATTTTATATACGCGGTATAAAATAAAAGCTACTATTAAAATATCAATGATATCCAATATACCTATGGTTTTTATAAGACCCTCTATCTGTATCAGCATACCGAAATTCCCCTATCCACAAAGTTAAAGTTACCTGTTATTATTCTACGCGCACGGACAAAAATCCTTGTATCTATTTATTATAATTATCTGTATAGATTTGTAAAGTCAAATTGCATGTCAAAGTGTCGTTTTCCGCATTCATTGTTCCCTGCTCGACAATTACCGTGCGCGAAAACAGATTTACACTGCGCAGAAATGATAATAAGGAAAAATAATCGCCTTTCAGCGATACGTCGATATCCTGCGACGAGATATCCGCATGTTTTTTCTCCGGCTGTATTTTCAGCGAGGTTATCACTACATTTGCCGTTTGCGCTGCCCGGCTGATTTGCTGCAGTGCTTCATCGGTCGCCGCGCCGGACGGAATTTTCTGTTTCAGAACGGCTAAATTGATATCAAGCTGTTTTTCATAAGCCGTTAAATCATTATTATGTATCAATGCAAAATTATTTATCTCCGCCAGCTCGCCGCTGTCCTGCTGTATCTGTCCGTTCAGCTCGGCAATACCGGCTGTGAGCGGTCTGTACACACAAAAAAACAGCAGTATTATCCATGCTGCTGTCAATCCCGCTGTCATAATCATATATTTATAATCACGCTTATTCATTTTCCCGTACCTCATCAAAGTAAATATTGAAATCAATCAGATTATCCGCTTCATTCAATTTCGTATTATCGACTTTTACGTTGCGGATAAATTTTATTTCCGCAAGACGTGCTTTATAATCACTCAACGCCTCGTAACTTACCGCTTTTCCCTTCAGCTGAGCGTGTTTTTCCTTGACGCTGACACTTACCAGTTTCACGCCGTCCGTATTTCGCGTGCTCAGGTTAACCAGCAGCGGATACAGTAAAGCGTCATTTTTATATACCTGCTTTAATTTTTCCTGTTTATTTTTTATCGTGTTTTCCTGCTCTTTGAGCTCTTCCATCCATATTTTATCAGCATGCTTTAAATCCAGCTGTTCACTCAAAATCTGCTGCTGTTCTTTTGTCTGACAATAATCGTACAGATAAAAACCTGCTGTAAAACTGCTGCATATAATCAAGCTCACCAATAATAAAATATTGATATTGCGCCAGTTCAAATGCGTCAGCTGCCAATCGCCCAGCACAATCTCCTGCCGAGCCGATATGCAGTACAAAACCCGTTTCAGTCTTATCCGCTCCGCTTCGTCCGTCAATATCTCTTCATCAGCAATATCCATGATAAAGTCTTTGGCTGCCGCACTTAATTCATCTGTCACGAAAAATTCCGCCGTTTCCAAATTCTGCTCGTTGATTATTTGCCGCCAGTCATTTAAATATTTTTTAGCAACTAAAGCAGCCCGTATATGGCAAAATTCGCCGTCCATTTCTAACCGATAATTATAACTGTATTCCTTTTGCCAGTCATTCAACTCCCAAGCTACGGCTTTTTTTACATCATTAAGCGGCATTTTCGGAAAATCAAACTGCTTTATCACTACCATTTCTTTATCTAAAGAAATAAACACGGGCAGTTTCGACAGATTTCTGTCGCGGCAGAAGTGATACAAAGCTTCCTGATAAAAAAATTCGTCATCCAAACGTTTTTTCTCATGCACACTTGCCATCACCTTATACATTTTTTGCTCTTTTATACATATTATCTCCGCCAGATACAAATCATTTTTTCCTGCCAGCAGCAGTATAAAATGACGGCAGTTTTTCCTGAATACGTTTTTTAAGCCGGAAATGATTTTTCCTTTAACGTTCCCAGCGTTCAACAATAATTTCATCATCTTTCCTCGTCAAATAAATGCAGACCTGATTGGTAATATTCTCAATCGTACTTTCCACTATCAAGATATACATATCGCCTTGATAATGCACCAGATACGCATTAATCACCGCATTGCCGAACTGATTTGTTTTCTCCTGCCGCATATCGACCATTATACCGTCTGCCAATTCGTACTTATCCTCGGCGACATTGCTGTCGTTCAGCCATAAAGTTTCATCCTGTTCGTATAACGCTATTAATTTCGAAGCTTCGCTTACAGTTAAATTGCGCGCCGCCGCGCTTTTCTGCAACACGGCCGTTGTCATTTCCTCCTGCCGGTACAAATCGTGCAGATAAAAAATAAGCATACTGAGGACGCATAAGACAATTAAGCCGCTTATGCCGAGCATTCCTTTTTCGTCATGTATCATCCGGTTCACCTGCTGAGCGGTTCAATATGACAGTATGCAGTGTAATTGTCTTGTCCGTCGTATACGAATAGCCCGTAAATTCCAGTTCAAATAAATTTTCCTGCAGCTTTTTAAACGTAAAGTTCATTTTGTTCGTACCGAAATAATTTTCACTGTTTAAAGGCTGAGTGGAACGTACCGTATACAAATTTTCCTTCAGCTTCGACAGTTCATTGCGGTACATTGTCGGCCCTTCCCGCAGAAATGACAGATATTTTTTCATTTCATTCGGTGTTGCCGCAGACCTTCGGCGCGTCGCGATTATCAGTTCTTTCTTCGTTGACGATTTTTCATTGTATTCCACTTCATCGGCATACTCTATCTCCGTCACCATATCCTCAAAAATGCGGCGCGTTTCATTTTGCAGCATCCATGTATCCACGTAATCGACGAAGAAATTCATAATACCGTGCGCCAATACGAGAACAGCTAGCATCAGTGAACATGCCGATGCCATTATTATCAATGCGGTGCCGAAAAAGCCCCGCTCATCGTTTAAAAATAATCCTTTCCTGTTCTTGTGTCTGCAAACTGTCTTCATAATGCCATAGAACCTTTACACTCAATAAATACTCTGTTTCTTTTTCCGTTATCTTTTTCTGCACCGTAAAATCCTGATTATTATAGTTCATCTGCTCATCGGTCAAATCCGCAAATAAATTATTTTCTACGGCATATTCCAATTCGTTCAGTTCTCCCTGCGCCAGAAAAACGGCAGCCGTCCGGCAGAAATTCTGCTGCTGAGCAGCAAGCAGTCTTTCCGCCGACGACCACAAAGCAACAGCCGCCATGAGCACAGCTGCGACAATGAGCATATCCACGGCAATAAAGCCGCTTTCTGATTTTAAACTTTTCATAATGGTCATGACGGCTCCTCATAATACTTGGAAATTCGTATCCGCCCCACGCGGTTGATGATTATATATTTGGCGACGCTTCCTTTATACACCTTAAGCGTTTTGTTCGGCAAGCCGCCGTACAGTGAAGTTTGCCGGAATGTGTAAAAATTTGCCGTGTCAAAAAAATTTATCCGCACATCATTTTGCAGATAGTGAATTTCGCTGTTTTCTCCCTGTTCATTATGCACAATATATTTATCCTTATAAATCTCACAGAACGGGTGAAAATCACTGTTTTGTAGATAATGATAATTTCTTGACCGTTCCTGCACCTGCATCAGACAGCCGGCAAGGCGCACGGCTTCGGCGTCCACTTGATACTGCACGGACGATAAATCCCGAAAATATGCACAGCCGCAGAATAAAATTAAAACGTATATCGCCAGTAAAAGCTCTGCATACCATATCATATTATCATCTGCCAAAAATTCAGCACCGCATCACATACCAAAAAGCTGATAAACGCACCGGCCGTCAAAAACGGCGCAAAGGCGATTTTATTGACTGTTCTTTGACGTTTAAACAGCAAATAACCGGCGGCAAATACTCCGCCCGCAATGAAAGCCAGATACAGCGCCACGACAATTTGCGGATAGCCAAGCCAAACGCTCAGGACAAAAATCAGCTTTACATCTCCGCCACCAATAAAACCTTTCATGCCGTAATACAGCACTGTAAAAATTGCGGCGATAACTACCGTACTCGCTAGTATAACGCCGATATCCGCCGCCGATACGGCTTGTTTAATAACGGCCAGCGGCAGCAATACAGCCAGTACTTTGTTGCTGACAATCATTTCCTTAATATCTACGACGGCAATGTAAATAAATAATATTATGCAGATAAAATCAATCACTGCAACCATAATTATTCACTGCTACCCGCCGTTTTCTTCCTGCCGAAATCAGCCCGCGTCTTGCCCATAAACGAAGCGTTCTGCTTATCGGCTGTCAGCGTGTATTCCTCATCGCCGCTGTTGGAGGTCAATACACCGTCTATATAAATATCGCCGCTTGGCGCTTCGACATTGTCCACATCGATATATTCATCCAAATCGCTCAAATCATTCGGCAGTTTTCCGTTCTGCAAACGGTACATGGCTATGGCTGTATCCAGCGACTGCAAATCTGCCTGCACCCTTGTCGTATTCGTCAGTGCCAAAGATTCATTAAACTTCGGAATGGCTACCGCCGTCAAAACGGCGATAATCGCCACGACAATCATCATTTCAATTAAAGTAAAACCGCTCTCATCTTTTATCATACTGCGCATGATTTTCTGCCTCCGTTCACAAACCGATACTGCTGCTCATCTCAAACAGCGGCAGAACTATCGCCATGACGAACGCACCGACAATAAGTCCCACCACCATCATCAGTACCGGTTCTAAAAGTTTTGTAAATTCATTAATAAAATTATCCGTCTCGCGGCTCAAGAACATACTGCTGTAGTGCAGTGTCTGCAAAAGCATGCCTGTCTGCTCGCCCACATTGATTAATTCAGCAAAAATCGTATTGCTCAATCCAGCATTGCCAAACGCCGTATACAGAGAAAAACCCTGCCTTAATCCCGACTGCACCGTTTGCAGTATTTTTCGCCAGTAGGCATTATTCATTCCCGCCAGTATAACAGCGATACTTTCATCAATATCAATACCGCTACCGATTAAAAATTCCAGCTGTCTGTTTATCTGCACCAGATACAAATTACAGCAGAAACCGCCGAGACAGGGGATTTTCAAAATACATTCATAAAAGCGGCGCTGCAAATCTTCTTTCTGCCATAAGCCGCGTAAAATAATCACCGCCATTATGCCGACCAGCAAAATAGCCGTATAATTATCTTTGATAAACAGTCCGGCGGAAAAAATCAGCTGTGTTATCAGCGGCAGCGTCAAATTCATCCGCTGAAAGATATCGGCAAACGTCGGCAATACGAATAAAATCATTATATTGACGATAACAAGCAGCAAAGCTAATAAGCAAGCCGGATAAATGCAAATCTGTTTTATCTTCTGTTTCTGTGCATAATTTTTTTCCAGAAAATCAGCCGACTGATTTAAAGCCGTCGGGAGCATTCCCGTATTTTCCGCTATATTTAAAGCATTCAGTAGCTCCGGCGGAATAAAATCCGTCTTGCTTTGCCAGATTTCCGTCAAAGAAGCGCCCTCTTTCAGCTGACGAGCCGTTTCCGCCAAAAATTTGCGCAACTGCTTATGCGGCGTATTGCGTTCCAATACAGTCAGTGCTTCCACTATGCCGATACCGGCCTGCAGCATTATCGCCAGCTGACGGCAAAGCAGAATTATCTGCGCACTGCCCAGCCTTTTATGCTGCAACTTCCGGCGCAGTTTCTGCTTGAAACTGACAAAATCATGATGATTTATGCTGATAATCAGATACTGTTCCTGCTTTAAATAAGCGACAACGTCCGCTTTGTTTTCCGCCTTGAAACAGCCTTTAAGCAGATTACCCGTAACAGCATCGCGCACTTCATAAAAAAATTCTTCCATAATATTTAACCCTACCTATTGCGCCAGTTGATTTTTCAAAGCAGTATAATNNATAAACTATTATACTGCTGGCTGACAGGCTCGATGACTGGCGCAGCAGGCTACTTTATAACTGTTTTATCGATTATACCGCGTTCCAGCAAATAATTTATACCGTCCTGCATGGTCTGCATTCCTTTCTGCCTGTTCAGCTGCATTTGCGAAACAAGCTGCTGATTTTGCCCCTGCCGAATGATATTTCGCACGGATGAAGTAGCCAGCAGTATCTCCATACAGCACACCAGTTCATTTTGCAATGTCGGCAATAGTTTCTGTACGATAATGCAGTTTAAGCTCTGCGCAATCTGTGTAAGTATACTGTTTTGGTCGTTGGACGGGAAAAAACTTTCCATGCGCGACAGTGCTTCCACCGCCGAACCGGCATGCAGTGTTCCCAGAACAAGATGACCCGTTTCCGCCGCAGCCAGTGTCGCCTGCATCGTCGGCGTATCACGGATTTCTCCTATCATTAAAATATCCGGGTCCTGACGCAGCGCCATTTTCACAGCCTGCGCAAAATCAGAGAAATCTTCATTGTATTCACGCTGCTGAATTAGCGATTTATTATTGGTAAAAATATATTCAATCGGGTCTTCCAGCGTGATAATATGCTTCGTGCCGGAACGGTTTATATATTCCAGCATGGAAGCAAGCGTTGTGCTCTTGCCGGTGCCTGTTGCTCCGCAGATTAAAATCAGTCCCTTATTTTCCTGTAGCTGTTTTTTCAATATGTCTGCCGTTATAAAAGAATTAATATTTAAAATATTTTTGTTTATTAAGCGCACAGCCAGATTAAACTTTCCGCCCGCTTGAAAAACATTCAGTCGAAACCGTCTATCTGCATACGCATAGGCACAGTCCAAGGCTTTCTGCCGCTTGAGCAAATCCCGCTGACATTCACTCAGTATCTGCCCCAGTACATTTATAATATCGCTGTTGCTGAAAAAATATGTCTTATCTATTTTCAGTTCATTTTTTCGCCGCAGATACACAAAATTATTAGCGCCCAAATGAATATCCGAAGCATTTAAGGTTATCGCCTTTTGCAACACCAACTGAAATTTACTTAAACTTATAGACGCCATTCAATACCCGCCACACTTCCTGCGCCGTCGTCGTTCCGTCCAGAACTTTTTCCCGGCAGTCGTCCAGCAATGTTTTCATGCCGTTTAAGCGCAAAAACCGTTTTAATTTCAAATCGCCTTCGCCTTTGGCTATGAGCATGCGCACCGTATCGTCAACTTTCATTATTTCATGTACGGCGCTTCTGCCGGCATAGCCGCTGTTGTTGCAAAAAGCACAGCCTGTACCGCGAAGCAGTTTCATGCCGGAATAAAATTTATCACCCAGCAAAAAAGCTTCCAGCGAATTTTCCTGCGGTATATAAACTTCCCTGCATTTAGGGCAGATACGGCGTACCAGACGCTGCGCTGTACTGCCCGCCAAAGCAATGGACAGCATAGCCGGTGCAACTTTCATGTCCAAAAGGCGCGCCACCGCCCCTACAGCACTTGCCGTGTGCAGCGTAGTAAAGACGAGATGGCCGGTCAGTGCCGCCCGCACCGCTTCGCCGGCCGAATATTCATCCCGTATCTCGCCAATCATCACGATATCCGGGTCTTGACGCAGCACTGCTCTAAGTCCTTTGGCAAAATCCATACCGGCTTTTAAATTCACCTGCATCTGATTTATACCGGCAATCTTCATTTCAATCGGGTCTTCAATCGTTACAATGTTCACACTTTCTCTGTTCAAATAACTGAGCACACTGTACAGCAGCGTCGATTTGCCGGAATTCACCGGTCCTGTAATTGTAATAATTCCGCTGGATGATTTAATCAGGCTTTTAAACAGTTTCAGATTATATTCACTAAATCCCATTTGCGTCAGCGACAATATTTTACTGTCGCTTATTAACAGGCGCATGACCATTTTTTCGCCGAACAGCACGGGAATGACAGAAACTCTGATATCGAGATGTTTCTGCGCATATAAAATACTGCCGTCCTGCGGTATCCGTTTTTCGGAAATATCCATACCGGCCGTCAGTTTCAGATACGATATCAGTTGATTTTGTACGGCAGGCGGAATTTCATACACAAACAGCAGTACGCCGTCAATGCGAAACCGTATGCGCAGACCGTCCTCCTGCGGCTCCAGATGAATATCGCTGGCATTCATAAATGCGGCATAATCAATGATTATATCGGCAAGGCTGCTTATCGGCGATTTAGCCAGCGTGCCCTGCAATAAACTGTTCCTGCTGCTTACGGCCAAAGTCTGCCTGATTTTAGCTATGCACGTATCCAAATCCAGCCGCAACTTTTCAAGCAAATTCATCACCTGCACTAAAAAAATAAAAAAGATGTATAGGCCTTAGCACCTATACATCCATGAATACTACGGTCTGAAAATCGCAGACTGATTATAATTATTTATTTTTCGCCAGATACTCGCGCAATGCTTTAACCATGACTTCAACATCGACTTTTTCGCCTGTCCAGTACCGCAGCGACGCTGCGCCCTGTTCGGCAAGCATCTTCTCGCCGTTGAGAATTTTATGGCCGCGCGCTTGCGCTTCCTGTAAAAATCTCGTTTTTGCAGGCGTATATACAATATCATAGACAAAAGCATCCCTGTTGACTTTTTCCCACTCAATCGGCACTGCAGTATCAACATTAGGAAACATGCCGAGCGGCGTGGTGTTTACCAGCAAATCGGCTTTTGCAAGCCATGCTGTAAACGCTTCGTCATGCCAGTCGTATGCCGCGATATCGGCTAAATCCTTAAACGAAGCTGCCAGTTTTTCGCCTTTGGCCTGATTGCGCACGCCCAAAACGATATGCGCTGCTTTTTGCTGTATAAGGCCGCAGATAATAGCGCGCGATGCGCCGCCTGCGCCGAAAATCACAATCGTTTTGTCTTTTAAGGCAAATCCTTCTTTTAATAAAGGATTGATAAAGCCGATTACGTCCGTATTGTAGCCGTATAATCTGCCGTTTTCTATCTTTACCGTATTGACGGCACCGATAAATTTCGCCGTATCGTCGATTTCGTCCAAATACTGCATAATCGTCACCTTATGCGGAATGGTTACGTTAAATCCGCTGAAGTTGGCGGCTTTTAGACCAAAAACGGCCGTTTTTAAATCTTCCGGCGCTATCGGCATGGCGATATAAGCATAATCAAGCCCTGAGGCCGAGAGGGCCGCATTCTGAATTACCGGCGATAGCGAATGTTTTATTGGATAACCGATTACACCCAGATTTTTCGTTTTTCCCGTATACATTTCATACCCGCTTTCTAATTTTTTTCCGTCAGCGACAGATTATTGCGGAACTGTACCGCCTGGGCGATATGACCGCCCTCGATACGGTCCGCGCCGTTTAAATCGGCGATTGTCTGCGCTACTTTTATTATTCTATCATAAGCACGGGCACTTAAACGCATTTGTTCAAAAACTAATTTCAGCATTTGACTTGCATCATCGGTGAGACGGCAGAATTCCTTAATCATGGCATGCGACATCTGAGCATTGCAGAAGATATTGCAGCCTTTAAAGCGGCTCAGCTGTATCTGTCGAGCTTTTTCCACCCGCTGGCGGATTACAGCGGAACACTCCGCCTTATCACCAGAAGCAAAATCCTGATACTGCACGCGCGGCACCTGAATTTGAATGTCTATTCTGTCGAGCAGCGGACCGGAAATCTTGCGTGTATACCGCTTAATTTCATAATCGGTGCAAGTGCATTCATGCAGCCTGTCGTTTTTGTAGCCGCATGGACACGGGTTCATTGAAGCCACCAAAATCATGCGTGAAGGAAATTTAAGCGAAGCATTCACGCGGGTAATCAGGACTTCACCGTCCTCCAGCGGCTGGCGCAAAGCCTCCAGAGCCATTTTGCTGAACTCCGGCAGCTCATCGAGAAATAAAACGCCGTTATGGCTGAGTGTAACCTCGCCCGGCTTCGGTATCGTTCCGCCGCCGATTATGCCGACGCTCGACACGGTGTGATGCGGACTGCGGAACGGTCTTTGCATGATAAGACCGCCGTTGCGGGACAACAAACCGGCTATGCTGTAAATCTTCGTAACTTCCAGTGCTTCCTGATACGACATCTTCGGCAAAATGGACGGCAAACGCCGCGCCAGCATGGTCTTTCCCGTGCCGGGCGAACCGACCATCAGCACATTGTGTCCGCCGGAAGCTGCAACTTCCAATGCTTTCTTCGCCATGAACTGACCTTGTACATCGGCAAAATCATCAACGAATACATCATTATCCATTTTCGGCGGAATACGCACGGACGGTTCCAATTTTTCTCTGCCTTCCAGAAAGGCGATAAGCTGCGACAGCTCTTCCACAGCGTAAACTTCAATGCCGTCGACCAGAAGCGCTTCCCGCTCATTTCCTTTCGCTACGAAAAACCGCTTTATATGGAGCTTTCTGCACAAAATCGCCATCGGCAGAACGCCTGGCACTGTGCGCAGCTGTCCTTCCAACGACAATTCCGCCACAAACATGCTGTCGGCGCAGCTTTCCCTGTCAAGATAGCCATATGCCTGCAACAGCGCAACGGCTATCGGCAAATCGAGCATGGAGCCGTTCTTGCGCAAATCTGCCGGTGCAAGATTTACCGTAATGCGCTTCGGCGCTAAAGTGACACCGGCATTTCGTACAGCGGCACGAACGCGCTCACGCGCCTCTTTTACGGCGATATCGGCAAGGCCTACGATTTCAAACTTAGGCAATCCATTCGTAACATCGGCTTCGACTTCAATGAGCATACCGTCTATGCCCAGCGTTGTCGCTCCGAATGTTTTAGCAAACATTTTATCACCCCTTCGGGGGCTTTATTAATTTTCTTCGACTGTCCAGCGTTTGAATAAATTTGTCTGTACGCCTAAAGTATCACAAATTTTACCCACCAGCATATCCACAAGTTCATCAATCGTCTGCGGTTTGTGATAAAATCCCGGACAAGCCGGCAAAATGCGCGCGCCTGCTTGCGATAATTTAAGCATATTTTCCAAATGAATAGCATGAACAGGAGTTTCACGCGGCACCAATACCAGTTTTCTGCCTTCTTTCAAAGTAACATCGGCGCTGCGCGTCAATAAATTATCGGTAATTCCCCCTGCCAGACACCCCAAAGTTTTCATTGAGCACGGCACGACGACCATAGCTTCACAGGGGAAAGAACCGCTTGCGATAGCACTATCAATACGCTTCACATCATAGACCTTATGGACTAATTTTGTCAACTGCTCACGGCTTACGCCGCATTCATATTCCAGTACCTGCCAGCCGGCGTCGGAGGCGACAAAATGTACCTCAATCCCGCAATCTGCAAGGACTTGCACCAGCCGGTACGCGTAAATTCCCCCGCTGGCACCCGCTACGCCGACCACAATCCGTCTTTTGGCTGAAAAATCCTTTAAAATCAAACTTCAAACGCTCCTTCCAAATGATTGAATGAAAAAATATAACTATCATAGTAAATTACTTCAATTATATCAAATCTGTATGCCGTATTTTCACTAAAGTTACACGATAAATAGTACTGTGCCGTCTTGATTATTTTCTTTCTTTTACTATAGTTTACAAACTCTGCCGGTCTGCCGTAACGATTATTTTTTCTCGTTTTCACCTCAATGAAGCAGACTGTATTATTTATTTTAGCAATAATATCTATTTCGCCGAATTTGCTGTGAAAATTGCGCTTTAATATCGTATATCCTTTATTTTGCAGATATTTTGCCGCCTCATCTTCACCCCTTGCCCCCATATTCTTTTTAGCCGGAATTTTTTTCTCAGCGAAAACTGACCATGGATTTTATCGGTTCGAATGAACAGCGGTGAATTGCACACGGACCGTATTTAGACAGTGCTTCGAGATGCTCTTTCGTGCCGTAACCTTTATTCTGCGCAAATCCGTACTGCGGATAAATTTTGTCGAACTCATTCATCATTCTGTCGCGCGTTACTTTGGCCACGATGGACGCCGCCGCAATGGACGCCGACTTGGCATCGCCCTTAACGATTGACTGGTGCGGTATGTCCAGACTGTCGAGCGGCATGGCGTCTATTAAAACTTCATCCGGTTTTACCTTCAAGCCGTAAATTGCCTGATACATTCCATTCATCGCCGCCTGATAGATATTTATTCTGTCAATCGTCTTTTCGTCGATTACAGCCGTATGCACAGCTACAGCATTGGCGAGAATAATATCATACAGCTTTTCCCGCGTGGCTTCCGACAACTTTTTCGAGTCATTGAGCTTTTCAATAAAAAAATTGGGCGGCAAAATCACGGCCGACACGACGACCGGTCCCGCCAGAGGTCCTCTGCCGACTTCATCTACTCCGGCAACGAATTTATGGCCGCGCTGAACGCATTCATTTTCATATTTATACAAAGCGGCAACGCGCTGCCGTTCTTTTTCCTGCCGCAATCTTGCTTTCAAAAGCGACTGCACTCCCTTGCGCTCATCGCGCTCAATCGCCTGCCAGAGTTCTTCAGTGCCGTTTGTTTCCAGCAGCGACTTTATTTCCTTTATCGATAAACTGCTTATATCCATTTTTTCCACCTGCTTTATAAATTTTACCTGTTATGCTAGTTAATTTTCCCAAGCAGCATAATAGTTTATATTTAGTGAGGTTAAGTGACAACATCGAACGAATATAAACTATTATACTGCTGGCTATAGACTCAATGTTTTACTAATACAACGAATAAATTTTATAAAATTATATCACATAACAGGCCGTTCTCAAATTCATTGCATATTATCTTTCTTCCTGCAAATAATTTTCAGATTTTGATATACAAATTGACAGAATTTATGATATAATGTTGATGAAATTTAAATTATGATTATGGAGGTCTTTTACATGCCATTAGTAACAACAAAAGAAATGTTTAAGAAAGCGTATGAAGGCGGCTATGCAATCGGTGCTTTTAACGTAAACAATATGGAAATCGTTCAGGGTATCACTGAAGCTGCTAAAGAATTAAACGCTCCGTTAATTCTCCAGTGCTCCGCTGGCGCTAGAAAATACGCTAAACATCAGTACCTCGTTCATCTTGTACAGGCTGCTATCGAAGACACTGGTCTTCCTATCGCTCTGCATCTCGACCACGGTGCTGATTTTGAAACTTGCAAATCCTGCATTGATGGCGGTTTTACTTCCGTTATGTTCGACGGCTCCCATTATGATTTCAAAGAAAACATCGAAAAAACTAAACAGGTTGTAGAATATGCTCACGCTCACGGCGTAGTAGTAGAAGCTGAACTTGGCCAGCTCGCTGGTATTGAAGACGATGTTAAAGTAGCTGCACACGAAGCACATTACACTGACCCGGCTGAAGTTGAAGAATTCGTAACGAAAACAGGCGTTGACTCCCTGGCTATCGCTATCGGTACTAGCCACGGCGCTTACAAATTCACTCCAGAACAGTGCACAAGAAATGAAGACGGCATCTTAGTTCCGCCTCCACTTCGTTTCGACATTCTCGAAGAAGTTGCAAAACGTCTTCCTAACTTCCCGATCGTTTTACACGGTGCTTCCTCCGTTCCGCAGGATTTCGTAAAAATCATCAACGAAAACGGCGGCCATATGCCGGATGCTGTTGGTGTGCCTGAAGACCAGCTCCGCAAAGCTGCTTCCATGGCTGTTTGCAAAATCAACATCGACTCCGACCTGCGCCTTGCAATGACTGCTGGTATCCGCAAACATTTCAACGATCATCCAGATCATTTCGACCCGCGTCAATATGTAGCTGACGGCAGAACTAACATCAAAGCACTTGTTGCTCACAAAATTAAAGACGTTCTCGGCTGCGACGGCAAAGCTTAATTTGCTTTTGACGTATTAAATTAATCATAATATAAAAAGCTCTCTTTACAGAAAAACTACTGTATAGTAAACTATTTTTGTAAAGAGAGCGTTTTTTATTTATAGGAGGTAACAAATTGAACACAAATCATGAAATGGTCCTTGTCATCGACTTTGGCGGACAGTATAACCAATTAATCGCCCGTCGCGTACGCGAATGCGGTGTTTATTGTGAAATTGTCCCTTATGATTATACAATCGAAAAAATCAAAGCCAAAAATCCGCAGGCAATAATCTTCACAGGCGGCCCGAGCAGTGTTTATGCTGACGACACACCGCAGGCCGACCCGAAAATTTTTGAACTCGGCATTCCTGTACTCGGTATCTGCTACGGTCATCAGTTCATGGCGCATAATCTCGGCGGTCGCGTAGCTCATGCCGAAGCCGGCGAATACGGCAAAATGAACATCAAATTGGATGTTACATCCGATTTGTTCTCCGGCATTTCCCATGATGAAATCTGCTGGATGAGCCACAGAGATTATGTGGAAAAAGTACCGGAAGGCTTCAAAACGATTGCATTCACTGAACATACGCCGGTTGCCGCTATGTGCAGCGAAGAACGCAAATTATACGGTGTTCAGTTCCATCCGGAAGTTCAGCATACGCCGTTCGGCCAGAAAATGATTCAGAATTTCTTATTCAAAATCTGCGGCTTAAAAGGCGACTGGACTATGAGCTCTTTTGCTCAGACGAAAATCGCCGAAATCAAAAAAATCGTCGGCGACAAAAAAGTTTTATGCGCTTTAAGCGGCGGTGTTGATTCCTCTGTTGCAGCCGTACTCGTGCATAAAGCTGTTGGCAAACAGCTCACTTGCGTATTCGTTGACCACGGTCTCCTGCGCAAAGACGAAGGCGACCAGGTTGAACAGGTATTCCGCAAACAGTTCGACATGAACCTCATCCGCGTTGACGCCAAAGACCGCTTCCTCGGCAAGCTCGCCGGCGTTTCCGACCCGGAACGCAAACGCAAAATCATCGGTGAAGAATTCATCCGCGTATTTGAAGCCGAAGCTAATAAACTCGGCAAAATCGACTACCTCGTACAGGGCACAATCTATCCGGATATCGTTGAAAGCGGCACTAAAACTTCCGCTACGATTAAAAGCCATCATAACGTAGGCGGTCTGCCAGAAGACATTCAGTTCGACCTCATTGAACCGCTGCGCGAACTGTTTAAGGACGAAGTACGCGCCGTTGGTGAAGAACTCGGTATCCCGCATGACCTCGTATGGCGTCAGCCGTTCCCGGGTCCTGGTCTTGCTATCCGTGTACTCGGCGAAATCACGGAAGAAAAACTGGCTGTAGTTCGTGAAGCAGACGCCATTTTCCGCGACGAAGTGGCTAAAGCCGGTCTGTCCGAAAAAATCTGGCAGTATTTCGCCTGCCTGCCGAATATTCGTTCCGTAGGCGTTATGGGCGACAGCCGTACTTATTGCCATACAGTAGCACTGCGCGCCGTAACGAGTAGCGACGCAATGACTTCCGAATGGGCTCGTATTCCATACGAAGTTCTCGACAAAGTATCCCGCCGCATTGTAAACGAAGTACCGGGCGTAAACAGAATTGTCTACGACATCACCTCCAAACCGCCTGCTACAATTGAATGGGAATAAATTTCCCGCCATATAATTAAAATAAAAATCCCACCAAATTATCTAATTCTGATTGTTTGGTGGGTTTTACTATATTAAATAAAAAGGAGTTAAAAGATGAAAGTATTAGTTTTCTGTGCTAAAGGCTTTGAAATGATGGAATTCAGTGTATTTATTGATGTGTTAGGCTGGGCAAGAAATGATTTCGGACATGATATAAAAGTAGATACATGCGGATTTTCCAAGCAAATAACAAGTACATTCAATGTACCGATTATCGCAGATAAAATAATTGACGAAATTGATGTAACCGAATATGATGCACTTGCCATTCCGGGCGGTTTTGAAGAATTCGGTTTTTATGAAGAAGCATATGATGAACGATTTTTAAATCTCATAAGAACTTTTGACAGTCAAAATAAAATAATCGCAACTGTCTGTGTGGGCGCACTTCCCGTCGGCAAAAGTGGCGTATTACTGAACAGAACGGCTACTACATACCACTTGAAAGACGGTTATCGTCAAAAACAATTAGAAAAATTCGGCGTAACAGTCATAAATCAGCCTGTAGTAATAGATAAAAATATCATCACTTCATATTGCCCGCAAACAGCTCCTTATGTAGCTTTCGAGTTATTAAATAAACTGATTGACGAAAAAGACACCGTTTTAGTAAAAAGAGCAATGGGGTATTAATTTTTCGCAAAGAAATTTTATCAATACAACATATAAAATTAAAAATCTGTTTAATAAAGGAGTGCAGATTTATGAAAAATATTTTAATTATATCCGCAAGTCCGCGTAAAAACGGCAATTCGCAACTGCTTTGTGAACAGTTTGCCCAAGGAGCTAAAGAACAAGGGCACAATGTAAACTTAATTCGTCTTATGGACAAAAACATCGGCTTTTGCCGTGCTTGTGACGCATGTATGAAAAACGGCGGCAAGTGCATTTTAAAAGATGATATGGCAGAAATTCTCGATTTATACCAAAAAGCTGATGTACTTGTTCTTGCCACGCCTGTCTATTTCTACGGTATTAGCGCCCAAATGAAAACTTTCATTGACCGCACCTATCCTATTTGGCAGCACCTCGGCAGTAAAGAAATCTATTATATAATTGCTGCCGGTCTTGATGAAAAAATCATCAATCGCTCTCTGGGCGATTTAGATGGCTTCGTTGAACATTTAGAACACTACAAAATAAAAGGCCGTCTTTATGCCACTAATGTCATGGAAGCAGGCAAAGTTAAAAATCAGCCTATTATGCGTGAAGCCTACCAAATGGGCAAAAATATTTAAACAGATAAGAGGAATATTTATGAAATTTGTTACTTCGTTTAAAATAGGACAAGTCGTATCCAATAGTGAAATTGTATCAGAATTTAAAGTTGGCAATATGGGCGGCATGAGACGTTCTTTGACAACAGGAACTTTAGTTATAATAGCAGATCATACAAAATCCTTATATAATGATAAATATTATAATCAAGAATTACATTATACTGGCATGGGAAAATATGGAGACCAGATGCTTAAATCTCAAAACAAAACTTTAGCCGAATCAAATATTAATAATATTGAAGTTCATTTGTTTGAAGTATTTGAACCTAAAAAATATACGTATCAAGGTATTGTTAAACTTGTAGGTGAACCTTATCAAGAAATACAAAAAGATGATAACCAAAATCCACGAAAAGTATGGATTTTCCCATTGAAAAAAGTTTCTGATTTTTAACATCTTTTATCATTAAAAAAGAGTAATATGTAGCCAAAATACAGATGGAACCAGAACAGCTTTTTGACATCATTTCAGACAGCAAAAAAGGCTTTACGTAAAATTCGTAAAGCCTTGATTTTTCTAGTGGTATCAATGGTTAACTTCAAACTAGCACGTAGAGTAATAATCAAAAAAACTTCATATTTTACCAATTTCAGCTATTGCATACAAAGGAATATTAGTAAGCCAATCTTCTTTTCTGTAATCGGACATAGAAGTTCTGACAGCCTTTTCTGGTCTATATTTCTGACAGTACATTTGCAAACTTTTTGCTTTAAGATTTTCCTCCGCTTTAACTTCAATCGGTATAATTTCATTACCATTATCCAACAAAAAATCTACTTCCGCAGAATTTCGTTCATTTGTATAATAATATAAATTCCATTCTGGATTGATAACAAGTTGCTGTAAAACATACTGTTCCGTCATTGCACCTTTAAACTCCACAAACAGTTCATTCCCGCCAAGTAATACTTCCTGTTTTATGCCAGTCATACAGGTCAATAATCCCACATCCACCAAATACAGTTTAAATGCCTTTAAATCTTCATACGCTTTTAGTGGTAAATTTGGCATACTTACTCGACTGATTTTATGAACTAAACCGCAATCACTAAGCCACATAATAGCTGTTTCGTAGTCCTTCGCCCTTGCTCCCTGCCTAATAAGTCCGTAAACAAACTTTTTGTTTTCTTTTGCCAGCTGAGAAGGAATTACATTCCATACCAAACGAATTTTAGGGACAATCTCATTCGGCGCATGTTTGGAAAAATCTTGTTCATATGCTTCTAATATCCGCCGTTGAATATTGCGTACTTCGTGTATATCATGAGTCTGAGCAAAATAAGAAACTACTTCCGGCATACCGCCAATAAAATAATATTGTTTTAACAGCTCAATATATATAGTCTTAAAACTTTTCAGCATATCAAAATTGCCTTGTTCTAAAACCTTAACTAAACCGTCTTTTCCTAAAGCTATTAAAAACTCTTTAAACGATAACGGATACAAATTCAGAAAATCAACCTTGCCGACGGGAAAAGATGTTCCCTTATGCAGTGCAATTCCTAATAGCGAACCAGCACACACAATGTGATACTGCGGTGCTTCTTCACAAAAATATTTCAATGCTGACAAAGCCCGTGGAACTTCTTGAATTTCATCAAATATAAGCAAAGTATCTTTACTTGTTATTTTTTGTCCGGTGTAAATTTCCAAACCGAAAATCAACTTTTCAGGATTTAAATCTCCGCTAAAAAGTTCCTGTAGCTTACTGTTTGAATCAAAATTTACATACACTGTATTTTTGTAATGTGTCTTACCAAATTCTTTCATCAACCATGTTTTACCAACCTGTCTTGCTCCCTTTATAACAAGCGGTTTTCTATTTGGTTTGTTTCTCCATTTACTTAATAACTCTAAAGCCTGTCTATACATAAACATCACCTTCTCTTTATATCTATAAAATATTATACAACAAAAAATACAAGAAAAAAATGTTCTAAATAACATTTTTTACAATGATAAACTGTTATATCTAAACATAAAATACAAAGAAAAAGAGTATAGCTATTATGCTATACTCTTTAAATTCAAATAACTTTTACATCGTTATCTTACTGGACATCAGGACATTTAGACAAGTATTTTGCTTTAAGCTATAATGAAATAAAGGAGTTGATGAGATGAAATTCAACAGATTGAATGACCTGTATTTTAAACGATTACTCGGTGATAAGAATAAAAAGAGCTTAACACTTAATTTCCTAAATTCAATTTTAGATAGAGATGCCAATAATTACTTTACGGATATTACATTTTTAGATAAAGATAACGAACCGGAAACAATAGACGGCAAATTATCCAAATTAGATATTAGAGCGGATATGAATGACGGTACGCAGATAGAAATTGAAGTGCAGGTACTGCCGTTTAAGCTGATGGCGGAACGCTCTTTGTATTACTGGTCGAAAATGTATGCCGAACAACTGGGAAAAGGCGAACGGTATAAAAAACTGAAGAAGACGATTGCCATCAATCTTTTAAACTTTGATTATCTCACTGACGAGAAAGACTGGCACAATATTTATACGCTCTTAAATACTAAGTCTTACAGAAAATTGACAGATCATATGGAAATACACTTTGTGGAAATACCGAAGTTCAAACTGAAAGACATTAGAAAAATGAGAGCATCTGAAACATGGATAGCATATTTTTCCGGTAATTATGATGATAAGGAACTGGAGGAATTATCAATGAACAAACCGATAATGAAAGAAGTAATGGATTTTGAACGTTCCTTCTTGATGGATAAAGTACAAAGAAGAGAATACGAACAAAGAGAAAAAGCACTTAGAGATTATTATTCCTATATGGGTGAAAGTTATGAAGATGGAAAACTGGATGGTATCAAAGAAACTGCTTTAAATCTTTTACATTTAGGAGCTAATATGGAAATGATTATAAAAGCTACCGGCTTGAGTGAAAACGAAATTAGAAATCTTCAATCCCCAAAAGAGTGATTTCATTATGAAAGAAGTAATGGATTTTGAACGTTCCTTTTTGATGGATAAAATTCAAAGAAGGGAATATGAACAGAGGGAAAAAGCTCTTAGAGATTATTATTCTTACATGGATGAAAGTTATGCAGATGGCATTCAACAAGGTGAACAAAATAAATCCAGAGAAATTGCTCTAAGAATGTTGAAACGAGGCAAAGATATTAGTGAGATTGCTGAAGATACAGGTTTAAATCTTGAAGAAGTACAAAAATTACAAGCATAAGTTAATAAAGAAAATGAGCAGGTATGGCAAAAGCTGTACCTGCTATTTAGGTTCTATAATAAATATTGAAGCAATAGAATTTTCTCTTACCCCAACATTTATTATAGAACCAACGTTATTAAAATGAATTTTTCAGCTCATTTTAGACAGCAAAAAAGGCTTTACGGAAAACCCGTAAAGCCTTGATTTTACTAGTGGTGCCGAAGGCCGGACTCGAACCGGCACGTAGGGGACTACGCTTGATTTTGAGTCAAGTGCGTCTGCCAATTCCGCCACTTCGGCAGTTGTCGTAAACAACAATAAAAATTATAGCATTAAACTTTTTTGTTGTCAACAGCTATTTTAATTTCTATACAAACTCATTATAAAGCCCTATAATATAAATACTATAAACAAAAAGGAGTTTTATCATGTCTAAAAAAATCATACCGCTACTATTTTTTCTCTTCTCTCTTATTGCTGTCAACTTCAATTCTGCATGTTATGCCGAAGATATTGATAATGTGAAACCCGGCAATGCCTATTTAGCCGAAGACAGTATCCTGACATTCAAATTACTCGACCCTTTGGACAGCAACACGGCGCAAAAGCACGACAGTATCAGATTTGTACTGCTCAATGATATTAGCGTGAAAAACGCTGTCGTAATCCCGAAAAATACTGTTTTGTCGGCAACTGTCACGAAAGCGCACGGCAGCCGCATTTTCGGTCAGAGCGGTCTTATCCGTCTAAGATTGAATGATTACAAGATAGATAATGTGCATACACTGCATTTTAATGACGATTTTAATTTCCGAGGCGGCCGCAATTATGCCAATATGGCAGCCAGTGTGATTGTGCCTTTTTCCGGATTGCTGTTTAAAGGAAAAGAGGTAAATTACCCTGCCGGTACGGTAATCGAATATGAATTGGACGATAATCTCGATTTAGGTATAAAAGAAGCGGATTTGCTGGCAATCTGCACGCAATAAACAAGTTTCAACGCACTTTCGGCAGATTTAAGCGGTAATATATGCCGACGAGGCGAACGATGAACACAGTAAAAAACGATATCGGCGCCGCCAAATACCAGTAACCGAAATCGGCAATCAGCAGATACACAGCGCCGCCGATAATTGCCGGCAGTGCGTATATTTCTTCCTGCAATACCGACGGAATACGCTGTGCCAGTACGTCGCGGATGACACCGCCGCCAACAGCCGTAATCAGACCTAAAATCACGGCGAACAGCGGATACTGCGGATACGTGTCAAAGCCGATAGTCGTCCCTGTCACGGTGAAGGAAGCCAATCCCAGCGTGTCGGCAAATAAATAATATTTACGTATGGCGCGCTTTGCCGTGTAATTCAATATCTGTTTGCGGTAGATTATAAAGATGATTAAAGTAATTATCGCCGTTAAAATTATATACAGTGATGTTCTGAATGAATTGGGCGGAATATTGCCGACGAGTACGTCGCGGATGATACCGCCGCCGATTGCTGTACTGAGCGCCAGCACCAGGATACCGAAAATATCCATGCGGCGGGCAATTCCTACCAATGCGCCGGATATGGCAAAAGCTATAGTCCCAGATATTTCAAAAAAAATCCATAAAATTGTCATGTCCATACTAAATCCCCATTAAAAATTTCAACGCGCTTTGCGGTCTACTTCCCATTCGGTGATAAGACCCTTATCGGCATTTATCGTGAATTCGTAACGGGTATTGTCAACAACGGCTCTGCCTTCGTATTCTGCATAATGGTCGTCATGACCCTGACGGATTTGAATATCGGCTGCTTTAGCTCCCGGAATATTCTGCACAGCTAAATCGACAGCTTCCTGCTGCGAAATGAATTTTCCCGGTACATCTCTCAGATACCGTTCGTCAATCTCGTAATCCATAGCGATAACGGCGCCGCTTTGTCTGTCTATATTATAGTTGTATTCCTTATCGTTCGTATCAAATTCCACATCATAGATATCTATACCGTAATAATTTTCGGCATGCACCCGCAGATTGTAGATAGCATTCAAATCCACATTGGCATCATGCAGCGCAATGACTCTCGCTTCGTCCTCCGTAATTTCACTGCCGGAGGACGTTTTATCAGTAGATGCAGGCAGCGGCGCACTTTGCTTAGTATTCGTATTATTCGTATTGAACGACGAAAAAACCTGTGAACCAGACAGATAGAAACCGCAGGCAAAACCTACAATCAAAATACATACTACACCAATAAATTTTTTCATAAATCTTCCTCGCTTTCCCTGTTAAATATTCTTTTCCATATGGATATGCGGACAATGTTCATCAAGATAAACAGCGCCGCTGGCGGTATAACCGAGCTTTTCATAGAATTTCTGCGCCTGGCACTGTGCCGACAGCATTATTTTTGTACCGCCGAGCCGCTTGATTTCCGCTTCAACTGCCAGCATGAGTTTCTGCCCGAGATGAAAACGGCGGTATTCTTTCAATACGGCCAGCCGTCCTATAATGTACGTACCTAAAGCCGTGTCATCGGCAAATGTCCGCAGATTGCCCACCGCTTTGCCGTCGACATAAACGATTAAATGAAGTGCTCTTTCGTCGATATTATCAAATTCATTATGAAAGCCCTGCTCTTCTACAAAAACGGTTTGGCGAATACTTACGGCTTCGGGCGGCAAATGATTAAAAAATTTATACGTTATCATGTATACTCCTAAAAAAAGCGTTAGCCGCAAATAGCTAACGCTTTTTTACATCTTAATTTATTTCAAATACAATGGAAACATTAGCTTTTACGCTGATATCGCCTGCCTGTATCGGCGAGGATGCACCTACAGCGGCGCTGTCGGCAGCTTTGGCATACATCATGCTGTTGAATGTTCTGGCTTCAATATAGCTGTTATTGGAGTTCACGCTCACAACGTTCACTACATTTTTACCCAGCGTCTTGGCAATGATGTCGGCTTTGCGCTTAGCATCATTGATTGCCTGCACGAGAACTTTGTCTTTATAACTTTGCGGGTCTTTCAGACTGAATTCTACGGAATTGACACTGTTGGCACCGGCGTTGATAGCTGTGTCAATGACATTGCCGACGATGTCGATATTATCCACCGTAACGGTAATCTGATTGGAAACGCTGTAGCCTGTGATTTCCTGTCTGCCGTTATCCTTGCGGTTGTAAAGCGGATAAAGATTGTAGTTCGTCGTCTTGATATTGTCTTTCGTGATGGCAAGCGCCATGATATCCTTTTGAATTTTGTTCATGACGATAGCATTCTGCGCCGAAGCCTCTTTGGCGTCTTTAGCCGTGCTTTCAATGCTGATGTTGACAGTAGCTCTGTCCGGCATCGCCTTGATGACGGAAGTCCCGTCGACGGAAATCGTTCTCGTTTCCTGAGCGAACGCCATACTGCATGAGATGAGCAGACAGAGAATGGTCATCAGTCCCGTGATTTTTAATTTGCGCATGTAGATACACCTCTTTCATTGAAATTTATTGCCTATTGCGCTATAAAACAGGTTTTTATACGTTAAAGCGGAAATGCGTTACGTCGCCGTCCTGCATAACGTAATCCTTGCCTTCTACGCGAACCTGGCCTTTTTCACGTGCCGCCGCCACGCTGCCTGCCGCAACAAGGTCATCGTACGATACGATTTCAGCACGGATAAAACCGCGTTCGATATCGGAATGGATTTTGCCTGCCGCCTGCGGTGCTTTCGTGCCGATTTTAATCGTCCATGCACGGCATTCATCTTCGCCTGCCGTAAGGAAAGTCATAAGGCCGAGCAGTCTGAATGCCGCCTTGATGAGTTTATTCAAGCCGGATTCTTCCAGACCCAAATCAGCCAGAAATTCTTTGGCTTCATCTTCGTCCAGTTCGGCGATTTCCGATTCAACTCTGGCGGAAATCGCTACAACAACGGCATTTTCCTTAGCGGCGTATTCTTTTACCATTGCCACGTATTTATTTTCCGTATCGGCCGTTGCCGCTTCATCTTCGCCGACGTTGGCCACGTATAAAGTCGGTTTCAAGGTTAAAAGATTTAAATCCTTAATCAGTGTCAGCTCGTCCTCGTCAAGACCTGCCTGGCGGGCCGGTACGGCTTCTTCGATGACTTTCTTCACTTTTTCGAGCACAGCTTCTTCAGCGCGCGCTTCCTTGCTGCCGCTTTTTGCCATGCGGACTACGCGGTCAAGGCGTTTTTCCACGCTTTCCAGGTCAGCAAGGCACAGTTCCGTATTGATTATTTCTATATCGCGTATCGGGTCTACACTGCCTTCGACATGAGTGATGTCGCCGCTTTCAAAGCAGCGCACAACGTGAGCGACGGCATCCACCTGACGGATATGCGACAGGAATTTATTGCCGAGACCTTCGCCTTGCGATGCGCCTTTTACGAGCCCTGCGATATCGACAAAGCTTACGCTTGCCGGAGTCGTTTTCTTGGAATTATACATTTCATGCAGAACTTTCAAGCGGTTATCCGGCACATCAACGACGCCGACGTTCGGTTCGATTGTGCAGAACGGATAGTTCGCCGCTTCTGCGCCTGCTTTCGTAATAGCATTAAACAGTGTGGATTTGCCGACGTTCGGCAGTCCCACGATACCAACTTCTAAATTACTCAAAGTTTATTCACCCTATCTTTATTTAGTATACCTTATAATTATAACCGATTATCTCATTGTTGCAACATGTTGCCGTCAATTATCGTGCCGTATTTGCCGAGCCACCAGGAAACGGCGCGGACGGCATTGATATAATCTTCCAGCTGTGCTTTGTCCGGCAGGATTTCTTTGCCGAAAAACTGCGGTTTATCCGTCAACTCATCCGTATTGCCGATAGCGTCAGCTGTTATCCAGAAACCGTAGTTTTCACCGATTTTATTTTCAAATAAGGATTTTCCCACGCTGTAATACGTGAAATCACGCGGCGCTATCAGTTCAATCAAAGTCGGCATAATATCAATATGACTGCCGGCGCAATCTTGCGGCAGCATGTTTTTATCTATGCCTCTGCCCGTAATGATGAGCGGCACTGTATAGCGCTCGTACATGGACGGTACTTTGTCTATATTGTAGCGGTCTGCATGGTCGCCGACGAAAACAAATAAGCTGTCCGGATATTTTGCCTTCACTTTGGCGATAAATTCACCCGCCGCTTTGTCCGCATACCAGAAATGGCCGAGCTCTTTTATCAGCTCCTGATTATTGCGCTCATTTTCCGGCAGGGCATTTTTCACAGCTTCGGCATCAAAGCCCTTAGCGGCTAAATCAATGTTGAACGGTGAATGATTGGACGTATTTAAAATTATATTAAACGACGGCTTGTTCTCATCAATATTATCAAATACCGCCTGATACAGATATTCATCATCCGCGCCCCAGACGCTGCCCGCGGCATTTTCGGCAATATTGCCGCGGCTGTAGAAACGGTCAAATCCCTGCGCCAGACAGAATTCCTGAATATTTTCCCACGTAGCAGGACCGGAATACCAAAAGCCCGTTTCATAGCCGAGCTGTTTCATCTGCGGAGCCGTTGCCGTAAGGTACGGTTTCGCCAGAGCTTCCGGCATTGTCGTCAGATACAGATTGGAATTGGCAAGACCCGTAACCATCGTCATGAGCGCGCCGACAGTGCTTGAACCGCTCGGCAGCATATGCGATGTGTAAATTGTATCGTCTTGCGCAATAATATTTCTCATACTGTCAGCAATATGCAAATCGGCATATTTGTCAAGCAGCGGCCAGTTGGCGTAGCTTTCCGAAACAATGACGAATATGTGCTGCGGTTTGGCGATTTTTTCTCCCTGAGCCGACTTAGCCAGATAAACGCTCAAATCATTTCCGCCGTCTTTGCCCGTCAGCCTTCCCGCGAGATTTTCCACATCCTGCGCCGTAAAACTGAGCCCGTTGCAGGCTTCCATGCGCATCTGATTAGCATAGGCGCGGTAAATCGCCTGATAGTCGTCGAGAATGCTTTCATTTAAAAACGTATCGTTCGTAATGCCGGCATTTTCCCAGTTGACACCGGTCCGCCAGCTCCAGCCGCCCCCATACAGGGACAATGTGCTTACGACATACGTGCACAGAACGAGCACAGCCGTCTGCACACGGAAGGACAGACCGCTCCATAATTTGAAGCCGATTGGGCGGCTCAGCCACTTGTTGAACACACACGTTATGGCGAAACTGAGCAGAATTACCAGCGCCAGTTTTGCAGGCAGCTGAAATTCATCGACCAGCGACATAAACAGCGCATACATATCCTCGTGCAGCGCCGTGAACAGCATTTGATTGAAACCGCTGTGAAACTGCTGATAAAACGGAAAACGGGCGACAAACAGCAGCGTCGTTACAAAAATGGCACTATACGCACAGATATAGCGGAAATATTTCAGACGGTGACATATACTTTCGGCAATAATTCCAACGAGCATAAACAGCGTAATGCCGCCCGCCGTCTGCAAACTGAGCTTGGCACCGCTGAAAATTGCCGTGCAGACGGTGCTGAAATCACAGTCTGCCGCCAGATATTCCGTCATGCCGGCCATAAATAATATACGATATAAACAAAGTAATAACCAAAAAAATAAAAATGTTTTCAGTATTTTTTCTAAATTACGATTTAAACCGGAAACAACACTCTTCATCAAAGAAATGTCCCTCTTTCGTTGTTTATTGAATTTTTCTCTATTATAACAAAAAAGACCGCTAAGATAAATAAAAAACGGTATAACTCAATGCTATACCGTTTCAATTATTTACCTATTGTGTTAGCTGATTTTCCAAAGAAGTATAATAGTTTATATTTAGTGAGATTAAGTGACAACCTCGAACGAATATAAACTATTATACTGCTGGCTTAAAAACTCGATATCTTACTAGAACAACGAATTTATTTATTCGTCTGCGACTGTTTCCAGAACGTTTTCCGCTACGGTCAAATCCGTTTCTTCATCTGCTTCACCGATTTTTTCCACCGGCTTCGGCGGTTCTACTGCGCTGTCTTTTACCTCCTGCGGCACCGGCTGCACTGCAGCTTTATTGAAATTGCTCAGATTTATGTCCATGGTAAATTTACTGCGTTCGAGATAATTTTTAATGATATTGCGGACAGTCGCTCCATTGTCCGGCGTATCCGTTATAGATAATTCCTTATCGGAGATACTGCTCAGAACTTCCGAGCCGAACTGCTGCACCAACGGCGATAAATCGGATTTTAAGGATGTTATCACCATGTTTTCCCGGTCAACCGTAATTTCGTACGTAAGTTCACGCGGTTTAAGCAGCGCCGCCTTCAGTTTCGGATTTTCCTCCAGCTTCTGCGATACTGCAGCGACTTGCGCCATTTCCTTTTCATTCAGGTTTGTGAGATTTAAAGCTTCATTTAATTTTTCCTCATCAAGTATCGGTTTTTTATATGTTACATAGACTTTCGCCGTCTTGTCATCGACATCATACATGAAGATGTTCTTTACATCGTCGGCAACATCGTTAATACTTTTCTGCGTGCGTTCAGCATAATCGGCAACAAAATTTTCCGGCAGGCTGACGGACTGCACATACCACTGGTCGGAATTGATTTTCGGTGAAACGTTCGCCGCTGCGCCTTTCGGGTCGGCCTGCGTCTTGAAATACTGTTTGTAGACATTGCCCTCAAGTTCTGAATAATACTGCGTCTGCGCTTCAAACGTCGTGTCGATTATCCATAAATCGAGCGCCAGTGACATATCGCCGCTTGTCAAAACGGGATAAGCGTAGCTGCCGTTTAAATCAATACTGCAATCAGCCAGCGGCCCCGTCATGGACAGGTTTATACTGTAAGCTGCGTTTTGCGCCTCGACCGTATTTTTCGTCGCCTGCTGCAAGAAGCTGACTGCTTCCGTTTTGGCATTAGCGGCAAAAGCTACGCTGTAAAGGCATAGTGTAAGAATAATACTGCATATTAAGGTAAAAATAGATTTGATTTTCATGGCAACTCGCCCCCTATATTATATTTACCTTAATTATACCACAACTGAAACAGAAAAGCTCATTCCCGCTTAGAGAATGAGCTTTTTATCAGAGCCGAAACATTTTCAGTTTGTTGGAAACGGTCTGCACTGTAAGCGGCAGACACGGACCGAGTTCACCGTCGAGGTCGCTTTCCACTTTGTCAGGGCAGGTGAATTTAAAACACGCTGCCTGTTTATGAATGATATTCTTATTGCCGAGCACATTTTTTCCAGCAATAATATCCGTTGCTATCTTCATAAGCTCCGGCAGTGAACAGTGCCGAAGCAGTATCATATCCAGTTTTCCGTCGTCGATTTTGGCATCGGCGATATTTTTAAAACTGGCAACAACCGGTGAATTGATTACGATGAAGAAGAATATTTTTTCTTGAAAAATCTCTCCGTCAGCTTCAATCGTAAAATCAAGCGGTCTAAAACGCGGCAGTTCACCGATACCGCGCACATAATAGGCAAGCTTGCCGAAAGTATTTTTCAGGCGCGTATCAACTTCATGCGCCACACTCGTCATCATGCCGGCGCTCGCCACGTTGATGAAATACTCATCGCCGACAGAACCGACATCGACGTACTGTGCCTTGCCGACACAGATATTTTCAATATATTGGTCAAAATTGTCTTCAATTACGAGATACGAAGCAAAATCATTCGATGTACCGCTCGGAATTATGCCGACGGGAATGTCCAAATTTTCTTTTAACATCATATTAATTATCTTATGCAGCGTTCCGTCTCCTCCAGCAGCGATAACGCCGTCAGCGTTCAGTTCGTGTATGCAGGCGGCAAAAAACGGGTCGTAACTTTCTTTTTTCGTACGATACGGAATGACTATACAGTCACGACTTTGAAACCGGTTGATAATATCGTCGAGTTTCTTTTTGAACATTGCATCGCCGGAAACGGGATTGTAAGCTAAAAGAAATTTTTTCATTTTACCTCCTGATTAATGTTTCAAAATACCTATTTTCTTAAACAAACGTATGCTCGGCGCGCCAATCATCGGAATGCGCTCGATATCACTTTCCATGATGCCGCCGACTAAAATGAGCACTACAATATAAACGGCCATGCCGACAAACAGCGAACCGAATGTCGCCAGCGCATTGCTGCCGAGTTCAAACAATAGAAATTCATAGCCGAAATGAATTACGCCCGCCATGATGGCTGCGGCGCCGATTGTCTTCAAGAGCTGACCGATTTCCATTTTATAGTTGATATATTTGTACAGGAAATACAGATTGATTACAGCTGCAATACCGATATCGGCAACGGTTGCCCATGCCGCCCCCATGATGCCGAGCGACGGCTGAGCTGTCAGCGTCCAGTTTAAAATGACTTTAGCCACGGCGGCGATAACCATGTTTATCATCGGGATTGTCGGATGACCGAGCCCCTGCAGTACGCCCGTCGTAACCTGATGAATACCTAACAGAACAATGCTGAAGGAAGAAACCCAAACGGCTGGTCCTGCTCCCGGTGCATTATAAATTAAGGAAGAAATCGGCACGGCGAGCATTAAAACGGTTACGAACGCCGGAAAACAGATAAAGTTGGAAATGCGCATAGCCGCCGCTGTCTGAGCGAAACAGCGCTGATTGTCCCGCAAAGTACGCGCTTCGGAAATTGCCGGCACAATGCTGACGGCAAGCGAGGCTGTAAGTATCGTCGACAGATTGACGAGCGGAACGGCCATACCGGTAAGATACCCGAACAGCTCCGTCGCCTCATGTACGGAATACCCCGCTACTTCCAAGCGGGACGGAACGATAATAAGGTCGAGGTTCGATACGATAGGTAGCATGATGCTGGCAGCCGAAACAGGCAGCGCCAATACGAAAATGCGGCGGATAATCTTCCAGACGGACGACGTTGAGGGGTCAGCGACCGGTTTTAATTCATTGCCGTACGTTTTGACGATATCCCTGTCCAGTTTCCAATGGAAATAAACGAGTACGATAACGCCCGTTACCGCACCGGCGAGCGCACCGAGCGAAGCACCGGCTGCGGCGTATTCCAGTCCCCACGGCAAAAGCAGCTGCGCGAACAAAATCATCGTGATTACGCGGAATATCTGTTCAACAATCTGAGAAACGGCTGTCGGCGTCATGCGCTGCCAGCCTTGCAGATAACCGCGCGAACTCGCCAGTATTGTAACGAAGAAAACGGCCGGCGCCAATGCTATAATGGAGTAGTAAGCACGCGGGTCGCGGACGAACTGCCAGTCAATCAGCCATTGAGCCCCGAAATAGGTGAGCAGACTGAAAAACAATCCTGTGCAGAACATAAAGCACATGGATATGCGGAAAATACGCTTGGCACCGAGAATATCATTGAGCGCGACACGCTCCGCCGTTATTATCGAGATAGCGACAGGCACACCGGCGGAAGATACCGTCAGCGCCAGAAAATAAATAGGAAAGGCCATCTGGTAAAGGCCGATACCTTCCCCGCCGAGTACACGGGATACGAAAATCCAGTTGAGCGAGCCGATTACTTTTACCACCAGACTGGCTACGGTGAGAATAAACGTTCCCTTCAGAAAACTTTCGGCTTTATGCGATTTTTTTGAAGAATTTTCTTGTGCGTTAATGGAAAACACCTGCTTTAAAACATCATTTTCTTTTGATTAAAAAGACTGTATAATAATAAATACAGGCTTAGATAATTTTCATACTAGAAAATTATAGCATTTATCGCTTAACTATGCTAGTATTTTGTTAGCACACACCAGAGCATGAACTTCACAGAAAGGAAATCCGTATGGAATACAACTATCTTGGCTTTAACATTGACATCGGGCGCACTAAACCGGAAAACATCGTACATAGAGATGCCGCCTGCCCGTTCTGCGATGTTGCCAGTTTGACTAATATTATTGATGTGCAGGACGATATGATACTTTTGGAAAATAAATATCAGGTTCTGCAGGATGCGTATCAGCTGCTCATCATTGAAGGCAGTCAGTGCGATGCCGACATTCCCGATTACTCACTGGAGCACATGTGCGCTTTGATGCGCTTTTCCCTGAAGCACTGGCTCAAGGTAATCGACAGCAAAAAATACAAGACGGTGCTGTTCTTTAAAAATCACGGACCGCTCTCGGGCGGAACGATGCGCCATCCGCATATGCAGATTGTCGGACTGAAAAATCTCAGCGCGAAAAACATGTGGGATAAACGCCAGTTTGAAGGCACGCAAATCGCCCGTGAAAATAACGTGATAATGAATTTGTCCACCAAACCGCGCGTCGGTTTCACGGAAATCAACGTAATCATGCAGGGTCTTGACGATATCGACATCATGGCAAAATATCTGCAAATGGGCGTCGACTACATCATGCACCATTTCAATGCCAACTGCAAAAGCTACAATCTGTTCTTCTATCTGGTCGACGGCACTATTTACGCCAAAATTATGCCGCGCTTTGCCACCTCGCCGCTGTTCATCGGCTACAATATCGAACTTGTTCCGAACAATCTGGCGCAAACGGCAGAGCATATAAAAGAATTATATTTCACCGAAAAAAATGACTAGGCATTTCAGCATAGTCATTTTTTATATGTTTAACATATTGTGTTAATAAAACATTGAGCCTTTAGCCAGCAGTATAATAGTTTATATTTAGTGAGGTTAAGTGCCAGCATCGAACGAATATAAACTATTATACTGCTTTTGGAAATCAATTGGCACAACAGATATGTTTATTTTTCATCTGCCTTCCAATAAGAAATAAGAAAAATGAACACAAAAATTTTAAATTATGATAGAATAGAACAGATGTTATAAAATAGGAGGATTTACATTGTCGGAGTTACAAACTGAAATTCAAAAACGACGTACTTTTGCGATTATCTCGCACCCAGATGCTGGTAAAACCACATTGACAGAAAAATTACTGCTGTACGGAGGAGCTATCCACCTGGCAGGTTCTATAAAATCCCGCAAAACTCAGCGCCATGCTGTATCCGACTGGATGGAAATCGAAAAACAGCGCGGTATTTCCGTAACGTCCAGTGTACTGCAGTTCGATTATGCCGGCTGCCGTATCAATATTCTCGATACGCCGGGCCATCAGGACTTCAGTGAAGATACGTACCGCACTTTAATGGCGGTGGACAGCGCCGTCATGATTATCGACGTTGCCAAAGGCGTCGAAGCCCAGACGAAAAAACTGTTCAAGGTCTGCAAACAGCGCCATATCCCGATTTTCACTTTCGTGAACAAACTCGACCGTTACGGTAAAGCGCCGCTGGAACTAATGGAGGAAATCGAGGAAGTGCTCGGTATTCGTTCCTATCCGATGAACTGGCCAATCGGCACGGACGGCCATTATAAAGGTATTTACCATCGTGAAACGGGTAAAGTAGAGCTGTTCAGTGAGGATATTACGCACGGACAGGAAGAACGCCAGTCCATTATTTACGATTTGAACGATGCGCAGGCCAAAGAAGCCATCGGCGAAGATATTTATCAGGCGCTTTTGGACGATATCGACTTATTGGACGTTGCCGGTGAAGAGTGGTCAATGGATAAAGTGAATAAAGGCGAACTTACGCCGATGTTCTTCGGCAGCGCCATGACCAACTTCGGCGTGCGCGGTTTTCTCGAAGAATATCTGCGTCTTGCCCCGCCGCCGCAGCCGCGCATGAGCTCGGACGGACTCATCAGCCCGGATGATGAAAAATTCTCCGGATTCGTGTTCAAAATCCAGGCGAATATGAATCCGGCACATCACGACCGCTTGTCGTTCATCCGTATCTGCTCCGGTAAATTTGAACGCGGCATGAGCGTATACCATATGCAGGGCGGCAAATCGGTTAAACTGTCCCAGCCGCAGCAGTTCCTTGCACAAGACCGCCAGATAATCGATACGGCGTATCCGGGCGATATCGTCGGTCTGTTCGACCCGGGGATTTTCGGTATCGGCGACACACTCTGCACACCGTCGCATAAATTCAAATTCGCCGATTTTCCTGTATTCCCGCCGGAACGCTTCGCGCGCGTATCCGCCAAAGATACGATGAAGCGCAAACAGTTCGTCAAAGGTATTATGCAGCTTACGCAGGAAGGTGCTGTACAGCTGTTCCAGCAGGCAGGAGCCGGTATGGAATCGTATATCGTCGGCACAGTCGGACAGTTGCAGTTTGATGTACTGGAATACCGCCTCAAAAGCGAATACAACACTCAAATCGTTATGAATATGCAGCCGTTTGAAGTAGCCCGCTGGCTGCGCTTCAAAGACGGCCGCCCTGTTACGCCGGAAGCACTGCGCGGCGCAGACAGAGGCATGTTCGTCTACGATATGAAAGACCGTCCCGTTCTGCTCGTAAACAACGAATGGGCGCTCGGCTGGATACAGGACAACAATCCTGACCTGGAAATGTTCCCTGTTCCGCCGGAAAAACAGGATGCGGAAGATGATATGAAATAAATATAAAGAAAATGCCCTAAAAAGCTGAAAACTTTTCGGGGCATTTTTTATTTCAATCATTAATCATTCAGTTTGGCAAGCTCGCTGTCGAGTATCTCCTGAATTTTCGGCGTACAGCGGCGGCCGTGACATGAACCGTTGCCCGCGCCGGTTATTTTCTTTACTTCGATAACAGTCCGCGCACCGGCGGCGATTGCTTTTTTTATCGCTGCTCTGTTTATGCTTTTACAAATGCAGACTTTTGTCAGTTTATCCAAAACTAATTGGTTTAAATCATTATTTTCCATTAATTAAATTTTCCTTTCAAAATTTTATTTTGTGATTTCTTTATAAAAAACCAAGATTAAAAAGTGCCAGTTCGGCACAATATAAGATAAAAAGCATTTATTTCTTAATTTATCTTCATATTGTGCCGGGCAATTTTTCTTTGAGG
>DCFC01000042.1 GCA_002314325.1 Megamonas hypermegale
CTTTAGTAATTAGAGCCTGTTATACCTTTAGGTGATTTTTGGTTCGTTTTTCTTTTGCTTTCCAAAAGAAAAATGAACAATTAAATTCCATTTTGAATTGCTATCAAATTTCTTTTAATTTTATCAACCGGCCAATTCCACCATTTCATCTTTTGCAGTTTTATTATTACTTCATGCGAAAATCTTTTGCGAATTACTTTTGCCGGTATTCCTCCGACAATTTCATAAGGCTTAACATCTTTCGTCACAACGGCTCCTGTCGCCACGATTGCACCGTCACCGATTTTTACACCTGATAAAATAATCGCATTGTAGCCAATCCATACATCATTGCCGATTACAATATCACCTTTATTATCCCAACCTTTAGCTACATCTTTTTTATCCATATTCCATTCATCATACATAAGCGCAAAAGGATATGTAGACAAAGATTTTAGCGTATGGTTAGCACTGTTAAATAGAAATTTCGCCCCGCAGGCTATCGAACAGAATTTGCCGATTATAAGCTTTTCGTGGTTCACTGGATAATGGTATAATACATTATTTTTTTCAAAATCACGCGGGTCATGAACAAAATCGTTATAAATCGTAAAGTCGCCGACAATTATTTCCGGGTCACTGACCACATTTTTTAAATAAACTGTCGTTTTATCATATTTTCGCGGATAAATTTTCTCTGGCTGCATAATAACACTTCCTTTTATTTTCTTTTCTTATATTATTATGCCTGTCAAAGTTTTTCTATCCACAATACAATACAGAATTATTTTTTATAAATTATCTTTTTGACAGCTGATACGGATAAATAATATCTGTCGGCTAAAATATCCAAAGATACGCCGTTTTTATATTCCTGCCGTATTTTTTCATTCCGTCTATCCAGCTCCAAACGGTAACCGGACTGTTCGCCCCAGTTTTTCCGTTCATCCGTTTTAATCGGTACATAGACATATCCACCTTGAACATAATTTTGCAATTCTTTTATTAACGGTTTCGGCAAAATTTCATTTGCATTAATATATTTCATTTTTAAGGCTCCTTCTTGATAAATTCATCAAGTTGCAGAGCCCTAGCTGCGATATATTTACTCCATGCAGTTATCGCAGATTAAGACTCTGCATGGAGTAAAGCTTCATTCTGCTGCATTTTCATTTTCCTTTCTAAAAATCTGATTTTTAAAACCCAGCTTTATTCAGTTCATCCATCATCGCTCTGCGGCGTTTAAATACATCGCGCCAGTTTGCGGCAATCTCTTTTGCTTTCTTCTCGCCGCCCGAATACAGTGTTACTTTCTTTAAATATTTAATCAAATCACTGTACTCCTCACGGTTGGAAACTTTCATTTGATTTTTCCTTATATAATCAACATATAAATCCAGCATCCGCTCCGGAAATATTTTTTTCAATACCTTTTCATATCTGTCAATCTCATACAGTTCAGCACGCTCGAAAATTTCTTGCCATAACTCCTCGTACATGCCCTCTTTTTCCAACAATTCCAATTTTATTTCCCGCAACATTTCTCCCGCCAGAATTTTTTCTCTGTATGATAGCCACTCCTCCGGCGTACAGTCTTCCCTCAATTCATAAATAAGGGATAAATCGCTTCCGCAACTATCAAATATAAACTCCGTCAATTCTTTTCTATAGGCTTTTTTATTACCTACTTTTTTATACAGCTCAATCAGATTTTTGCGGTACCTTGCCATGAACAGGTAATTATCTTCGTCCAGCTTTTTACTTTCTTCTAAAATTTCAATGGCTTTCTGCCAATCCTCCTGCGCTATATATTCATCAAATACAACTTTTCTGATTTCCGGCAACTTCCAGTATCTCTCTTTATACAAATTAATCTGTTCAGCCGGATAATTCAGCTTCTGCATGATTTTCAGTTTTTCACCTATATATTTGCTGTAATTATAACTAAATTTGTCCTCTTTTATAAATTCATCAAGCAGTGCCAGTTTTTTCTCCAGATATTTTTCTTCGGCAAAATTTTTCATAATAAATTCATATACAACATCTTCGATAAAATCATCTAATTGATGTTTCAAAAGTTTATTATTGAACCACCGAAACATTTTATCCTTGCTTTTATCATCAGCTTTCTCCATGATTTCCAGCCAGTAATCCTTGCAATCGCCGGCAACGGCAACTATTCCGCCGTCCGAATCATCCATCGGCTGATTTGTTATCTTATCGAGAACGTAATTGGTCAGCTCAAACGCTTCCACAAGAAAGTTCTTGTCAATCATGCTCTCTATGTTGGTTTTCATAAAAGCCTCCACGTCCGATATATAATCGAACGCATCTTCCCATGCAATAAACCCATCATTGCTGTATCGACGGATAATCGCCCGCAAATCCTTCTTCAGATTTTTTATATATTCCGCGTCAATGCTGCTGCCGTAATTTATCCTTATATAATTTTCAATACTCTTGTTATCTTTCGCCAAATTATAAACGTAATCACGAAGCTCCGCTTCCGGAATACTGTCCACGATATCCTGCAAGTTCTCTTTTGCCGTTTGTTTATTTCTTCCGCTTTTACCGTTTAATTCTATCGTGCCGTTTTCCTGTTTTTCTATCGCATACATAACGGCCGCCATATGCTTGCAGTTCTCGCCGCTGTCGGCATAAGGACAATCGCAGGACATATATTCGACTTTCCCGTTTTCCATTTCAATCTCAACTTCATACCGCACCGTGCCGCTTACATACGCTTCATATCCCTCAGCCGTTTTCCTCAGGTTTTGAACTGCTCCGTTATTATAATAACTGCGTCCTCGGTCCAGTATCCTCTTTTCAAAATAATCTTTCCAGCTTTCCATAAAAACACCGCATTTTCATTTATTTTTATAATTCATTACTTATTGCGCTAGTTGATTTCTCAAAGCAGTATAATAGTTTATATTTAGTGAGGTTAAATACCAAGAATATAAATAATTATACTGCTGGCTTAAAAACTCGATGTCTTACTAGCACAACAATCATTTACTTTTAATCAAATCTCATTTTAACAAAAAATTCAATTAATTACCAAGAAAATTAAAATAACATCTTTCTTCAAATCTATTGAACAGTTTTTTCATTATGCTATAATTAACGCAGAAACGAGGTGTCTTAATTTGAAAAATCTGGTTATTTTTTCCGCTATCTTCTGTTTAATGGTAGCCGCTTTATATTCTTATATCGCTGATAACAATATCATTTTCAATATTTTTGCCGGTTTTGACTGCATTATCCTGCTCGGTGTATACTTCATTTCCAAATGGACGGAAAAACCAAAAGAAAACTACGATATGTACCACAGTGCTCACAGCTTATAAAAAAGAAAGATAGGAAATTTATTCCTATCTTTCTTTTTTTGAGGGGGAAATTTATTTACTTTCTTCGACTTTAATCGGTTCGATTCTGCCTAAACCGAATACAAAATTAATAATTGCCAGGAAAATCAAAAATGCAGAGAATAACAGTGCATATTCAAAATGACCCGTACTGCCTACGATAAAGCCCGTAACAATCGGTCCTACAACACCGCCGAAATTGGATACGCAGTTTTGAATACCGGCTACAATACCCGTCATATTGCGCGGTGCAATTTCACTCGGAATAGCCCATACCTGTGAAGCTGCAACAACTGTACCCGTTTTAGCAATACATAATAAGATAAGCGTCACTACCAGAGATTCCGTAACAGCGGCAAAGCCTACGCCCAATGCCATGATAAGACCGATACACAGGAATAATTTTCTCGTTGCCGTCAAAGATAATTTACCGGAAGAATGTACTCTATCTGATGCCCAGCCGGCAAAAATCTCGCCGATTGCTCCGCATAAAAGCGGAAGCGAAGCAGCAAAGCCCATTTCACTAAAGCTAAGTCCTCTGTCCTTCATTAAATACATCGGCAACCATGTAATAAAGAAATACGAATTATAGTTAATCATGAAGAAGCCGACACTCATAGCTATTACATTTCTGTATTTTAATAATTGATACCATTTAAGCGGCATTGTTTTATCCGTTTCCGCTTCCTGACCATCATGAATAATATCTAATTCTGCTTTATTTACGCCTTTATGTTCAGACGGATTATCCCGGAAGAATGTATACCATACAATCGCCCAGATTACACCGAGAGCACCTAAAATAGCGAATGTTTCACGCCAGCCGACACTGACCATAAGCCATGTAAGAATTGGTATACCAAATGCGCCGCCGAATTTCTGTCCGCTGTCAAATAATCCGCCTACTGTAGCACGTTCGCTTTTCGGGAACCATTTTCTTGTAATTGCCGCATTACTTGGATAAGCACCGGCTTCACCGATACCTAAAACCATACGGCAAAGCAGAAACGATTTAAATCCACTGGCAAGACCAGTAAGACCTGTCGCTATCGACCACCAGAATACGGATAAACCTAAGATTTTGCGCTGTCCGAATTTATCTGAGATAAAACCGGCCGGAATTTGCAACAGTGCATAACATAAGAAGAATGCACTCATCAGCATGCCCATTTCTTCCGTCGTTATATGAATTTCTTCCATAATATGCGGTGTCGCAATGGCCAGTGTCGTTCTGTCCAAAAAGTTTATGGCTATTGCCGCCCACATCATAAATGCTACTATCCAACGTGTCCGTGTCGGTTTTTCGTTTAAAGTTTTACCAACCATTATTTTCAATCCTTCCCCAATATATTTTCTTATTTTTACAATTTAAAAAATATATTAACTATCTAAAATCAAAAATGTTTTACATTACTTTCTTGTAAATGTATCTAATATCGTCGAGCGACAATTCTTTGCAGTTGTTTACAAGCAGTCGTGTCTGCTGGCTACCCGCCTGCACCAGAAAATCTATATCTTCCGGTTTTACGCCGAATTCCTCCAGACTTGTCGGGATATTCGTATCTTTTACAATGCCTGCAATCTGTTCAATGATGTAATCTGCTTTTTGCGCTACAGTCTTTGTTGCCAGTTCCGGATAAACAGCATCGCATAAAACAGCCAGTCTGTCTGCACAGGCATCTTTATTGAATTCCATCACATGAGCAAATAATATCGCATTGGATACGCCGTGTGCAATATGATATTTGCCGCCCAGCGGATAGGAAAGTGCATGTACTGCCGTTGTTCCGGAGCCAGTTATCGCTACACCGCCGTAAAATGCACCGAGCATCATTTCCGATTTTGCCTGCATATCGTTAGCATTATTGTATGCTTTCTTTATGTTATGGAAAATTTTATACGCACCTTCTTTGGCATACGTATCACTGAGCATGGTTGCTTTTTTGGAAGTAAAGCATTCCACTACGTGCGCCAGTGCATCAACGCCTGTCGCCGCAATAATTTTCGGCGGTAATTTAGCAATCATTTCCGCATCCAATATTACATAATCGGAAATCATACAGTTATTTACAATGCCTTGTTTCGACTCCTGTTCCGGAATGGCTACAATGGCATTGCAGGTAGCTTCCGAACCGGTGCCGCACGTTGTCGGTATCATGACGGTTTTTATATATTTTTTCGCAATACTGCTGTCTTTCAATAAATCACGCAGTGTATAATCAGCACCGACGATAATGCTGGCAAGCTTCGCCGCATCCATTACACTGCCGCCGCCGACGCCGACGATTAAATCAATTTTAATTTCGCCGACTTCCGCCAGAACACGTTCCACATCAGCCACTGCCGGTTCAGCCGTTAAATCATCGATTACCTTACACTGCACTTTAGAGCAGATTTCCTCTACTTTTTTCGTAAGACCGACGCTTCTAACGCCTTTATCCGTGAATATTAAAACTGACTGTGATTTTTCTCTTTCTATAATTGCCTCTAAATTATTCACACTGCCTAAACCCGCATAAACAACTGACGGAATAGTTAATTGACATGATTTCATTATAATTCCTCCTGTGCATTTAAATATTTATGTACGTATTCATAATCTCACTTATATATAATTGCAAATACCGTGCCAACTCTAAAACACTTGATTTTGCTGTTTTATTTCCAAATGTTAAAAATGTGTTGCTATTTTTGCAACCAATCAGATTTATTTTGCAACAATATTTATTATTATGCAACCAAAGCTACTAAACAATCCGTTTATATACTTGAATTTAATCTGCCCCAAAAATAAAAAAATCACTTTTAAACCGCAAAAAGTTTAAAAGTGATTTTTCATTCTTACATATTATTTATTACTTATTATACTGCCGGATTAAAAGCTCGATATTTTACTAGCACAACAGATATTTATTTATTCCATCTTGGATGTTCATATGCCTTTGGATTGCATACTTTCGGCCATTTTTCACCATTAATTACAGCCATTACGCCTTCTGCCGCCATCGTAGCAACACCAGAAGCCGCTTCTTTCGTCTGTCCGGCCATATGCGGCGTAACGATAATATTATCGTACTTGAATAACGGGTCATCCATGCTTATCGGCTCATGCACCACAACATCAGTTGCTGCACTGTGTATCCAATTTTCTTCCAAAGCCTTGCACAATGCCGCTTCATCTACAATACCGCCGCGGGCGCAGTTAATCAAGATACTGGTCGGTTTCATCATTTTAAGTTCTGCTTCGCCAATCATATTCCTCGTCTGCGGCGTAAGCGGCGTATGAATGGATATTACATCCGCTTCTTTTAAAATGTCATGCATATCTTCTCTGTAACCCCAGCCTTTGGCCTCTACCGTTTCCGCTGAAACGAACGGATCGTAAACAAGCACATTCATGCCGATGCCTGTTGCCATCTGAGCCAAAATATTACCGATATGACCGCAGCCGATTAAGCCCAGTGTCTTGCCGTTCAGTTCATACGCTTTATATTCGCTTCTAATACCGAAATTACCTTTGCGCATTTCTTTATCACAACGAACCATATCTTTGGCACAGGCAAACATCATGGCCATAGCGTGTTCAGCTACGGAACGGGTATTTGCTCCCGGCGCAATTACAACAGGTATGCCAAGCTCTGTTGCCGTTTCCACGTCAACATCATCAACACCTACACCCGGACGGCCGATTACTTTCAGATTTTTGCATTTAAGCATCGTTTCTCTATCGATTGAGCCGATACGGATAATCAGTCCTTCGGCATCCAGAAGTTCCGGCAGCATATCCTGCGGTTTACCAGAATTAGTGATGACAACATCCGCTCCTGCTTTTTCCAGAACAGCCATACCATCATCATGAAGTCTATGTGAAATAACTACTTTTGCCATATTATCAAATCCTTTTATCAATACTGTTTGAATACTTCCTGTAAAGCTTCCACGATTTTCGGGTCGATGCAGTTGGACGGACGTCTTGCCGGTCCCACTTTAAAGCCGCGCAGATTAGCTGCCAGTTTAACGACAGAGTTCGGATTGCCCATCTGCATTACATTTCTGAACGGACGTATTTTCTTCTGCGCTTCGTTAGCTTTAGCAATATCGCCCTGTGCCCAATAATTATAAATGCTTACCATCAGTTCCGGGAATACATTGGAGCAGCCGGAAATTGCACCGGTGCCGCCCGCCATTAATGTCCATAAAATGAGCGAGTCGCTGCCTGCCAGTACGTTAATGCGCGGATTGGTATTTTCAATGTATTTTAAAGTATTATCAAAGTTGCCGCTGCTGTCTTTTATACCAATTATATTTTCAAACTCGAGCAGTCTTTTTACCGTTTTAAAATCAATATTATTGCCCGTTCTTGCTGGAATATTGTATAAAAGCATCGGCATATCTACGGCTTTGGCTACTGCGGCAAAATGATTGTAAATATCTTCCTGTGTTACGGCTACGAAATACGGCGAGATTACTGACAGGCAATCTACACCTAAATCTTTAACTTTTAAGGAAAATTCTATCGTTTCTTTCGTCGTCACGCAGCCGGTGCCGGCATAAACGGGAACTCTGCCATTTACCGCTTTTACCGCTGTTTTGATGATTTCATATTTTTCTTCATTATTAAAAGCATAAAATTCACCGTTCGTACCGAGCGGGAAAATACCGTGCACTCCAGCTTTAATCAGCATATCAATAAATTCGCTGTACGCTTCCGGATTGAATTTTTCATCTTCTGTCAATGCTGTGAGTACCGGTGTAATAAGTCCTTTTGCTTGAAACATAGTTATTATCTCCTATCTGTCTGATTATTATTTATTTAAAATAGCGGCAAATTTTACTTTTGCCATTTGAGCGCCGAGTTTTAATGATTCCAGCATGCTGTTTTCGCTCGCTTTTCCTGTTCCTGCCACTGGAAAAGCCGTACCGTGGTCAACGGATGTTCTGATGCACGGCAGTCCTACCGTAACATTGACACCGCTGTCAAAGCCCAATACTTTTATCGGAATATGGCCCTGGTCATGATACATAACAACCACTATATCAAATTCATTTAAATTAGCCGCCCTGTGAAATACGCTGTCCGGCGGAACAGGTCCTGTAACGTTATAACCTTTGGCTTTAGCTTCGTTCACCGCCGGTACAATTTCCTTATCGTCCTCATCACCGAACAAACCGCCTTCACCGCAGTGCGGATTGAGCCCTGCCACGGCAATACGCGGCTCTTCAAAGCCCATCAGTTTTAAAGTCTCCTGTGCCAAATCGATAACTTTACCGATACGTTCCTTTTTGACGACGTTCGGCACATCATGCAGGGCAATATGCGTCGATACATGAATTACTCTGAGTTTCGGGCTCGTAAGCATCATGGAAAAATCTTTCTGCCCCGTAAGATGACCGAGAATTTCCGTATGACCGGGATAGTGAACGCCGCCCATATTTAAAGCTTCTTTATTGAGCGGCGCCGTAACTATGGCATGAACCTCATGCTTCATAGCATAATGCACGGCTTTTTCAATATATTCATATGCCGCTTTGCCTGCTCTACCGTCCACTTTAGCAAACGGTAAATCCACCGGCAAATTGTCAAGGTCAATTATATCCATTACGCCATATTCATATCTGCCCTGCGCCGGGTCGGTTACAATATTGCATTTTATATCAGCATTAACAATTTTTACGGCTCTTTGCATAATTTTAGCATCGCCGAATACCAACGGTTTCGCTATTTTATAAATATCTTCATGCAACAGTGCCTTTGCAATAATTTCTGGACCAACACCAGCACCATCGCCCATTGTTATTCCCAAAATCGGTCTTTCCATTCAATTTCCCCCTAATTCAAAATTCTTAATCGCTTTTATTGATTTTATAAACGCATCCGGCTTGCCGAATGCACCTGCTTTCGTTACAACAAATAATTTATCTATATTTTTCCCCTGAATATATCCGAGCGGAATTGCCGTATCTATTTCACTTATTATTTCAATGCTGTCAGCACCGATTGATTTACAGATATGTACAGCAATATCGCCTCCAGTCAACACCATTCCCGCCAGATTATGCAAATCAAGACCGCCGACAATCTGCGCCATAATAGTCGCGATACGCTCACTGACCTGCTTTCCCGACAAATTGTATTTTCTGCCCGCTTCAATAGCTTCTTTCACATCATCATCATTCAGTGCCGTCACTATCAGAATGTTTTTATCCTGTTTGGCTAAAGTTTTCAGCCTGTCGATATATACCGTTATATACTGTTCATCTTCCAGTATTTTGGGTATATCTATCTTTAAGAAATTTATATCCTCGTATTCTAACACCGTTTGTATCTGTTCCTGCGTCGTATGGCTGACACTGCCTGCACAAATAAGCACCGGGCCGCTGCGATAACGCTGCATGAACTTTTCTTCACCAATCCAGTTATAAAAATATGTTATATAATCCGCCATTCCGGCCGAACCTACCCATAAAATATTTTTAAAGGATTTTACCGCATCCATAACTGTCATGAAATTTTTTTCTTCGACTATATCACAGACAATCCAGTTAATTCCCTTATTTAAAAATTCATCCAGCTTAGCCTTTACTGCTTCACTATCTTTTTTTACCGTCAAAAAATCCAATACGCCCACCTTTTTATCTGCCGCCTGTTGTTTCAGTATATTGGGAATGTATGATTCTTTAACGGGTGTTTTCGGCGAATTGGCAATTTCCGTAAGTTCCAGCGGTACACCGTCCAATAAATGATATCCGCCGACCGTTATGCGCCTGTTTATCGGATAAGCCGGGGCTATAATCACCAGCTCCGGTTTAAAAACATCGTCCATTGCTTTTATTTCCGCGCCGATATTACCGCGTAAAGTTGAATCTATTTTCTTATAAATACAGCGAGCTTTATATTTTTTTATCGCTTCGCAAATATTTTTCACTTTGGTATAAGCTTCCTGCACTGCCAAATCTCTACTGTCAGAATCAATTACGATAACATCTTTATCCGTTTCAAAATCATCTGCTGCAAAATTTATTTTTACACATGACTTCATGTTTCGTTTAGCAAATTGGAGAGCTGTATCATTAGCACCTGTCAAATCATCTGCAATCGCTGCTAATTTTATCATAAAATCACCAACTTAAATTTATATTCACTTTATAATATATGCAAAAATCGTGCCAATAAAAAAAGGCTTATTTTCAAGCCTTTTTTCTTTCTTCTCTCTATTCTGTTGCTATTTTATGCGAAAATGTATTATTTTGCAACATTAAATTGCAACTACTTTTTCAATTTACGCCAGAGCGTCGTCCGATGTATACCCAATCGTTTCGCTGCCTTGCTGTAATTATAATTTTCTTCGGCCAGAACTTTCGCTAACAGCTCTTTTTCCATCTGCGCCAAATTTTTATTTTCCATCTTTTCTTCCGCTAAAACCTCTTCCAGTGGCGCTGTTGTTTTACTGCTCGCCATTATCTCTTCCTTGTCATCTTCATACGCCGCAATAACATTGTCTTTAGTAATGACTTCACCGTCCGTAAGTAGCATGATACGCTCCATCATGTTCACAAACTGCCTAATATTGCCGGGCCAACTGCATTCCTGCAAAAAAAATTTTGCCTCTCTGCTGATTGATTTTATCTGCGGATTTATCTCCCGCATATTATTAATCAGACTTTCCGCCAGCAGCGGAATATCCTCCCTCCTTTGTGCCAATGTCGGCATATGAATTCGCAGGATATTCAAACGATAATACAAATCACTTCTGAAATTCCCCGCCTGCACCATTTGCGCCAAATTCTGATTAGTTGCCGCAATGATACGCACATCAACCGGAATAATACTCTCCGAACCGAGCGGCATGACTTCCCTCTCCTGCAATACACGCAGTATACGTGACTGCAAAGACAGCGGCATTTCACCAATTTCATCCAAAAATAATGTTCCGCCGTGCGCCAGTTCAAACATCCCCTGCCTGCCACCGCGTTTTGCCCCTGTAAAAGCTCCATCCACATAACCAAAAAGCTCGCTCTCCAGCAGATTTTCCGGCAATGCTGCACAGTTCAAAGCCACAAACGGACCCTGCGACCTGTTGCTCATATTATGAATACTCTGCACCAGCATTTCCTTGCCTGTTCCTGATTCACCCGTTATTAAAATAGTGGAATTTGTCAGCGCATATTTCCGCGCTTTATTTTTCATCTTGATACATGCCTGCGAATTGCCGATAATATCATTCATATGATATTTCGCCACAAGACCTTTCGCCGACAATTTTTTACGAATATTGCGTTCCAAACGCTGCATTTCCGATACATTCTGCAATGTATAAATACTGCCCTGATTTATATTCTTCACATAAACCAGCGAATTTTTTATCACATACTGCTTGTTGTAAATATTTATTAGCTGTTCTTTTTCTTCTTTTATTTTCTTTTCATCAATATCAGCGCAGATATCTCTCATCTTTTTACCTAGAACTTCATACTGCACACGATGAAAAATTCTTTCCGCTTCCGGATTGAACAGCGTAATTTTATTATTTTTATCTACGGCAACAATACCATCATGCGATTTGTTGATTATTGTCCGTATCATCTGCGTCTTATGCTCATCCTGCCGACGGACTTTAGCAATCAATAAAGCTTCCTGCAGCGCTCTGTAAATAGACTGCTTCCCTGAATTGATAAAATTAGCTTCCATACCGTATTTTTCAGCCGTTTTTACTGAAACAGCGTCTCCTATTATCAGATTGACGCCCTTTTCTTTTGCTTCCAATATTTTTTTATCGGCTTCTTCGCTATCATGAATTAACAGTTCCACAAAATTTATATTGAAAATCTTAGCGATTTCGTCACAGCCATAAATCATATTTTCAAATCCGGCTATACCTATATTGCTGGAAATAACCTCCGACTTCAATACGGCCTGTAAAATATCCGTAATCGTAACCTGTACAGATACAATCGGTATATCAACTTCCGCTTCAATTAAAGAAGCCGTACCGCCTCGGCTGACAATAACTTCTATACCTTCATCAATAAAGGATTTTACCAAATCCTCCGCTTCTTTTAAATCGGCTTCAATAATCTTAAATAAATCTTTTCTATCTGCAAATTTTTCCTCAATGACAAGTCTTGCATCATCAGCTAACTTTTTAAACGGTGCTACGAATAAAACTTGCGCTTTCATCTGTTATCCTCCTAAAAAATTAAATCATATAATCTTTTCGGGATAAACGATTTTAAATCCTTTATTTTCATGCCGTAAGTTTCAAACCGACAACAGCAAAAATTATCATAGCAATACAGATAAGCCTGCGCCAATCAGCACTTTCTCCGTATTTTATAATGCTTATGCCCACACCGCCGACAGCTCCCATACCTGTCCAAACAGCGTACGTAACACTCATTGGCAGAACACGCATCGCCAAATGCAATAAAAACAGACTCATGCCAAACGCCATACACATTTTCACAATAGCTAGCTTTTTTCGCTTTAACTGCCATACATTCATATAATTTACAAACATCACTTCACAAAAACCGGAGACAATTACATACAGCCATTCCATAATTATATCCTCCCCACTTTTATTCCTTCAGCAATTTAAGCCCGATTACACCGGTCAGCAACAGCACGATAAAAAATATCTGTGTCAAAGCCGGCACAATACCAAAAACAAAAAATTCCACCAAAATAGTTCCCAATGACCCCATTCCGACAAAAACGGCATACGCCGTGCCGACAGGCAAAGTATTTACCGCCGCAATCAGAAAATACGTGCCTAGTCCCAATGCCACCGCTACAAATACCCATTCCCAAGCAGCATTAGCATACTTAAGTCCCGTCACCCAAATAAGTTCACAGATAACGGCTAAAATAACATTCATCCAGCCCATATAAAAACCTCCTAAATTAATAAAAATAAAAAAGCGATAAACTCTGTCGCGTTGTGCAACAAAGTTTATCGCTTAAATCTCAGCATAATTGACCAATGTCTTATTCATATTCATTTTTATTTTCACCTATAGAATAACCGATATCTATCCATTTGTCAAATTTTATATAAAAAAAGAGCACTGAACAACCAGTGCCCTTTTCTAACCGGCAACTTCCTATCCTCC
>DCFC01000041.1 GCA_002314325.1 Megamonas hypermegale
CAAAGAAAAATTGCCCGGCGCAATATAAATATAAATTAGGAAATTAAATCTCTTTATCTTATATTGTGCCGAACCGGCACTTTCTTTGGTTCGAGTTCTTTGATAAACAAAAAACTCGTCAAATAGAAATTTTATTGTTGACAAGTAAAAATACTTGACAGCATTCTTTTTCTCGGATATAATAATCAAGGTCGCAAATGCGGCAAGTGTCTTAGAAAGCTCAGGTGATACAATGCTGGAAAAGTTTTTGCACATGAGCGCATTATTTGATTTTTATGGACCTTTGCTGACTGATAAGCAGAACCGTTGTTTGCAAATGCACTTGCTGGAAGATTTTTCTCTGTCGGAAATCAGTGCAGAGCTGGGAATTTCTCGTCAGGCCGTTTATGATATGCTTAAACGCAGTGAACAAATCATGCAGCAGTATGAGGATAAATTGGGATTAGCGGCTCGTTCTATACAGGAAAAAAAGGAACTGTGCGCCATTTCGGATGACTTAGCGAAAATCGGACAGGATTTACACGACGACAGACTTAATGGTATAATAGAACGTATTTCTGTTTTAACAAGTGATAGCAAGGAGGCATAACTTTGATTTTTGAAAGCTTGGCTGACCGTTTGCAGGAAACTTTCAAAAAACTGCGCGGACACGGAAAACTCACGGCTGATGATGTCAATGCCACAATGAGGGAAATCCGCATAGCTTTATTGGAAGCCGATGTAAACTTCAAAGTAGTTAAAGATTTTATCAAAAAAATAAAAGAACGTGCTGTAGGACAGGAAGTTTTGGAGTCCTTAACTCCGGCGCAGGCTGTTATCAAAATCGTTAATGAAGAATTGACGGCGCTCATGGGACAGACCCAGAGCCATATCAATATCTCGCCGAAGCCGCCTACGATTATCATGATGGTAGGTCTTCAGGGGGCAGGTAAAACGACTTCCGCTGGCAAGCTCGGTCTTATGTTTAAAAAGCAGGGCAAGCATCCGGTGATGATAGCGGCCGATATTTACCGTCCGGCGGCAATAAAGCAGCTGCAGGTGCTTGGCAGTCAGATTGATATTCCGGTATTTGCCAAAGAGGATTGCAAAGATGCGGTGCGCATTGCCCGAGAAGGTATTGATTATGCCAAATCTCACGCCAACGATATCGTAATCATCGATACGGCAGGGCGGCTGCATATTGACGAAAATCTCATGCAGGAATTAAAATCCATTAAAGAAGATGTCAAACCGCATGAAATACTGCTTGTAGTCGATGCCATGACCGGTCAGGATGCCGTTAACGTAGCTGAAAGTTTCAATAACGACTTAGGCTTGGACGGTGTTGTTCTGACAAAGATGGACGGCGACGCACGCGGCGGTGCTGCTCTTTCCGTTAAAGCCGTTACAGGCTGTCCGATTAAATTCGTCGGTGCCGGTGAAAAGCTGGAAGCACTTGAGCCGTTTTATCCGGACAGAATGGCTTCCCGTATTCTGGGTATGGGCGACGTGCTCACGCTCATTGAAAAAGCACAGTCGGCATTTGATGCGGAAGAAGCCAAGAAAATGGAAAAAGCATTCCGCAAGAATGAATTTACGCTGGATGATTTTCTTGCTCAGCTCAATCAAGTCAGAAAACTCGGCTCCTTTGAAAGTATTCTGGGTATGATACCGGGCATGGGCAATCTCAAGAAAAAGCTCGACGGTGTCGATTTCGATATGAACGGTAAGGAAATCAAGCATATCGAAGCAATTATCAGGGCAATGACACCGGAAGAAAAGCGCAACACGAAAATAATCAACGGTTCGCGCCGTAAGCGTATCGCCATGGGCAGCGGTACAAAGGTTCAGGAAGTCAATAAGCTCTTGAAGCAGTTTGATGAAATGAAAAAAATGATGAAAAAAATGTCCAATATGAAACAGTTTAACAAGAAGGGGAAAAAAGGTAAAGGCGGTTTTAAACTTCCTTCGCTGTTCAGATAAACCTTCAAAAATATAAATTTCTTAATCACTTTAAGGAGGTGAACACAGTGGCAGTAAAAATTCGTTTAAATCGTATGGGTGCTAAAAAACGTCCATTCTACCGTATTGTCGTAGCAGATTCCCGCGCTCCGCGTGATGGCCGTTTCATCGAAATCTTAGGTAACTATGATTCCACAAAAGAACCTGCTATTATCAACGTTGATGAAGAAAAAGCTATAGACTGGATGCTCAAAGGTGCTCAGCCTACAGATACAGTTAAATCTTTATTTAGCAAAAAAGGCATCATGACTAAACTTGATGCAATTAAATTTGCTAAAAAATAAGAAAGAGGCAATCAAATGAAGGAACTTGTTGAAGTAATAGCAAAATCACTCGTTGATTATCCGGAACAGGTTATTGTCGATGAAAAAACCGACAGAAACCACGTTCTCATAGAATTGCGTGTAGCTTCAGCCGACATGGGCAAAGTCATCGGCAAACAGGGTCGCATAGCCAAAGCTATCCGTACCGTTGTCAAAGCCGCTGCTGCCTGTGAAAATAAAAAAGTTACCGTTGACATTGTCGAATAAGGAAAATAGAAAGACGAAAATCTTCAAATTTACATTGAGGATTTTCGTCTTTTTTGTTTATTTTAAAGCTCCGGCAGTTTCGGCAGAATGTCGCCTTCGTCGATAGGTATATACTCGAGACCGGTTGAATTTATGATTGACTGCATGAAATCATGCACTTGTGCTTTCTGATTGAATAATTGCTGTAAATCGAGAACGAGAGATAAGTCCACACCCTGTTTTAGCAGATAATCGGCTATTGCCTGCTGGAATATATTCAAGTCAATATTTATACCGTAAGCGCGAAGCTCGGCAAATTTCTGCGCGATATCCGTCTGTGCCGCTTCCTGCAAAGCTTCCTGATAGAAATGATTAACCATGCTCATAGCGACGTTGGAAAGCAGATGGCCGATTATCGGAATGTTTTCTTCCGACCAGATGGCAAAACGGGAAGCTGTATCGAAATATCCCTGATACTGCTCGATTATCGGTCGTGTCGCTGTAAGATACTCCCGTAGCTGCTGCTGTTGCTGTTCATTTTGCAGCATTTGCATGATTTCGCCGTGCAGCCGGACTTTTTCCGCATCCAGCGCACTATTCATGTCAGCAGCATTAATCCCTGTATCTGGTGTAGCGGGAGCTGCCTGTACACATAGAGGAGCCGCCGTCAAGCATATAAGAAGCACTATTAAGCGGCATATTTTTTTTAACATAACTTTCAACTCCTGTAAGCAAATTTGGATTAAAGATGTATCTTTGTCTAAAGTTTACTATAATCGGAGCTTTTTGTCTAATCAAAAAAACAGCCTCCGCGGCTGTTTTTCTGGTCAAATTATTTTTATTAATATTATGCCGGAAATCATCGTAATTATGCCGGCGACGCCCAGCGGCGTTATTTTTAAGTGGAAAAATGTTTTGTCGACAAAGGTGGTAAGCAGTAGTCCGAATGCGCCGAAAAGCGAATAGGCTATGCTTAAATCCATAACGGTGATGGCTTTGGCTAGAAATAAAAAAGCGATGCCGACGCAGCCGATAGCTGCTATACCGTATAATTTACGTTTGAAACCATGCGATTTTTTTAGAAAAATATTGGCAAGCACATCAAAGCAGACAGAACAGATTATGAGGATTGTGCCGAGAATACCGTCAGTCATTTTTATCACCTCCGGCAGTATGCGTGCCTTTTTTTATCATTAAAAGACCGCTTAGAATAACGGCAAAGGCTAAAATTTTCAGCGGCGGCATATTCTCGTTGAAAACAAACCAGGCGACAAACGCCGTTCCGATTAGACCGACACCTTCCCAGGTGGCGTAGGCTACGCTGATGGGAATTCTAATGACGGCCTTGCTCAAAGCAAAATAGGACAGACCGATGAATATGAGCATGAAAACATAACCTTCCATTCGTCCATGCGTGGCGAAAAATTTCATCGTGGATGTTCCTGTTACTTCTAAGGCAATCGCCAGAAACAGCATATACCATGCAGTTGTCTTAGCCATATTATGCACTTCCTTTCATATTATATAAATGCTATATGCTGAAAAAACAGCGGATTTGAGCTTCTATATTAATTTTAAACTATGGTCTAAAGCCATAGTCAAGGAAAATCCGTATAAAAAAAGCAGCCGAAATTATTCAGCTGCCGTTTTCAATGTGCAAAATTCATTTTTCGTTATGCGGTAGATAAGATGCGGCATTTGTTTGCCGCGATAATATTTAAGAAATTCTCCTGTGCATTTCATGCCCAACCTTTCGGCTACTCGGCGGGAAGCAGTATTTTCCGGCCGGATTTCGGCTATGACGAGCTGAGCGCCCAATTCCCGAAAAGCACGGTTTAGCAGTATAGCGGCGCCTTGCGTGGCATATCCTTTTTTCCAGTATTTTGGGGCGAGAATGTAGCCGAGCCCGATATAATTCTGCCCGTTGACCGTTTCCAACAGCAGACCCATCATGCCGATAAATTTACCCGTTTCGCTTTCCGTAGCGTAAAGGTAGCCGAAACCGTTTTCGGCATAACTTTTTTGGCAGTTTTCTATCCATTTGTGCACTTCTTCATCTGAAAAAGCGTGTTCCCATGCGTACATGACATTTTTGTCCTGCAGCACGGAGCACAAATCAGCAAAATCATTTTTCGTAATCGGATGAAAGTTAATCATAGTTCCTCCTAAAAAACAACGGCTTTAACCGGTAAAAGTTAAAGCCGCAGATTTATTTATTTTCCGTATCATCATTTTCGTTGATTTTCAGGTAAATCGGCGAAAACAAGCCTGTCTGATAGACGCTGATACGTTTTATTTTAATGAGTTCCAGCATTGCCAGAAATGTTGTAATCAGTTCCGCCTTCGATGTTTTCGGCGTAAAAACGGCAGTGAAGCAGATATTGCCGTTGTTTTCTTTTAAAATCGCCAGCAGCGATACGATTTTGTCTTCGATTGTATACTGCTCGCGCGCCACATTGGCAATGAGCGGCGCATGTTCAATTTGTCCTTCCAATACGTTTTGGAAAGCCTGCCATAAAAGTTTTACATCGAGGCCGGTCGGCGGCAGATGCTTCGGCTCGGGCAGTGTCGATTTGCGGAAATACCGCTGCCCGGCTTCCTGCGCCATCTCGCTCAGCACACTGCTGATTTCCTTGTAGCGGCGGTATTCGAGCAAGCGTTCCACCAGTTCCTGCCGCGGGTCGGTTTCCTCTTCGTCAGTTGTTTCTGTTTCGATTTTCGTATCAGGCAGCAGGATTTTCGATTTAATCTGCAGCAGTGTCGCCGCCATTACGAGAAATTCACTGGCTATTTCGATGTTGAATTCCTTGAATTTCGCCAAATAGGCCATGTACTGCTCCGTTAAAAGTGCAATGGGAATATCGTAGATGTCGATGCGGTTTTTCTCGATTAAATGCAGCAGTAAATCGAGCGGGCCTTCAAAGCTTTCCAGATGTACTTTGTACTGTTCCTTTTTCATATCAGACAATCAGCGACACGATTATATTCAGGAAATTGATGATGAGGCCGCTGATGGGACGGACGATTAAGCCCAGAATGCCGGTGAATACGAGCAGTATCAATATGATGAAACTATATCTGGCGATAACGGAAGTTTCATACTGATACGCCAGGCGTCCCGGAAGCAGCGCCATTAGAACTTTGGAACCGTCGAGCGGCGGTATCGGCACCATGTTGAACACGGCGAAATTCACATTGTAGATGATGATAAGCTGCAGTACGGCCGTGAGCCAGTGCATGGACATATTGTATTTGAAAGTGAGCGCAAAAAAAATTGTCGCGACAAGCGCCGTAATCAGATTGGCCAAAGGACCGGCAAGCGACACCTGCATTTCTCCCTGACGATAATTGGAAAAATTATTCGGATTAATCGGTACAGGTTTTGCCCAGCCGATTTGAGCGAAAAACAGCATAATCAGACCGATGGGGTCGATATGCGATATCGGGTTCAGCGTGAGTCTGCTGTGCATGCGCGGCGTGAAATCGCCCAAATTGTCGGCGACTTTGGCATGAGCCCATTCATGGATTGTCATTGCAATCAGAAGTCCTGGTATAGCATAAATCATATCGGGACCGAAACCAAACATTGAATACCTCCGGATTATTTATTGTTTTGCAGATTGTTTACCATTAAAATAGCCGTTACGGTTTTTGCGTCGTAAATTTCACCTTTATTGACCAGTTGTACGGCTTCGCTGAGCGGAATTTCCACGAGATTGATGAATTCATCATCATCGGTGTGCTGTTTGCCTTTTGTGAGGCCGTCAGCCAGATAAATGTAAATCCATTCGTTGGAAAAACCGACCGTCGTTGCCAGTTTGTGCAGCAGTGTATATTTTTCGGCACTGTAGCCCGTTTCTTCGGATAATTCGCGTTTGGCGCAAACGAGCGGGTCTTCATCTACGCTGTCGAGTTTGCCTGCCGGAATTTCCAGCGTCACTTTGCCGATTGGATAACGATATTGACGAACCATGATGATATTGCCATTAGGAAGAAGTGGAATTACAGCGGAAGCACCTTGATGTTTAATCCATTCACGTACCGCTTTATTGCCATTCGGTAATTTTACATAATCACGTTTTACATGGAGCAAAACTCCGTCAAAAATATCTTCTGAAGAAATCTTTTCTTCAATTAAATCTTCGTACATACCAAAATCCTCCATTAAACAGAAAAAATTTTAATTTACTGATACCATCAATTATATCATTAAAGTTGTCAGCAAGCTATGAAAATTATTTTTAAAATGATATTGATAATTTTTATCATTTATGTTATATTAGGTATATCAAGTTGAGATTATTTAGATAAAATTTTATCTGATATTTAAATGATAAAGGAGTTTTGTAAATGATTTTTAATAAAACAAAAATAGAAAAAGTTATTGGTAGAGAAATCATTGATTCTCGTGGCAATCCAACAGTGGAAGCTGAAGTTATTTTAGCTGATGGAACAGTGGGCAGAGGTTGTGCTCCTAGTGGTGCTTCTACTGGAGAATTTGAAGCTTTAGAATTGCGTGATGGCGATAAAAATCGTTTTCTTGGTAAAGGTGTTACAAAAGCTGTGGAAAATATCAACACAATCATCAATGATGCTGTTGTAGGATTAGATGCTACTGATATTTACGCCGTTGATAATGCTATGATTAAAGCTGATGGCACGAAAGATAAATCTAAATTAGGTGCAAATGCTATTTTAGCTGTTTCCATTGCCAGCGCTCAAGCGGCTGCAAAATCATTGGGTATTCCTTTATATCGCTTCTTTGGTGGTATTTCTGGCAATAGATTGCCAGTGCCGATGATGAATATTTTAAATGGCGGCGCTCATGCTACAAATACAGTGGATATTCAAGAATTCATGATTATGCCTGCAGGTGCGCCAAGCTTTAAAGAAGCGCTTCGTTGGTGCACAGAAGTGTTCCATGCTTTACAAAAATTGTTAAAGACAAGAGGTCTTGCAACTTCTGTGGGTGATGAAGGTGGTTTTGCACCGAACCTTGCTAGTGATGAAGAAACAATCGAAGTGATTTTAGAAGCTATAGAAAAAGCAGGATATACACCGGGTAAAGATTTCATGATAGCAATTGATGCTGCGGCTAGTGAATGGAAAGGCAGTCAAAAAGGTGAATACGTATTGCCGAAAGCTGGCAAGAAATTCACAACTGATGAACTGATTGCTCATTGGAAAAACTTAGTGGAAAAATATCCTATCGTTTCTTTAGAAGATGGACTTGATGAAGAAGATTGGGAAGGCTGGAAAAAATTGACAGCTGCCATTGGCGATAAAGTTCAACTTGTTGGCGATGATTTATTTGTGACGAATACTGAAAGATTAGCTAGAGGTATCAAAGAAGGTTGCGGTAATTCCATTTTGATTAAATTAAATCAGATTGGCTCTATTTCAGAAACGTTAGAAGCTATTAAGATGGCACATAAAGCAGGCTATACGGCTGTAACTTCCCATCGTTCTGGTGAAACAGAAGATACAACGATAGCAGATTTAGCCGTTGCACTTAACACTTGTCAAATTAAAACAGGTGCTCCGAGTAGAAGTGAACGTGTAGCGAAATATAATCAGCTTTTACGCATTGAAGAAGCATTAGGCGAAGCTGCTGTATATCCTGGTTTTGGTGCATATAATCAAAAACATTAAAATTTAATATTGATATAAGAAAAACCTGTTCTACTATGTAGAGCAGGTTTTTTATTTTAGCTATAAAAAAATCTTGCTGAAAGATAAATGATATTGATATCCTCCAGCAAGGTTTTTATTTTTGTCTGTTAATGAAATCCAAAGCCATTTCAGCGTTAGATTTTGCTAATATACGTAAATTTTTCATACGTTTTAAATTAGCTTGGCGATAGCATTCTTTGTAGTGCCATTTTTGACGAATTTGCTCCATCAAGGCATCTACTGTTATATTTTGTAAATCGCCCGCCACTTCTTCGTCGATGGATTTTAAAAAGCGGTCGATTTTCGGGTCATAAGAAATTCCTATCATCGGTGTTCCCATAACACCGGCAAAAATAAGTGCGTGCAACCTTATGCCTATCATTAAATCCATGTTGCCGACAAGCGACATGAGCTGCGCCGTGGTAAAATCCTCTTTTAAAATGCAGGCGGGATTTTTCATTTTAGCCGTAATCTGTTTTGCCGCCTTAACATCTTCCGGATACTGCATCGGCATAAAGACGATTTGCGCATTGAATTCAGTTGCAGCGCAATCGGCAGCCTGCGCGATGATTTCCTTGTAATAGCTCCAGTCGCGCCATTCACGCACGGATATACCGATTATCGGCTTATTAATGTCTACATGCGCTGTGCGGAAAATTTCCTGTCCTGCGTCTTTTTTCACCGGTTTTATAGCGAGCACCGGGTCAGCTGTCGCTTTAATCGGCGGACGGGTAATTTTGAGCATGGCCAGTTCTTTCAGGGAGTCTTCATCACGTACTGTGATTAAACTGCTGTGATTGCCGAACCAGCGCATGAGACGGCGGGCAAACCGGCCGTATATCGGGCCGATGCCCTGTGCATACAGCATTATCGGTGTATGCACAAGTTTGGCCAGAAATAAAATGCCCATGTAGTAGTACAGACTGCGGCCGCTCGTCACGTTCTGCAAAAGACTGCCGCCGCCGCTTATTAGCAAATCAGCCTTGTAGAGTACTTTCAGAATGTCGATTACGTTGAGCCAGTTGACAGCATTTACTCCATGACGGATTTTAGTGTAATCCGGGTCGGATGAGATAACGGTAATATTCAGTTTTGGGTCGAGCTCCGAGAATATTTCTAACATTGCAGAGAGCATTGCTTCATCTCCTGCATTCTTAGAACCGTAGTACCCGGAAATTACAATATTACTCATTCAAAGAATTACTCCTGTCTGTCGAAGATGTAACGTATTGCCACAAATACAGAGTACCCATGATGACGCAGCCCAGCACGCATCCCCAGATGACGCCGTCAATGCCGCGCATCAGGGACATGAATACAGGCGTGCGCATATGAGCGAAGGTTTCCACCATGGAACCCTGTCCGATTGTAGCGATTATGGACAAAATGAAAAATACTGCTGACGGCCATTTGCGGTACCATGCCATCATCATGAGGATAAAGGCAGGATGACCGATGAACAGCTCTTTAGAACGGGGACGGGCGTAAAATGCCTGTTCCAGAAAAGCTCTGAGTTTAAGTTCAATGCCGGGAACGGGAACGCCCGCCGTATGACCGGAACGACCGATGAAGATTACAGCGGCAACGAGCGCCACGAGGAAACCGGCTAAAACTTTAACAGAAACATTCATATTTAAAATGCGTTTTAACTGCACTTTCAGATTCGGCGGATTTAAAAGTTTCTCGCCGAAGATGTCGAAGCGCTTCATGAAGGCGAGCGCCACTAAAATGAGCGGCAGAACGAACGTGAGTTTTATGCCGCGGAATATGTTCATTTCCAGGAAAAATTCCACATCGGCTAAAATACCCGACAGATACATTGCGCCCATGAATGAAATCAGCGAAGCGCAGATTATGGCTTTAACGGACTTAAAGAGCAACGAAGTGAATTTCAGCTTGCCGACGAGGCGGTTGCGGCGGATTACGTCGAGCTGGCTAATCATGCCCAGAACAGGGAAGATATTGGCGGCAGCGAGTGCTCCGGCTACGCGGATTAAAGAACCCTTGCCCAAAATCATACATACAAGGCAGGCGATAAAGCATACGCCGAGCAGAGCGTACAGCCGTCTGTCCGACAATGTCGGGAATATGAGCGAGATGTACATGACACCTGCGGCGCAAACACCCAGCAGCATTAAAATCTGCAAAATTCTGTTGCCGAAAAACGGTTCAAACGAGCTGGCCTTGTCAATCGTAAAGCCTTTTTCCACCAGTTTGTCCTTTGTCATGGAAATGTACTGCATGTTCGTATCGAGCAGCGACATGTCGTCGACCGGTTTTTCATATATGCGCATTAAATTTATGCGGATATTGCGTTCCTGGTCGGTATTGGCCCAGCGTTCCACAGCCGTATCCATTTTCAGCTTAGGCTGTTCGTCTTTTGGAATGGCGTACAGGCGGGCCACTTTGTAATCTAGACCGCGGATTATGTCGAACAGACCGTCCTGCGGATAAAACTGCAGCTGGGTTACGTGTTCGATAGCACCGAGCGTGAGGCCGCGTTCTTTCATCTGCTCAATCGTGCGCTCTGTATGATGCAGACCGCCGAGTGTTTCCGAACCGGAAAAGACGATTTCCGATACGTTGATGCCGTCCAATCGTTTGAATACGGCGTCGATATCGTCGTCCGTTACGTTTTTGTAATTGCTCGGACGGGCAAGCACATAAAAGCCTGCATTGTTTACTGCCTGCATTTCATCGGTCGGCATGCCCAAATTCATTTTCAGCAGCTCTTCATGATTGGCTTTGACTGCCAGAAATTCCTGACTGCCGGCATGAAGCACCGTTACGCGGTCGTCGCCCAGTCTGCGGAATAAATCTTCCTTGACTTCCAGGTACGTTTGCAGGTCATGGCCGACTACGTACGATTCATCACCTTTAATCGTGCCGTCGGCTACAAGTCCGCGCCAGTACGGACTGCTCATCGTCCCGCTGTAATAGCTTTCCAGCAGCTGACTGCCCGGTATGGCGATGGTCTTGCCGTTTTTGTTCAGTTTTTCAAAAGTTGTTTCGTATACAGCGAGAGAAGTTATGCCGGCTTCCTTGGCGCGGGAGAGAACCTCTTCTGTAGGCAACCCTTCCATTTGCGCCAGTTTCAGCATATCTTCATAGTCGATAGCCAAATCGACTGTTTTATTGGCCTGTTCAACATTGTAACGTTGGATATTTACCACAACAGCAGCTATCAGGCCAATGATTATACAGATAATTAACAAACGGTTGTATTTAAACTTTGTCAATTTTATTCCACCTTACTTAGATTACTTATTGACAGAGGCTGCAATAAGCACTTGACCGTTTTGCTGTTCTACATTAGTAAACCGCATTCCGTCCAGCGGCAACGAGGAGGAATTTGCTATCGGAATGTCTTTTGTAAAACTCAAACCGATTTTACCGAATAAACTGCTTTGCGTATCCGCATCCGTAATGCGGAAAATCAAATCTTCACCTTCGATGAGAACGTGTCCTTTAACGTGAACGGCGGCTTTTTGTCCCAGAAAGGATATTTGGCCTGTAGCTTCCACGCCGTCCGGTGAGATTTTCGCCCGGATGTCGGAGACTTTATCCACTTTTTCGTTTAAAAGCTCCGTGAGATTATTCTCGTCGATAACGCCCGTTACGGTCAAATCCTGTGCGGAGCTAACCACTAAGCGGCGCGCCAGCAGCAGGTCCGCCACGCTGATTTGCACGTCCCGGCCGTTTAAGGTCAGATTTTTCAATTTGATTTTATCTAAAATAATATTGTCGGCTGAAATGTTTATCGTATCGACCTGCCCGAAAAGAAGCATGAAATCGGGCGAAGTATCGACAGCGGCATTTATAGCATCGGCATTGATTTTCTGCGCCAGTCTGCTTTCTATTTGGCTGCTGATGATGGACGGCAGCAAAACCGTGCTGAAGCCGATTAAAACGACGAGGACAGCGACAATAATCAATCGTATTTTACGCAAATTACCACAACCTTATTTTAAATTTGATGGTTTGCTTTTGCATGTAAATAAGCTTCAATAAATCTGTTGATATCGCCGTCCATTACGCCCTGCGTATCGCTTGTTTCCGTATTGGTGCGGTGGTCTTTGACCAGATTGTACGGATGGAATACGTAGGAGCGTATCTGACTGCCCCATTCGATTTTCTGCTGGTCGCCTTCCAGAGCCGCCAGCTCTTTTTCCTTTTTCTGCATTTCCAGTTCAAACAGGCGGGCACGCAGCAGGCGCAGACACTGTTCGCGGTTTTGCAGCTGGGAGCGTTCGCTCTGGCACTGTGCCACGATACCGGTCGGAATGTGCGTCATGCGCACGGCCGAATCCGTCTTGTTGATGTGCTGACCGCCGGCACCGCTGGCGCGGTACGTATCGACGCGGACATCGGCCATATTGATATCGACTTCCACATCATCGTCGATTTCCGGCATTACATCACAGGCGGAGAACGACGTATGGCGGCGGGAGTTGGCATCAAACGGCGAAATGCGCACGAGGCGGTGCACGCCTTTTTCGGATTTTAAATAACCGTAGGCATTATGGCCTTTTATCATCAGTGTAACTGATTTTACACCGGCTTCATCGCCCGGCAGCAGGTCGACCGTTTCGACGGAAAAACCGTTGCGTTCCGCCCAGCGGCCGTACATGCGCAGCAGCATCTGCGTCCAGTCCTGCGCTTCCGTTCCGCCGGCTCCGGCATGCAGCGTCAAAATGGCATTGTTGGCATCATATTTGCCGGATAAGAGCAGCTCCAATTCCAGCTGTTCCATTTCCTGATTGATTTCCTTTATTTCGTTTTCTACATCAGGCAGAACGGACTCGTCCTTATCTTCCATGCCCATTTCCCAGAGCACCTGCATATCCTCGAATTTTTGCAGAATATGCTTGTATTTATCGACACCCGCTTTGACATCGTTTAATTCCTGGGTTATCTTCTGCGCTTGTTCCGGATTGTCCCAGAATGTCGGCTCACCCATTTTGTATTCCAGCTCGGCAATTTTTTCTTCCTTGCGAGCGATGTCAAAGTGAATCCCCCATTTCATTGAGCTTTTTTTCTATGGCTACGATTGTAGTGCGTAAATCTTCCAGCATCATATCACTTCCTTATAAATAATAATTCTATTTAAGTATTATACATTAAATCCGTTGATTTTTTAAGATATATTATACGGTTAATAGTTGATTTCTTAAAGCAGTACAATATTTTATATTCAGTGAGGTTAAATGACAACATCGAACGAATATAAAATATTGTACTGCTTGTACAGTCTCAATGTTTCACCAATACAACGGGTTTAATTTATAAAGCAGTATAATACTCCATCGAACAAATATAAAGTATTATACTGCTGTTTCTGGTTCAATGTTCTATCGGCATGATATTATTTATTTCTGCCGCAGCAATTTTTGTATTTTTTGCCGCTGCCGCACGGGCAAGGGTCATTTCTGCCCACCATGCTTTTTTTCGCCTGCGGCGACTGGGAAATGCTTTCACCGTGATTTACAGTGGCGTTTTTCAGTCTGTCCTCCGGCTGCGGCGGCTGTTCGCGTACAACGTTGACGCGATACATCAGGCTGACGATATCTTCCTGAATGGAGTCAATCATTTCCTGGAACATATTATGACCTTCGATTTTGTATTCAACGAGCGGATTTCTCTGACCGTAGGAACGCAGGCCGATACCTTCGCGGAGCATATCCATATGGTCAAGATGTTCCATCCACTTGTTGTCAACGACTTTGAGCATGATAATGCGTTCCAAATCGCGCATTACTTCGCTGCCGAACAGTTTTTCACGCTGATTGTAATTGTCTTCTGCCGTTTTGTAGAGTTTGTCCTTCAGTTCGTCGCGGCTCATGGCTTCAAGCTCGGACTGCACCAGCACGCCTTTCGGCGCATAGATGTTTTCCGCTTCCTTGATGAGGCCGTCCAGCGTCCATTCTTCCGGATACAGTTTTTCGTTGGCAAATCTGTCCATTTCGCTGTCGATGGTGCGGTGAACCATGTCGATGATGTTTTCATGCAGGTTTTCGCCGAGCAGAATTTTGCGGCGCTGGTCGTAGATGACTTCACGCTGCTGGTTCATGACATCGTCATATTCAATAACGTGTTTACGGATATCAAAGTTGCGCGCTTCGACTTTTTTCTGCGCCTGCTCTATGGAGCGGGTAACAAGCTTGTGTTCAATCGGGTCGTCTTCGCCCATGCCGAGTTTTTCCATGATGTTGGCGATATTGTCAGAGCCGAACAGACGCATGAGGTCGTCTTCCAGCGACAGGAAGAAGCGGGAAGCACCCGGGTCGCCCTGTCGGCCGGAACGGCCGCGCAGCTGATTGTCAATGCGGCGGGATTCATGGCGTTCTGTACCGATTACGAACAGACCGCCGAGCTCAGCCACACCTTCACCGAGCGTGATGTCCGTACCGCGGCCCGCCATATTCGTGGCGATGGTTACAGCACCTTTCTGACCGGCGTCTTTGATGATTTCAGCTTCCATTTCATGGTATTTGGCATTTAAAACTTTATGTTCAATACCCTGTCGTTTCAAAAAGCCGCTGATTTCTTCGGACTGAACGATGGACGTCGTGCCAACAAGCACCGGCTGGCCTTTTGCATGGCATTCCTTAATTTTATTGATAACGGCTTTTATCTTCGCACGTTTCGTTTTATAGATTACATCCGGATGGTCGATACGCTGTATCGGTTTGTTCGTCGGGATGACGATAACTGGCAGCTTGTAGACTTTGATGAATTCGTTTTCTTCCGTTTTTGCCGTACCGGTCATGCCGGCCAGTTTTTTGTACATGCGGAAGTAGTTCTGGAACGTAATCGTTGCCAGTGTCTGGGATTCACGCTGGATTTTCACGCCTTCTTTGGCTTCAATCGCCTGGTGCAGACCGTCGGAATAGCGGCGGCCGAACATCAAGCGGCCCGTGAATTCATCGACAATGACGATTTCGCCGTCGCGCACCACGTAATCGCGGTCGCGTTTCATCATCGCTTTGGCGCGCAGTGCCTGCGTGAAGCAGTGCGACATTTCAATATTGGAACTGTCGTAAAGGTTCGTTATATTGAGCGCCTTTTCAATTTTGGCAACGGCCGATTCATTCGGCGAAACGGTTTTTTCCTTTTCATTTAAGGTGTAATCTTCGCCTTCTTTCAGATTGGCAACGGCTCTTGCCATAATGGCGTACATGTCCGTTGATTTGGCACCCGGACCGGAAATGATGAGCGGCGTGCGCGCTTCATCGATTAAGATACTGTCCACTTCGTCGATGATGGCGTAGTTCAAATCGCGCTGCACCATCTGGTCGCGGGAAATGACCATGTTGTCGCGTAGATAGTCGAACCCGAATTCATTGTTCGTACCGAACGTGATGTCGCAGTTGTAAGCGAACTTACGCGACGGAAAATCCATATCGTGAGCGATAAGACCTACCGTAAGTCCCAAAGAGCGGTACAGTTTACCCATCCATTCGCTGTCGCGTTTGGCCAGGTAATCGTTGACCGTAATCATGTGTACGCCTTCGCCTTTGAGCGCGTTTAAATATACAGGCAGCGTAGCAACGAGTGTCTTACCTTCACCGGTGCACATTTCCGCAATTTTGCCTTCATGCAGGCAGATACCGCCGATGAGCTGCACATCGTAGTGGCGCATGCCGAGTACGCGGCGGGAAGCCTCGCGCACAGTGGCGAATGCTTCCGGCAGAATGCTGTCAAGGCTTTCGCCGTTTGCTATGCGGTCTTTAAATTCATCAGTTTTACCATATAGAGAACCATCGCTCAGCTGTTGCATCTTCGGTTCCAGAGCATTTATCTTGGAAACGATGCCTCGCATGCGGCGAATTTCACTTTCATTGTTATCGCCTAAAAATTTTTTAATAAAGCCGAACAAAAATCTCAACTCCTAACAAAATTTATAATGCAGATACAAATCTGCAATTAAAACTACATCAAATTTTATCAGACTATACAGAATAAGTCAAAGAACTATCTATATTTAAACGAAAAAAGGTTTTATAATAGGAATGAAATCAAAAAGCTCAGAAGGGAGAAAATCTGTATGGATATAAAATGTCCCGTATGCCGCCGCAAGCTCGGTCATGTCGTCCGTCCAGAGGCAAAGGGAAAATTTTTCTGCACCGCCTGTGATTTATGGGTCTGCTTCACGAAAAAGGATACGAAAATATCGTATCGGCTGAAACGTCCCGGCAGATGAGAATTGTCGGCGATAATTTATGAAATTACCTTGAAAAGCATGGCAAATGTTAGTATAATGAACTCTAGTTTATCCGCTTTTTAGCGGTATTTTATTTTGGAGATGATTTTATGGTCAGCACCACTATTCACCGTGTCAATTTTTATGATACGGATGCAATGGCTGTCGTACATCATTCTAACTATATTCGCTGGTTTGAAATCGGCCGTGTTGATTTTCTGAGACGCATCGGTATCACGCTGAGCGAAATGATGGACGACGGATATGTTTTTCCGATTACGGAAGTAAAATGCAAATATATAGCTTCGGGCAAATTCGACGATGTTCTGCGCATTGAAACGACGCCTGTGGCTTTGACTAAAGTAAAAATGGAATTCAGCTACAAGATTTATCGCGACAGTGATAATACTTTATTAGTGGAAGGTTTTACGCAGAACGTGTTTACCAGCAGACAGACAGGGCACATTACCCGCCTGCCGGAAAAATATTATGCTAAAATGCGTGCGGCATTGAATTAATAATGGATTAAGGAGTTTTTTTATGGACAGCAATTCACCAATAGGCGTTTTTGATTCGGGGCTGGGCGGGCTTACCGTACTTAAAGCTCTGCGCCGTTTACTGCCGAATGAAAATTTTATATTTGTCGGAGACTGTGCCAGAGCACCGTATGGCTGCCGTACGCCGGAGGAAATCACCTTATTTTTAAAACAGTTTATGGCGTATTTTGCTCAGCGCAACGTGAAAATGGCAGTCTGTGCTTGCAATACGATGACTTCGTACGGCTATCCGCTCATCAAGGATGAAACGCCGTTTCCGCTCATTCCGATGAACCCGTCCATCGTTCCGGCGACGAAGGCGGCAGCCAACAAGCATATTGGTGTTATTGCTACGGCGGCGACGATTAATAAAGGCCTGCACAAAAATACAGCGGCAGCAATCGACAAGGACATAAAGGTCTACGGACTGGCATGTCCGAAATTTGTTCCGCTCATCGAGCGCGGCTGCATTGAAGGGCCGGAGATTGAAGCCGCCGTCAAGGGTTATGCCAAAGAATTCGAAGGCACGGACATTCATGCGCTGATTTTGGGCTGCACGCACTATCCGATTATCCGCCGCGTTCTTGCCCGCTATTTCGGCACGGATGTAGCGCTCATCGATCCTGCTTTTGAAACGGCCAAAAATGCGGCGGACATCCTGCGCCGGGAAAATCTGCTGAACACGCAGAGTCAGCAGGGGTCTTTGGAAATCCGTTTTTCCGCTCAGCAGAAAAATTCCGCTGAAATGGCTAAACTTATTTTAGGTAGCGATATCCCGCCGATAACGGACGTGGATTTGACTATATTTGCAAAATAACAAATTGGAGGCATTGATGTGGATTTTTTAATCACAATTGTTTTATGGGTTCTTATTATTTTACTGGTTCTGATGCTGCTCAACGAAGCCATCATCCGCTTTATCGGCGACGGTATTGTCAACATGAAAGCTGACGAACATACGCCGTTCACGGTGGACGAGATAACGCAGGACAGTATTTCCCTGAGCACTACGATAAACGTCGCCAACGACGGCAAACAGTGCTTGACCATCATGGACTGCTACGTGCGCCCGCTGTTGCCGTATGAACAGTTCGACGGCGTAAAGGTAGAGGCCAAAGCCGAGCTTAAAGGCACTCCGCGTGAAGACGATTATTTTGAAGCCGTATTAATTCAGAAGAAGGAAAATCTCGATATCGTTATCCGCGTGAAACTGATTGACCGCAAAAACAATGATATTAAAAACACACTTACTCATATGGTTGATTTACCGCTTGATATTGTTTATCAGCATGTTTCCCGCCATCCGTGGGAAATTTCCAAAAAGACGATTGTGCTTACGGCGGAAGAAATTGCTGATTTGGTCGGTATCAAACTTGCAGATTGATAACAGATGAAAAGGTAAAGATAAAGGAAGGTAAGAGGTAAATCATGTCAGAAGTAAAAATTATACCAATCCCTACACGTATCCTGACGAAAAAAGACGATATTGTAGATACGATTGAAAGATATACAAAAGATAAAATCGGCGAGAACGATGTAATTTCCGTAGCCGAAAGCGTTGTAGCCATCACGCAGGGTCTGTACATCCGTCCGGAGGATTTGAAAATCTCCGCGCTGGCTCAGTTCTGCTGCCGCTTTATTCCGGATTACGGCAGTCTGGCTTCGCCGCACGGCATGGAGTCGCTCATGATAAAAGAAGGCCATTTCCGCGTGGCCGCAGGGCTGTTCATCGGCTTTCTGGCAAAACTCATCGGCAAATCCGGCGTGTTCTATAAAATCGCCGGCCGCCAGACGGCGCTTATCGACGATGTAACGGGCACGATGCCGCCGTTTGATAAAATGATTGTCTACGGCCCGGAAAATACGAAAAACGTTGTAGACAGTCTGAAAGCGCGTCTGGGCTGCTTCGGTGCCGTTATCGCCGACGTAAATGACCTCAAGCGTTCGCGTATCGTCGACGTGACGGACGGCTGCAACGGTGCGCTCGTAGCCAAACTCCTAATCGACAATCCGTTCGGCAATGCTTCGCAAAAAACACCGATTGCGATTATCAAGAATTTCAAACAGTATCAGCAGGCAAATTCCTAAACAACGAAAACAGACCAGCCTATACTTATGAGTATGGCTGGTCTGTTTTTTTACATATCATCATTTACGTGATTGCGGATTTTCGTTAGCAGGCGAATTAACAGGAGCTGCTCTTCCTCATTGACGGCGGCAAGTACGCGTTTGCAGTTCTGTTTGATAACCTCAAACCATGTATCGTACTGTTTTACGGCCAGCGGCGTGAGATAAATGTATTTTTCCCGCTTATCCGTACCGCATTGGCGCATAATCAGATTTTTCTTTTCCAGCTGGCGCAGTGTCTTGGAAATGGCTGCCGGCTCAATATTCAAATAATTCGCCAGCGCCGTCTGCGTCATTGTTCCTTGCGTATGAATTGCTTTTAAAATCGTCCATTCCGAACCGTAGATATTGGTACTGTCCAAAGCGCGATTGACGCTTTTGCTCATGGCGCGCGTCGTCTGGTAAAGCTGATGAACCAATTTGTCCGCCTGTTCTATTTTCTCCTCACTGATACTGATGGCAATCACCTTCTCTTATGAATATATAATATTTAATTATACAATATTTTACGATTTTTTTGTTGAAATATTTGATATTTTGTTTTTTAATCATCTGTTGTGCTAGTTGATTTTCCAAAGCAGTATAANNGTATAATAGTTTATATTTAGTGAGGTTAAGTGATAACATCGAACGAATATAAACTATTATACTGCTGGCTACAGACTAGATGTTTTACTAGCACAACGAATTTAATTATAATATACTATTAACAACAGATGAAAACTTATACTGTATGAAGCGAGGTGTTTGAATGAATGATATTATAGCAGAAAAATTAAAACTTCTGCCGGACAGGCCGGGTGTTTATCTGATGAAAAACAGGCGCGGCCAGATTATTTACGTGGGCAAGGCGATAAAGCTGAAAAACCGCGTGCGCCAGTATTTTCAGTCTTCGCGCAATCATTCGGCAAAGACGCTGGCGCTGGTTTCGCATATTGAGGATTTGGAAACGATTATCACGGCCAACGAGCTTGAAGCGCTGATTTTGGAATGTAATCTGATAAAGAAGCATCATCCTAAATACAATATCATGCTGCGCGACGATAAGACATATCCTTATTTAAAGCTGACGCTCAATGAGGATTACCCGCGTCTGATCACGACGAGGCGCGTTGTAAAAGACGGCAGCCGTTATTTCGGTCCGTATACGAGCAGCACGGCGATGAAGGAAACGCTCAATTTGCTGCGCCGTCTGTTTCCGTTGCGCACCTGCAAGCATCTGGGCGAGAGACCGTGTCTTGAATATCATATTAAGCGCTGCCCGGCTCCGTGCGCCGGTTTTGTTGATAAGGAAACTTACAAGGAAATGGTACGCTCTGTCTGCTGGTTTCTGGAAGGAAAAACGGAGGAAATCGAAACGGCTCTCACGGAGAAAATGCAGCAGCTGGCGCAAAAGCTGGAATTTGAACTGGCGGGAAAAATACGCGATCAGCTTGCGGCTATCAGGCAGATTACGGAAAAACAGAAAATACTGACGGATACGGGCGATATGGACGCCGTCGGCATGGCAAGCTCACCGCTCGGCACGTGCATGCAGGTCTTTTTCGTCCGCAACGGCAAAATTCTCGGCAGAAATCAGTTTCTGCTGACGGGAAATGAAGATGACAGCGGTGAAAACTGCCTCAGTGCGTTTTTCAAGCAGTATTACAACGATGCCGTATTCATTCCAAAGGAAATTCTGCTGCCGATAGATATAGAAGAAACGGCGCTATTGGAAAAATGGCTGCTGGAAACGAAAAAAGCAAAAGCGAAAATCATTGTGCCGAAACGCGGCGTGAAAAAGGATATCGTGCAGATGGCCAATGAAAACGCCGCAAAATATCTGCATGACCAGGAAAGCAGACTGCGCGACAATCAGGCCCGCAATATCGGCGCTGTATATGATTTGCAGAAGTATTTAAACCTTACAAAGCCGCCGCTGCGCATGGAATGTTTCGATATCTCACATATTCAGGGCTCGGAAACGGTAGCTTCAATGGTGGTTTTTCAGGACGGCAAGCCAGATAAGGAGTCGTACCGTCGGTTTAAGATAAATTCGACGGAAGGCAAGCCGGATGATTTCATGTCCATGCGCGAGGTAACAATGCGCCGCTACGGCAAGGCAATAGCTGAGGATATGCCGGATTTAATCATAATCGACGGCGGCAAGGGGCAGCTCAGCTCCGCGCTGGAAATAATCCGCGGAGCAGGGCACATGACCGTGCCTGTGGTGGGGCTTGCTAAGCAGTTTGAATATATTTTTACAGAATATTCGCCTGAGCCGGTAATTTTGCCGCGCCAGTCGGACGCATTGTATCTCGTTCAGCAGATACGCGACGAAGCGCACCGCTTTGCCATAACGTATCACCGCAAGCTTCGCACGAAGCGCAACAAAGTATCACTGCTCGATAATATAGCCGGAGTGGGAGCAAAACGGCGCAAGGCACTATTTGACCGCTTTGAAAATATCGGCAATATAAAAAATGCCACGGTGGAAGAACTGTCCTCCGTGCCGGGCATCAGTGAAAATATTGCCAAATCCATTTATAATTTTTTCCGTACGCATGAATTAATAAGTAAGAAAATATAATGTATTTGAAATTAAGGAGGTTTTTTTATGATAGATTTACACGTACATTCCACCATGTCCGACGGCACGTATTCGCCGGGCGAAATTGCGAAACTGGCAAGCGAGAAGGGACTGTATGCTTTTGCCCTGACTGACCACGACACAATTTTCGGCAATACGGTGGCTAAAATCGCCAGCATGGCTTATAAAGTGAAATTTATAAACGGCATGGAAATGAGCCTGAATTATGACGGTCATCAAATTCACGTCGTAGCACTCGGTTTCGATGAAAACAGCACGGCGTTTAAAAATTTCTATACACAGCTGCGCGCTAAAAAATCGGCTTCCATAGCCAACGTCGTCGATTATCTGCACAAGCAGGGCTTGGATATTTCCATGGAGAAAGTCAGACCGTACGCTACCGGCGACGGCGTGGACAAATACGCCATACTGCGCTATCTCATAACAAACCAGTCGGCTGTCGGCGATATCCAGTATTTATGGGACAGATACATTGACCCGGCTTTCCGCAAACTGAAACTCGGTATCGTGGAAAATCCCAAAGCGGAAGAAGCAATAGCCCAGATGCACGCGGCGGGAGCCGTAACGTCACTGGCGCATTTCCATAAGAAAATCGGCTTCATTAATAATAATAGAAGCGAACAGGAGCAGCATATAAAATACCTGCACGAAATGGGACTGGACGGCATGGAAGCATATTACCCGAATTACAGCGATGAAGACAGAGCTTTTGCCCGTTATATGATTGAAAAATACAATCTGCTGCCAACCGGCGGAACGGATTTTCACGGTGCCAACCGCCCGTCCGTAGCGCTCGGAACAGGCATAAACAACAATATGAATGTACCAGATGAGTTTTTTACTAATATTTGCTTACGTTCATTTTTCTTTGGTGCAAAGAAATCGAAATAAAGAAAATAAAGGAAAGACCAGCTGATACGTTGAATATATATCATATACGATTGAATTAATAGGGAAAGGAGTATCAGTTATGGATTTTATTATAGATTCTTCTATGGTGCAGGCGCTTTTGCTGATTGTGATTTTTCTGTCCATACTGGTGGAAATTAAAACCGGCGGGACGGGTGTCGGTGCACTTTTGGGTCTGATTGCCGCCGCCGTGTTCTGGGGCAGCGGTTATGTGAAGGGGCTTGTCAGTCTGTATCAGATTGCACTGTTTATCGGCGGCGTTATTTTCATCATCATTGAAATTCTGACGCCGACAATCGGGCTGTTAGCCGGTATCGGGGTTGTGGCGATTTTGTACAGCTTAATTCTCGCCATGGGCGGCGATATCAATGCTATTTACATGATGGCAATATCGCTCGTAATCGCCATCATCATTTTTGCCGTCATCTTGAAAAAATTGCCGTCGAGCAGACTGTGGAAAAAACTCATTTTGACGAATACCTCGTCAACGGAACAGGGATATGTAAGCAGTATGGATTATTCCAAGTATTTAAATAAAGAAGGAGTGGTTTTGTCGGAACTGCGTCCGTCCGGTTCGGTGGAAATCGACGGCGTGCCGGTCGATGTCGTTTCGGAAGGAAAATTTATTTCCAAAGGGGAAAAAGTTCGCGTTGTAAAAATTGAAGGTGTGCGGATTATCGTGCGCCGGGTAGAATAATTTTTTTCGGGAGGTTGTTTTATGGAAGCAATAATCGGTTCAGGATTTATTATCGTACTTGTCATCGTCGCGATAATGCTGTTTTTGCATTTCGTGCCGATTGGGCTGTGGATTTCGGCACTCGCTTCGAATGTGCATGTCGGTATTTTTACGCTTGTCGGTATGCGTATGCGCCGCGTGCCGCCGCAGAAAATCGTTTTGCCGTTGATTAAGGCTAATAAAGCGGGGCTTAATGTAAATGTAAATCAGTTGGAAGCACATTATCTTGCAGGTGGTAATGTCGATAAGGTTGTTGACGCGCTCATTGCGGCGCATCGGGCGCAGATACCGTTGCCGTTTGAACGCAGTGCGGCGATTGACCTTGCCGGTCGCGACGTGCTCGAAGCGGTGCAGATGAGCGTTAATCCGAAAGTCATTGAAACGCCGGTCGTGTCGGCTGTGGCGCGCAACGGTATCGAGCTGAAAATCAAGGCACGCGTTACAGTGCGGGCAAATATCGACAGACTGGTCGGCGGTGCCGGTGAACCGACTATTATCGCACGTGTCGGCGAAGGTATTGTAACGTCGGTCGGTTCGTCGGAAGCGCATACGGACGTTTTGGCTAATCCGGATGATATATCAAAAACGGTGCTCGGCAAAGGGCTGGATGCCGGAACGGCGTTTGAAATTCTCTCCATTGATATTGCCGACGTCGATGTAGGACGCAATATTGGGGCGGAACTTCAGACCGACCAGGCGGAAGCGGATAAGCGGATTGCGCAGGCAAAAGCGGAAGAAAGACGTGCTATGGCGGTAGCAAAAGAACAGGAAATGAAGGCATATACTCAGGAAATGGAAGCCCGCGTCGTCGAAGCGCAGTCAGAAGTGCCGCACGCATTGGCGGCTGCTCTGCGCGAAGGCAAGCTCGGTGTAATGGATTACTACAATCTGAACAACATCAACGCCGATACGCAGATGCGCGAGGCTATCAGCAGAACGGGAGACGGTACAGTGCCGCAGGGTCAGGTACCGATAAAATAAAATGGAAGATTTATTAAGTTTCCTGTTTTTCGTAGCCATAATCGTTTTAAACGGATTGTTTCAAAATGCCAGACGCAAAGCGCGCCGCCAAAATCAGCCACCGCCAATTCCGCCGGATTTGCCCAAAGAGCCGCAGCCGCAACCTGTAAAATCGGAAAGAACGCTTGACTACATGATGGCAAAGCCGCAGGAAAGCCATGATAAGCCCGTCGTTTATACGGAACCGGAATTTATCCCGGAACCCGTCAAAGAAGAGCCTGCTGTGCAGTATGACATAAACAATGTTTATCAGGAGTATTTACAGCAGAAAAAACAGTATCGGCAGGAAAATGCGCCGACGGATTACATTCAGCGCACGCAAATCCGGTCAGCCGATACGAAAAAGAAAATGCAGATAGACATTGAGCGCGAAAATATCATGAATGCTATAATGTATGCGCAAGTGCTGGAGATGCCGAAATCAGTATATTATCTGAAACGGTACGGCATTAAACGCATAATACACAAAGACTGAAAAATTAATTGTAAGGAGCCGATATATTTTATCGGCTCCTTATTTGTTTCATAATCCGTTGTGCTAGTAAAATATGGAGTCTTTAAGTCAGCAGTATAATAGTTTATATTCGTTCGATGTTGTCACTTAACCTNNATAAACTATTATACTGCTTTGAAAAATCAACTAACACAATAGATTTTCATAGGAATTTCATATAAAACGGCTCAGTATTTTTTCATTTTTATGATATAATACAGTATATGCTTAAAATATTTTAAGAATAATATGGAGGGAAATAAGCTTTTGCCAAATTTTGCTGAATTAAAGGTATCTTTTCAAGACAGAACAGAAACAATCGGTATTTTGGGAGAAAACGACGAATATCTGCGTGTGCTCAATGACAGCTTTGCCTGCCGCATTGTAGGACGCGGAACAGATTTGTCCATCAACGGTGAAGAAGGTGAAGTCAATGCCGCCATGCAGGTTATTGAAGCGCTGCTTTTGCTGTACCGCCAGGGAACGAAGCTCACCATGCATGAAGTACGCTACAGTATAAAGCTGGTTAAAGCCGGACAGTCCAAAGAACTGCAATCGCTGTTCACGGATATTCTAATCGTTACATCGCGCGGAAAATGCGTGCGTCCCAAGACAATCGGCCAGAAAATCTACGTCGATGCTATCCGCCGCCACAGTATCACCTTCGGGCTCGGTCCTGCCGGTACGGGCAAAACGTATCTGGCGGTGGTCATGGCGGTGATGGCGCTGCGCAATCATGAAGTGGACAAGCTTATTCTGACCCGTCCTGCCGTAGAAGCAGGTGAACGGCTCGGTTTTCTGCCGGGCGATTTGCAGGAGAAAATCGACCCGTATCTGCGGCCGCTTTACGACGCTTTGCAGGACGTGCTGGGACTGGAAACGTATCAGAAAATGCTGACGCGCAATATTATTGAAATCGCCCCGCTTGCCTACATGCGCGGACGCACATTGGAAAGGGCGTTTGTTATTTTAGATGAAGCGCAGAATACGACGCCGCGCCAGATGAAGATGTTTTTGACGCGACTCGGTTTCGGTTCCAAAATGGTGGTAAACGGCGACTTGAGCCAGATTGACCTGCCGCGCGGCGTAGGCTCCGGTCTTACGCAGGCGACGAAAATTCTGGACGGACTTGAGGGAATTTCCGTAATTCAGTTTGACGATAGGGACGTAATCCGCCATGATGTAGTGGCGCGTATAATCAGAGCTTATGATGCGTACGAAGCAGCGCACCCTGAACATAAAAATACGGGAAAAATATAATGGAGTGTTTATTATGGAAATAATATTGAGCAGTATGCCGGAAAATCTGGAAATCGACGTGGAAATTGTAGACACAGTGCGCAAAGCCGCTTACACGGTGGGCGAACTGTACGGGCTCGACAATGCGGAAGTGAGCATTACATTCACCGACAATGAACATATTCATGAGATAAATCGTGATTACCGCAATGTTGACCGCCCGACGGATGTAATCTCTTTTGCCTTGAATGAAGGCGACGAACCGGAAATCGAAGGCGGCGCGCCGGTCAATGTACTCGGCGACATCATCATTTCGGTGGAAAAAGCCGTGGAACAGGCAAGCGACTACGGCCATAGCGTAGAGCGTGAAGTGGCATTTTTAACGGTGCACGGAATGCTTCATCTTCTCGGCTATGATCATATAGAAGAGGACGACCGCAAGGAAATGCGCCGCGAAGAAGATTTTGTCATGGAAAAACTGGGAATTAGCAGATAAAATAATTTCGGTCTGTTGTGCCAGTAAAACATTGAGCCTGTAGCCAGCAGTATAGTAGTTTACATTCGCTCGATGTTGGCACTTAACCTCACTGAATATAAACTACTATACTGCTTTAGACAGTCAACCAGCACAACAGATAATTTTAATGAAATTTTAACTTTACTATTGAAAAATAAAATTATAAAATAACAGACAGAATAAGTATGAAAAAGGAGTATATTTTTGGAAAATAAAAAGTTTAAATCAGGTTTTGTAGCCGTTATCGGCCGTCCTAATGTAGGAAAATCAACGTTAATCAACAGCCTTATCGGGCAGAAAATTGCCATCATGTCGGATAAACCGCAGACGACGCGCAACCGTATCATGTGTGTGCTCACGACGGACAATGAACAGGTGATTTTCCTCGATACGCCGGGTATCCATAAACCGCTGCACAAATTGGGCGAATATATGGTGAAGGCGGCGGAAGGTACGCTTCAGGAAGTCGACGCGATTTTGTTCGTCGTGGACGCGACGGAGGATTTGGGCGGCGGTGAGCGCTACATCATGGAACGCTTGCAGGCGACGAAAAAACCGGTAATTCTAATCGTAAACAAGCTGGATTTGATTGACCGCCAGTCCGTCCTGCCGATTATTGAAAAATACACGAAGGCATATGATTTTGCCGGTGTCGTACCGATTTCGGCGAAAGAAAAAATGAATTTGGACAGTCTGCTCGTTGAGCTTAACAAATATCTGCCGGAAGGACCGCAGTATTATCCTGCCGATACCGTAACCGACCAGCCGGAACGGCTGATTGCGGCGGAAATGATACGCGAAAAAGTCCTGCATTTGACGCGGGACGAAGTGCCGCACGCCATCGCCGTGGAAGTTGAGGAAATGAAAGCGCGCGAAGGCGGCAAAGTAGATATCCGCGCCACGATTTATGTCGAACGCGAATCGCAGAAAGGTATCGTCATCGGCAAACAGGGCAGTCTGCTCAAGAAGATAAAATCCATGGCGCGCAAGGATATCGAGACAATGCTCGGTTCCAAGACGAAGCTCGACCTTTGGGTTAAAGTCAAAAAAGACTGGCGCGACAGAACAAATGTACTACGTGAGCTGGGCTTTAAAAATCCGTAAAACTAGATATTTAAGAGAGATGTGCTTGAGATGAACAGATTATCACATTATTTTATCAACGGGCTTATAGTTTTAGTGCCGATTGCTATCACCTATTTTGTTATTGCCACGATTTTCACCATAATTGAAGGTATCGTCGAAAGCTATATTCCCCTAAAATTTCCGGGAGCCGGTGTAGCGCTGCTGCTTATCATGATTTTGGTGGCAGGCTGGATAACATCCACATGGACATGGGCTTCGCAGAAAATTATCAGTTATTTCGAGTCAGTTGTGGATAAAATTCCTGTTGTAAAATTTATTTATAACAGTGTCAAGCGCGTTTCGACCATGCTGTTTGAGTCCAAAACCATGTTCAGTCAGGTGGTGCTGATACCGTATCCTCATCCGGGCGTAAAGACAATCGGTTTTTTAATGCCCAAACCGTCGAACGTGATAGCTCCGTACCTGAGCCGCGAAGAAGAATACGAGTCGGTATTTCTGCCGTGGAGCCTCAATATGACCTCCGGTTTTAACGTATTCGTACCGAAAAAAGATATAATTTTCACCGATATTTCCGTAGAAGATGCTTTTCAATACATTTTGACCGCCGGCGGCGTAATGCCGGGAGCCGACATAAAAAAAGACTTGGCGAAAATTCAGGAAATGTCGGCTCAGCAAAATGAAAATAAATCGTAAGTGGCACTGTATACGACGGAAGTATTGGTAATCGGCGTGAAAAATTGGGGAAATGCTGATAAGATAGTTACGCTTTTATCCCCGGAATACGGCAAAATCACGGCGGCGGCGTACGGCTGCCGACGGCCGAAAAGTCCGCTGTCGTCTGCTATGCAGCTTTTTTCGTGGCTCGATGTGCAGCTTCTGCGCGGCGAACGGATGGATACCGTTCGGCAATGCGAGCATAAAGGTTTTTTTGCCGGGCTGTATGAGGATTTGACGGCGATGGCTTACGGTTCGTTTATCGCTGAACTTGCCAAAGAACTTTGCAGCGAAGATGAACCGCAGGCGGAAATTTATCAGACACTGCTCAAAATACTGCCGTGCCTTACGAAAAACAATCCGCGTATCTGCGCAATCGCCAGCGCCTATCAGATTTTTGAATACACGGGCTGCCAGCTGCATTATAATCACTGCACTCTTTGCGGTACGAAGATTACAGCTGATGCCTATTTCAATCCGCAGCAGGGCGGCGTGCTCTGCGACGAATGCAGCGGGCACAGAGCGCATAATTTTCCCGTTTCACTGCGCCGGTTCATTACGAACCTATTGGAGCTCGATTGGGAAAATCCGCCAAAATTTCAGGTGAGAGGCGCGGATTTACTGGCGGCGGAAAATATTCTATTAAACTATATTCAGGGCTTAATCGGCAAACCGTTTAAATCGCTGTCATTCATAAAACAGGTAACACAACTGAATAATATGGCAAACAGAATAAAGAAATAAAATAAGCAGGCAGTCTTTCAAAACAGATTGCCTGTTTTTTCTATATAACGTTATAAAGAAAAAATAAAAAGTCAAAAAGTCGAAAAATATTGTTGACAATTTGACTTTTTGACTTTATAATGACTTTAGTAAGCAAAAAGAGCCTACTATAAATTAAGAATGTAATAACAATAGAAATAAACATCATGATTGGAGGAATTCTTCATGGGTGAAGAAAAATATACGCAAAAAGTTCTCGAAGCCATGCAGTCCGCTCAGCAGGAAGCAGCGCTTCGTTATCATCAGGAAATAACTTCAGCGCATGTTCTGGCTGCGCTCATCAAAGAACCGGAAGGTCTGCTTGCCACTATTTTCAGTGAATGCAGAGTCGACCTGCCGATGCTCAAGGCGAAACTGGAACAAATGCTCAAAAAAATTCCGAGCGTTAAAGGCCAGAGCCGTCTGGGCATGAGTACGGAAATGGTGCGCGTTCTCGGCCGTGCGGCTAAACTTGCCGAAAATATGAAGGATGATTATATCAGTACGGAACATCTGCTGCTGGCCATTGTCAGTGACAGCGATGATGAAATGCAGCAACTGTGCCGTGAATTCAATCTGCATCAGAATAAAATCATGTCCGTTATTAAAGCGGAACGCAAACAGAATGTAAACAGCGACAATCCGGAAAGCGGTTATAAATCACTGGAAAAATACGGCCGTGATTTGACGGCGATGGCGAGAGTCGGCAAACTCGACCCGGTTATCGGCCGTGATGAGGAAATTCGCCGTACGATTGAAATTCTGTCCCGCCGTACGAAAAACAATCCGGTATTAATCGGTGAACCGGGCGTCGGCAAAACGGCTATCGTTGAAGGGCTTGCCCGCCGTATTGTCGCCGGTGATGTGCCGGAATCGCTGAAGAATAAGACTCTCTATTCGCTCGATATGGGCTCGCTGATTGCCGGTGCGAAATACCGCGGCGAATTTGAAGAAAGACTGAAATCCGTATTGAATGAAATCGCCAAATCCGACGGACAGATTTTGCTGTTCATTGATGAAATTCATACGGTTGTCGGCGCGGGAGCAACGGAAGGCGCTATGGACGCGGGCAATCTCCTGAAACCGATGCTGGCGCGCGGCGAACTGCGCTGTATCGGTGCTACGACGTTAAACGAATACCGCAAATATATCGAAAAAGATACAGCGCTGGAACGCCGTTTCCAGCCGGTAATGGTTGACCAGCCGACGGTGGAAGATACGATTTCCATCTTGCGCGGGCTGAAAGAACGGTATGAAGTTCATCACGGCGTAAGAATTCGTGATAATGCGCTCGTTTCCGCCGCTGTACTGTCCGACCGCTATATCTCCGACCGTTTCCTGCCGGATAAGGCTATCGACCTCGTCGACGAAGCTGCTGCCAAACTGCGCACGGAAATCGAATCCATGCCGGAACCGATTGAAAAACTGCGCCGCAAAATCATGCAGCTGCAAATTGAAGAAGAAGCGTTAAACAAGGAAACGGATGAAGCTTCGAAGGAAAAACTGGCGAAATTAGTCGACGAAAAAGCAAAACTGCAGGCTGAAGAAAATAAATTGATGGATAAATGGAACAAGGAAAAACAGGGTATCGTGCGTGTTCGCGCCATTAAAAAGGAAATGGACAGTGCTAATACGGAAATGGAAAAGGCACAGCGAAACGGCGACTACGCCAAAGCTTCCGAAATCAAATACGGCAAACTGCCGCAGCTGCAGAAGGAACTTGCCGAAATGGAAAAAGCTGTGCAGGATGACGAAGGCAACCGCCTTTTAAAAGAAGAGGTATCGGAAGAAGATATTGCTCAGGTTGTCAGCCGCTGGACAGGTATTCCTGTAACGAAAATGCTCACTGGCGAACGTGAAAAACTCGTTCATCTGGAAGATGTGTTGCATGAACGTGTTGTCGGTCAGGACGAAGCCGTCAAAGCCGTAAGCGAAGCCATCATCCGTGCTCGTGCCGGTATCAAGGACCCGAACCGTCCAATCGGCTCGTTCATCTTCCTCGGCCCGACCGGTGTCGGCAAAACAGAACTTGCCAAAACGCTGGCTGAAAGCCTGTTTGACGACGAACGCAGTATCATTCGTATCGATATGAGCGAATATATGGAAAAACATTCCGTTGCTCGCTTAATCGGCGCGCCTCCGGGATATGTCGGCTATGATGAAGGCGGTCAGCTTACCGAAGCAGTGCGCCGCCGTCCGTACAGCGTAATTCTGCTTGATGAAATCGAAAAAGCGCACCGCGACGTATTCAACGTGCTGCTGCAAATTCTCGACGACGGCAGACTTACCGACGGCAAAGGCCGTGTCGTAAACTTCAAAAATACGGTAATCATCATGACGTCCAACCTCGGCAGTCATGAAATTCTGAACCAGAACGATTTTGCCACGGCGCAGAAACTTGTCAAAGATATACTGAAAGATTATTTCCGTCCGGAATTTTTGAACCGTGTCGACGATATAATCGTATTCAAAGCGCTTGACAAACAGCAGGTTAAACAAATTGCCGCCATCATGCTCAACAATCTCAATAACCGTCTGCAGCATCAGGTCAACATCTCGCTTTCCTGGTCGGATGAAGCGCTCGATAAACTTGCCAACGAAGGCTTCGACCCGAATTTCGGCGCTCGTCCGCTGCGCCGTCTGCTTGCGCATACGGTGGAAACGCAGCTCAGCAAGGAAATCATCAAGGGCAATATTAAAGAAGGCGATACCGTAGATATTGATGTCGACGGAGAAAATTTCACATTTAATCCAATCCGCAAAATGGCATAAATAAAAAAATCCCTGTTATCATGTATAGCAGGGATTTTTGTTGTAAAAACAACTGTAATAATAAAAAGTTTCGTATATAATAAACCTGTTGTGTTAGTAGAACATTAAGCCTGTAGCCAGCAGTATAATAGTTTATATTCGCTGCCTGTTGTCACTTAACCTCACTAAATATANNATAAACTATTATACTGCTTTAGGTAATCAGCTAGCACAACAGGTATATGATTTTAAACAGAAAGAAGGTTTTTCTTTGCATAAATGGCTGATTGTCTATTCCAGTGTAACGGGCAATACGAAACAGATTGCCGAGGCTATGTACGGTGCTTTTGACGAAGGTGAAGCCGATATTATTTCCATTAGGGAGATTGGTACGATTTCGCTTGATGATTACGATTATATCGCTGTCGGCTACTGGCTGACGCGCGGTGCGCCGGATAAAGCGGTGCAGAAATTTCTAGCGGAACTTTCCGGCAAGACGGTGGTGTTGTTTCAGACGCATGGTGCCGAAGTGGGCAGCGAACATGCTGTAACGGCTTTTGCACGCGCCGCTGCCAAACTGGGAGAGGGCTGCGACGTGCTCGGGACGTTTTCCAGTCAGGGAAGGATAAATCCAGCGCTTTTGTCCCGCCGCCAAAATAGTACGGATAAGAACGACCCGCATGCGGCAAATGAACGCAATAAAAAACGCTGGGAAAATGCCGCCAAGCATCCCGATGAAAACGACTTGCAACGAGCAAAAGATTTTATTTTCGCCATGAAGCACAAACTGGCACTGAGAGAAAAATACCGTCAAAAAGCTAATCAATAATTTTATGAGGAACTGAAAAAAACTTCAGTTCCTTTTTGTATTACAAAGATAATTATGGTTTTTAGGCAATAAAAAAGGCTGTCATTGCTGACAGCCCCATTTGAGCCGGCGTACTTAGCATACGCTTAATGGCATTCATCGCATCTCAAATGTAAACAGTGTATCAAGATTTAATACCTGTAATTTAATTATTTGACACTCCCTATGTCTAAAGACAGGGGATTCTTAAGAAGCTCAACCAAAATGTCAGTTGATTTTTATTCTTAAAGGGCTTGCCAATAGCCCTCTACACAGTTCTTCATATTCGAAGTTCTGCTTACTTTTTCTAAGTGCTGTGTTTCTTTTTTTCTGTATATCATTAGTATACCATATTTAGGAGATTGAACACAATTTAAAGTATAAATTTTTAAGACATCGAACCTTAAAAGTTTATCGGGCTTATCAATGTAGATAAAAACGGAAATATCATCATGCGGATTTAAAATGTTTTTTTCGATTAAGCGGTCGATTTCCGTCTGTATGACGATTTTCAGGATATAATCCTTATAGCGGCAGACAGAGTGGGACGAGTAGAGAATTTTGTCATACGTTCTGGCTATATCTACCACGAGCGCCAGACTGTTTTCGCGGCGCAGTACGTTGTACAGAGCGCGCTTGTATTTCGGACGGAGACGGCAGGCTTTCAGCTCGCGGGAGGTTTTGAGCGCTTTTTGGATTTGCTTGACCAGATTTGTATAGCGGACGCGCGCACTGTCGATATCCTTGCGGGAAGTAAAGACGTATCCGGCATAGACGAATTTGCTGACGTCGTTGGAAATGTGCAAAGTGCCGGAGTCATCGAAAAAGAAAAAATATTTTGCATGATAACGCCGGTTCCTTAACTTATATACTGCTGGCGGCAGGCGCTGATGGTGCCGATTGCTACAATCCAGAGCAAAAAGATGAAGGCGGAGATGAAAAAGCGTTTGCGGTTCCAGAAATATTTGCCGGAAAACCAGGCAATCCATGTAACGATGACGGCTAATATGATAAGTAGGGTACTCATGAAAAATCAACTCATTTCTTAAAATTTCGCTTAAATAGATATGATATTTATTCTATTTTGCGCTTGAAAATACCTGCCGAAAAAATTAATTAAGTATAAAATATTTGACAAATGGCGACTTAATAGTGATAATAATAGAATATATGCGGTGATGTATCGTTATAACTCGTTGCGTCGGTAAAATACAAGCTATAGCAGCAGGATAATACTTTATATTCGCTCGATGTTGTCACTTGACCTCACTGAATATAAAGTATTATCCTGCTGCTTGAGAAGATAAACCGAAGCAATGCGTATCGTTATGAGTTAATTTTAATGTAGGAAAGAATATGAAAAAGTAAAATGAAAAATATTTATTGGGCAGCTTTGCATTTAGTGCCGCACATCGGCAACAGGACACTGCGCCGCTTAAGCGACTTTTTCGGCGACGGTGAAACGGTGTGGGCGGCAGATGAAAAAACTTTAGCACAGAGTAAGTGCCTGACGGAAAAGATGTTGTCTGAATTGATAGAATTCAGGCGTAGTTTTCCGCTCCGGCAGCTGGAAAAGGAATTTAAGCATTATGATGTGGAAATCTGCGTCGAGACGGATGAAAATTATCCGGCAATGTTGAAAGAGATTTTCGACCCGCCGTTCGTGCTGTATTATCGGGGCGAGCTAAAGGCGGCAGAAGACGGCATCGGCATTGTAGGGGCGCGCTCGTGTACGCCGTACGGCATGCAGATTGCACAGAGCATAGCTTCTCAGCTGGCTAAAGCCGGTTTCACGATAGTGAGCGGCGCTGCCAAAGGAATAGATACGAATGCTCATATCGGCGCTCTGAAAACGGGGCGAACCATTGCCGTGCTGGGGTGCGGTCTGGATATAGCCTATCCTCAGGAGAACAAACAACTTTTACTGGATATTGCAAAAACGGGAGCGGTCATCTCCGAACTGCCGCTGGGTACGCCGCCGACACCGGGCAATTTTCCTGCCCGCAACCGTATTATCACAGGGCTGTCGCGGGGCGTTGTGGTGGTGGAGGCTGCGAAAAAAAGCGGCTCGCTCATAACGGCGGAGCTGGCGCTCAGTGAAGGCAGAGACGTTTTTGCCGTACCGGGAAATATTTATTCTCTCAAAAGCCAGGGCTGTCACAAGTTAATTCAGCAGGGAGCAAAACTTGTAACGTCGGCGCAGGATATCATGGACGAATACCGTTCGTTCAGCGTAAAGCCGGTCAAAGAAGCCGAACTGCCCAGCATGACGGCGGAAGAAAAAGCCATTTACGATTATCTTTCGCTGACGGAGCCGAAATGCACGGATGAAATAATATATAAACTAAGAATAGATGTTTCCAATATCGCTTTCATTTTATTGCAAATGAAAATAAAAGGACTGATAAAAGAAACGAGTCCTAATTTTTATATACGACAACAGAGGTGCGTTGAATGAACAAAAAAACGCTAGTGGTGGTAGAATCTCCAACAAAAGCAAAGACAATTGAAAAATATTTAGGCAACAAGAAATATACGGTAATGGCCTCCATGGGTCATCTGCGCGATTTGCCGAAAAGTCAGTTCGGCATAGATGTGGAACATGATTTCGCGCCTAAATACATCAATATCCGCGGCAAGGGCGATTTAATCAAGGCTTTGAAAAAAGAAGCTAAAAAAGCCGAAAAGATTTATCTGGCATCCGACCCCGACCGTGAAGGAGAAGCTATTGCGTGGCATTTAGCATATATTTTGGGTATTGACGAACATGAGAAATGCCGTATTGTATTTAATGAAATAACGAAGCCTGCCATTCAGGAGGCAGTGAAAAACCCGAAGGCAATCAATATTGACAGAGTGGACGCCCAGCAGGCGCGCCGCATGCTCGACCGTATCGTGGGCTACAAGCTCAGCCCGCTATTGTGGAAAAAAATCCGCAAAGGTCTAAGCGCCGGCCGCGTGCAGTCCGTTACGGTGAAGATGATTTGCGACAGGGAAAAGGAAATCCAGAAATTCAAATCGGAAGAATACTGGACAGTCGATTTTAAATTCAAGAAAAAGCCGCGCTCCAATATGTTTGCGGCGGAACTTATTGCCATTGACGACAAGAAACTGATGATATCGGCGAAAAAAGAGGATATCAAAATCGACTCCAAAACGCAGGCGGATGAAATCTGCGCCGCTGTGCAAGATGTTGATTTCAAAGTTACGGAAATCAAAAAACGCCAACGCCAGCGCAAAGCTCCCGCACCGTTCACGACGAGCAGTCTGCAGCAGGACGCGGCGCGCAAGCTCGGCTTCACCTCCCGCAAAACAATGATGGTGGCGCAGCAGCTCTACGAAGGCATAAGTCTCGGCCGCAAAGGTCCGACCGGTCTTATCACGTACATGCGTACCGACTCGACGCGCATATCCGATATTGCGCTGACGGAAGCCCGCGAATTTATTGAAGCGAATTTCGGCAAGGAATATCTGCCGGAAAAACCGAATGTGTACGCTGCCGGGAAATCGTCGCAGGATGCGCATGAAGCGGTGCGTCCAACGAATATTCAGCTTACTCCGGCTTCTGTCGAGCAATATCTGACGAAGGAACAGCTCAAACTGTACAAGCTTATCTGGCAGAGATTTCTCGGCTCGCAGATGCTGCCGGCGAATTATGACATGATGAGCGTAACGATGCAGGGCGGCAAATACACGGCGAAAGCCACCGGCTCGAAGCTGAAATTTGCCGGATTTACGGCTGTGTACAACGACAGCGACAACAAGAAGGAAAAAGACATCATTCTGCCGGATTTGGCGGAAGGCGATGAACTTTCTCTGCAGAAAATCGAGCCGCTGCAACACTTTACCGAACCGCCAGCGCGTTACAACGACGCTTCACTCGTCAAGACGCTGGAAGAAAAGGGTATCGGCCGTCCAAGCACGTATGCGCCGATTATCGAAACGATTTTGGCGCGCGGCTACGTCGTCCGTTCCGACAAAAAATTCGAACCGACCGATTTGGGCTTCGTTGTAGTCGATTTGCTGGAAAAATACTTCAAGGATATCGTCGATGAAAAATTCACGGCGGAACTGGAGTATAAGCTCGATGAAATCGCTGTCGGCAAAATCGAAAAAAATGACCTCCTGCGCGAATTTTACGTGCCGTTTGAAAAAACGCTGGAACACGCCGAAGAAGAAATCGGCGAAGTGGAAGTGCCGGATGAAGTTTCCGACGTGCAATGCGAACTGTGCGGCCGCATGATGGTCGTAAAACAGGGACGCTACGGCAAATTCCTCGCATGTCCCGGCTTTCCGGAATGCCGCAACACGAAGCCGATTATCAAGGATACCGGCGTAACGTGTCCGAAATGCGGCGGCAAAATCATTGAACGGCGCACGCGCCGCGGCGTTGTTTTCTACGGCTGTGAAAATTATCCGCAGTGCGACTATGTTTCCTGGGATATGCCGCTGACGACGGTATGTAAGGAATGCGGTTCGTTCCTGTTCAGACACCGCTTCAAGAACGGACGCACCATTTTATACTGCAGTAATGACGACTGCGCAACGCGTAAAGAGGATACGCCGATTAACAAAGAGATAAACAAGATAAAGGAAAAACAGCACAAAGCCGCGCTGGCCAAGCTGGAAGCGGCGCGTGCCAAAGAAGCGGAAAAAGCAGAACAAGAGGAAAACGAAACAACAGATAAAACAGAAGCAGGAAATTAAATATTGGTGAATAGAAAGGATTTAATGTGAAGAAAGTTATTATTGTCGGCGCAGGCATGGCGGGCAGCGAAGCGGCATGGCAGGCTGCCAGCCGCGGCATCAAAGTCGATTTGTACGAAATGCGCCCTGTGAAGTCAACGCCTGCGCACAAGACGGATAAATTTGCCGAGCTCGTCTGCAGCAACTCACTGCGCGGCGCAGGGCTGGAAAACGCCGTAGGCTTATTAAAAGAGGAAATGCGCCGCTTAAACTCCCTCATCATGGAGTCGGCGGATATCAACCGCGTACCGGCGGGTGGCGCGCTGGCTGTAGACAGAGAAGGCTTCAGCCAATATATCACCGACAAGGTGAAAAATCATCCGAATATCACGGTGATAAACGAAGAGCTAACGCAAATTCCGCGCGAAGAAAACGCCGTTACGATTATCGCCAGCGGTCCGCTCACTTCCGACGGAATGTCGCATGCCATAAAAGAGCTCACCGGTCAGGAATATTTTTACTTTTACGATGCAGCGGCGCCGCTCATTGCCAAAGAAAGTATCGACATGACGAAAGCATACCGCGCCTCCCGCTACGGTAAGGGCACGGCAGACTACATCAACTGTCCGATGGACAAAGAGCAGTACGAGCATTTCTGGCATGAACTGGTAAATGCGGAACTTGCGCCGATTAAGGAATTTGAAAAAGCCAAATTCTTTGAAGGCTGCATGCCGGTGGAGGAAATGGCGCGCCGCGGCGAAAATACACTGCTGTTCGGTCCTTTAAAGCCGGTCGGGCTGGATGACCCGAAAACGGGTAAAAGGCCGTATGCTGTCGTTCAGCTGCGTCAGGACAATGCAGCCGACAGCCTGTATAATATAGTAGGGTTTCAGACTCATTTGAAGTGGCCGGAGCAAAAGCGCGTATTCGGCTTAATTCCGGGACTGGAAAATGCGGAATTCGTACGCTACGGCGTAATGCACCGCAACACATTCATCAATTCGCCGGAACTTCTGCGTCCGACATTGCAGTTTCGCGGACAGGATGATTTGCTGTTCGCCGGACAAATGACGGGAGTAGAAGGATATATCGAATCTGCCGCCTCCGGTCTTGTCGCCGGTATCAATGCCGCATATCTGGCTAAAGGCGAAGCGCCGGTGATTTTCCCGCCGGAAACGGCGCACGGTTCCATGTGCCACTATATAACGTCGGCCGTAGCCAAACACTTCCAGCCGATGAATGCTAATTTCGGTCTGATGCCGCCGCTAAATGAACGTATCCGCGATAAAAAGCTCAAAAAACAGAAAATTGCTCAGCGTGCATTGGAATTTTTAGAAAAATTTAGTACAGATGTATTGAAAATAAACAAGGAAAACTGATAATATTAGTATAGTACGAATAAATGGAGTTGATACAATGGAAAGTTTTAAAGCGACCACTATCATCGCCGTGAAAAAAGACGGCAAAACGGCAATCGCCGGTGATGGACAGGTAACTTTCGGACAGGCGGCAATCATGAAGGCCAACGCCCGCAAAGTCCGCCGTTTATATAATAATAAAGTATTGGCAGGTTTTGCCGGTTCCGTTGCCGACGCGTTTACTTTATTTGAAAAATTTGAAGCGAAACTCGTGGAATATCACGGCAATCTGACCCGCGCAGCCGTAGAGCTGGCGAAAGACTGGCGCATGGACCGCGTACTGCGCAAACTGGAAGCACTGCTGCTCGTCGCTGACGAAAATACGCTGCTTTTAATCTCCGGCAACGGTGAAGTAATCGAACCGGACGGTAACGTAGCCGCTATCGGTTCAGGCGGATTTTACGCTTTGGCGGCAGGCCGCGCCCTCGTCAAACATTCCGATTTATCGGCCGGTGAAATCGCCAAAGAAGCACTTACATTGGCAGCCGATATCTGCGTTTACACAAACCATAATATTATTGTAGAAGAATTGAATTAAAAGGGAGTTTTTACAGTGAAATTCAACGAACAAATTCCGCGCCAGGTCGTGGAAGAACTCGATAAATATATCGTAGGACAGGCACAGGCAAAACGCTCCGTAGCCATCGCCCTGCGCAACAGATGGCGCAGCCGTCATTTGCCGGAAGAAATGCGCGATGAAATCATTCCGAAAAATATTTTAATGATCGGCTCCACCGGTGTCGGCAAAACGGAAATCGCCCGCCGCCTGGCTAAACTGGTTAAAGCACCGTTCGTCAAAGTGGAAGCGACGAAATTTACGGAAGTCGGTTATGTCGGCCGCGACGTTGAATCCATGGTAAGAGATTTGGCGGAAGCTGCCGTGCGCATGGTAAAACAGGAAAAACTGGAAGAAGTGCAGGATAAAGCCAAAGAAATGGCGGAAGAACGCATCCTCGACATCTTCGTACCGGAACCGAAAACGAAATCCGTATCCAATCCTTTAAACGCACTTTTCGGCGGCAATAAGGACGACGAAGCGGAAGAAGAAAAACCGGCAGAAGAACCGAAATATTCCGCCGGCCGCGAATGGTGCAGAAAACGTCTGCAAAAAGGCGAGCTGGAAAATGATATGATTGAAATCAGCGTCGAACCGAAAAATGCACCGGTAATCGGCATGTTCGCAGGCTCCGGCATGGAAGACATGAGCAACAATATTCAGGATATGCTCGGCAACCTCATGCCGAAAAAACGCAAAAAACGCAAAGTAACCGTAGCACAGGCACGCGAAATCTTCACGCAGGAAGAAGCGCAGAAACTGCTCGACATGGAAGCGATTTCCCATGAAGCACTGCAGATTGCCGAACGCAACGGTATCATCTTCCTCGACGAAATCGACAAAGTGGCGGTAAAAGGCTCTTCCTCCGGTCCGGACGTATCACGCGAAGGCGTACAGCGCGACATTCTGCCTATTGTCGAAGGCTCGACCGTTTCCACTAAATACGGCCAGATGAAAACGGATTATATCCTGTTTATCGCTGCCGGTGCGTTCCATATGGCCAAACCATCCGACTTAATCCCAGAATTGCAGGGCCGATTCCCAATCCGCGTGGAACTGAGCTCCCTTACGGAGGCTGATTTTAAACGCATACTGACGGAACCGACGAATGCTCTCTTAAAACAGTATAAAGCACTGCTGGCAACGGAAGGCGTAACGATTGACTTTACCGAAGACGCTATCGAACGATTGGCGCAGGTTGCCTGTGAAGTCAACGAACAGACGGAAAATATCGGCGCAAGACGTTTGCATACTATCATGGAAAAACTGCTGGAAGATTTATCCTTCGAAGCACCGGAGCTGGAAGATAAAAACGTTACAATCGATGCCGCTTACGTAAACGAAAAACTTGGCGGTATTATCAAAAACAGAGATTTAAGCCAATTCATATTATAAAGTTTGGTGCAATGTAATTGCACCAGGTACTTTTTCTTTGTCGCGCAAAGAAAAAGTACCCAAAAAGAAAACGCTTGGGTTCGTGCACTGCTAAGAGATTTTTACTTTAAGAAAATGGTTTTTTATCTCTAACGTTTAAAAACTCGCTTCGCTCAAACATTTAAACTAAAAACAGAGCTAAAAAAGCCTTCGT
>DCFC01000047.1 GCA_002314325.1 Megamonas hypermegale
CAAAGAAAAATTGCCCGGCGCAATATAAATATAAATTAATAATTTAAATCTCTTTATCGTATATTGCGCCGAACGGCACTTTTTTTATGTAAAGAAAATAATAAATTAAAACAAAAGGAGACAAATGTGTCAAAGGTTGCTTTAACCACTCTCGGTTGTAAGGTTAATCAGGTTGAAACCGAAACAATGGAGGGTCTGTTTCGTCAGCGCGGCTATGAAATTGTGGATTTTTCTCAGCCGGCTGATTTTTATATTATAAATACATGTTCCGTTACCCATTTGGGTGAACGCAAATCGCGCCAGTTAATCCGCCGCGCCAATCGTCTGAATGAAAAAGCGATAATCGCCGTTACAGGCTGTTATGCGCAGATTGCTTCCAAAGAAATTGCGGCGATTGAAGGCGTAAAAGTCGTAATCGGTACGCAGCAGCGGCACAAAATCGTGGATTTGGTGGAACAGGCGGCGCGTGAAGACGGGCTGTTCAATGAAGTTTCGGATATCATGCACACGCAGGAATTTGAAGATATTCCGCTGTATGGAACGCCGCACCGCACGCGCGCCTTTTTGAAAATTCAGGACGGTTGCTGCAATTATTGCTCTTACTGCATAATCCCGTACACGCGCGGACCGATACGTTCGCGCCGTCTGGACAGTGTAAAAACAGCATTGGATAACCTGGTGGCGGATAATTTCCATGAAGTGGTGCTCACGGGAATTCACCTCGGTGCATACGGCAGGGATTTTAAAGGCGAGGATATTTCGCTCAGTGATGCTGTAAAGACTTGCCTTGCCAATCCCGATTTAAAAAGACTGCGTCTCGGTTCGCTCGAGTCGATAGAGGTTTCACCGCAGCTGTTGGAACTGGTGAAAAACGAACAGCGTTTTACGAAACATCTGCACCTGCCGCTTCAGGCTGGCAGCGACGAGATTTTAAAAGCAATGAACCGCCACTATACGACAGCGGAATTTGCCCGCCTTATTGCCAATATCCGCCGTGAAGTGCCGGATATCGCTATATCGACGGACATCATCGTCGGTTTTCCGGGCGAAACGGATGAACTGTTCCAAAAGAGTCTGGAATTTGCCAAGTCCATGAATTTCGCCAAAATCCATGTATTTCCGTATTCCAAACGCACGGGAACGCCGGCTGCCGTCATGCTTAATCAGGTTGATGAAAACGTGAAAAAACAGCGCGTACATTTAATGCAGCAAATGGAGCAGCAGTCGGCGCTCGATTTTCATACGCAATTTCTGGGCAAAAATATGGAAGTTCTGTTTGAACAGACGCATGACGGATATACGGAAGGGCTTACTTCCAATTACATTAAAGTCTACGTGCCGGGTGAAATTCCGTCGGGTGAAATCACTGGCGTTACGTTAAAAGAAATTTTCCAGGACGGTATTTTAGGTGAAATTATTGTAAAATAAAAAAAGGTTTTTGCGATAAAAAAGCGAATGTATACAGTACTGAAATAAAAGGAGGTGCACAATATGTCGGATAATTGTATTTTCTGTAAAATAGCCAACAAGGAAATCCCTTCCCAATTCGTTTACGAGGATGATACGGTCGTAGCATTCAAGGACCTTGACCCGCAGGGACCGGTGCATGTACTCGTTATTCCGAAGAAACACATTGCAAGTTTAATGGATACGACAGCTGAAGATAAAGCGCTTCTGGCGCATATCACCTGCGATGTAATCCCGCAGCTTGCCAAAGAACTGAATGTAGCAGAAAAAGGCTTCCGCACTGTAGTCAATACAGGGGAAGAAGGCGGCCAAACAGTACAGCACCTTCATTTCCATATTATCGGCGGCCGCTCCATGCAATGGCCTCCGGGCTGATAAAATCGCCCATATATACTGCATGTTCTAGTTGACAATATACTAGGGTGCAATGTATAATATTTGGGTATGATTATTAAATGCAACACTCCCGTGTTAGTGGAGGGGAGGGAAATATAAATGTCATCTGAAATCAAAGTTGGTAAAAACGAAACTATTGATAGCGCTCTCCGCAGATTTAAACGTACTTGCCAGAAAGCTGGTACTTTAGCTGAAGTTAGAAAACGTGAGCATTATGAAAAACCAAGCGTAAGACGTAAGAAAAAATCAGAAGCTGCTAGAAAACGCAGATACAGAGCTTAATCGCTCATGATTTGGGGGTAATTCATATGTCACTTAAGACCCAGTTAATGGATGATATGAAAGCAGCCATGAAGGCTAAAGAAGCAGGAAAGCAGAAATTAGCCGTTATCCGCATGGTGCGCTCCGCTATTCGTCAGACAGAAATTGACGGTCAGAAAGAACTTGATGATAATGATGTAATTGCTCTAATCAGCAAAGAAGTAAAAATGCGCAGAGATTCCATAGATGAATTCAAAAAAGGCGGCCGTGAAGATTTAGTCGCACAGACTGAAGCGGAAATCGCCGTGTTAATGCCGTATTTACCGAAACAGTTATCTGAAGAGGAAGTCAGAGCATTGGTAAAAGAAGCTATTGCTAATACCAATGCGACAACCGTCAAAGACATGGGTAAAGTCATGGGACAGCTTATGCCTAAAGTAAAAGGACGTGCTGACGGAAAAATGGTTAATACCATCGTCAAAGAATTGCTAGGTTAAGAAAAAACAGGTAGGACTTGATAGTCTTACCTGTTTTTTTATATTTTAGGATAGTTTTTATTGAATTTTAACAGGCAGTGATGCCGCCGTCCACGCTCCAGACTGCGCCCGTCACGAAGCTGGCTTTTTCACTGGCGAGAAAATAAATCACCTCAGCTACTTCCTCCGGCCGACCGATGCGTCCGACAGGATAGAGAGCCGCGGCTTCTTTGATGCCTTCCTCTTCGTTTCCGGCAAACTGAGCACGTGTCAGCGGCGTATCTATATCGCCGGGACAGACACAGTTGGCGCGCACGTTGTACGGAGCAAGCTCCAGCGCCAGCGCCTTTGTAAAGACCGTTACGGCTCCTTTGGAGGCACAATAGGCGGAACAGAAGAAATTGCCGTTAATGCCCGCGTCGGAGGATACATTGACGATGGCGGGATTGTGCGGGCTTTTTTTGAGATGGGGTACAGCGTATTTGCAGAGAAAATACGTGCCCTTTAAATTAATGTTCATGATTGCGTCGAATTCGTCTTCTGTTACGTTTTCAATGGCGTTTTCCTTATAAATTCCGGCACTGTTTACGAGAATATCTATACCATGATATTTCTCGATAGCAGTGTCGATTATTTTTTTACAGTCGGTGGCAGAGGCGACATCAGCTTGAATGAAATCGCAGAACACGTTTGCGGAGAGATACGGTTTGAGCGTTCTGTGCGCTGTGATATATTTGTCTTTGTTTCTGCCTACTAAAATTACATTAATGCCGTTTTGCAGAAAAATTTTCGCTGCGGCAAGACCGATACCGGATGTGCCGCCGGTGATGATTGCAGTTTTCATATCATTTTCCTTTGATAATTTTTTGAGCATAATAAAAAAGAACCGAATTCTTTTTATCGAACTCGGTTCTTTGGCGGATTAATTCGCTAAGAATTACTGATTTACAGCGTCTTTTAAAGCTTTACCAGCTTTGAACACCGGATTTTTGGATTCAGGAATTTCGATAGTTTCGCCAGTCTGCGGATTGCGACCTTTACGAGCTGCACGAGTTCTAACTTCAAAAGTACCGAAACCAATAATTTGTACTTTGTCGTCTTCAACGAGAGCTTTTTGTACGCTTGCAAAAACAGCGTTAACAGCTTTTTCTGCATCTTTTTTTGTTAATTCTGCTACTTCAGCAACACTTGCTACTAATTCGGATTTATTCACGAAGATAGCCTCCTTTAAAATAATTATCAGATTTAATATTATTCGCCGCTAAAGAGGTATTTCCTCTAAACGAGAGCATAATTTATAAAAAAATTATGGCGCAAGCTCTCTCTACATAAGGATTATATCACAACTTATCAAATCCTTATATAGCTAAAGAAGATTTTTTTGTAGATTTCTTCAGTTATATAAGGACTTGATAGTCCTTATGCGTCTTCCTCGAGCATTTTGGCTTCCTGCCAGAGGTCATCGAGGTCCAAAAGGGATAATTGTTCCCATTTTTGCTGTTTTTCCTTGACTTTATTTTCAATGTAGGAAAATCTGCGTTTGAATTTGCGGTTGGCTGCCGTAAGGGCAATTTCCGGGTCGATTTTGAGGAAGCGCGCCAGGTTCACGATTGTGAACAAAACGTCGCCGAGTTCTTCTTCTATGCGCTCCGGCGCAGCGTCAACAGTAGCTTCTTCCAGTTCTTCGACTTCTTCGCGCAGTTTGTCCCAGACAGGGTCGACATCCGGCCAGTCAAAACCGACTTTGGCGGCTTTATGCTGCAGTTTGTAAGCTGCCATGAGTGCGGGAAAATCCTTCGGCACACCGTCGAGTACGGATTTACGGTCTTTCTTTTCGGCGCGTTTGATGGCTTCCCAGTTCGTGAGCACTTCGTCGGCATCTTTGACATTAATATCGCCGAATACATGCGGGTGGCGGCGGATTAATTTTTCCGTGATGCCGTCGATTACGTCCTGCATGGAGAACAGTCCGGCCTCTTCCGCCATACGGGCATGGAATACGACCTGCATTAAGAGGTCGCCGAGTTCCTCGCACAGAAGGTCTTTGTCTTCAAGGTCAATTGCTTCGATGACTTCGTAGACTTCTTCTATAAGATTGCGGCGCAGCGATTTATGCGTCTGCACGATATCCCACGGACAGCCGCCCGGCGAGCGCAGTGTTTTTATGACGTCCTCAAGCGGCGACAAATCGAATGTCTGTTCGCGCTGCGGCATTTTGCCGATGTACAGGCTGGTCAAATGGTCGATATGTTCCTGACGGTCGAGTTCATACAGCGGAATTTGGCGGATTTCTTCATCCGGCAGGCTGAGATTGCGGATAAACGTAATCGGAAAATCTTCCGGATAATGTTCCATTAAAGTGAGTTTCGTATCGGAAGCTACATGCTGATTGTAAACCTGCGTTACGACAAGCGCCGACGGCATATCATCGCTCGGCAGCGCATCAAGGTCGGCGGCGTCGAGAATGGTCAGCCCGTCAATCGGGTCAATATTAAGACGCTGATACAGCACTTCCATAAAACTCATGCCCGGCAGTATGTCAAGTTCAATACCTGCCTGTCTGGCTTTCTCGCGGATGATTACGACTGTTTTTTCCGCTACAAGCGGGCTTCCCGGCACGGCATAGACGACATTCGAGCCGTTTTTAGCTTCCGTAATCAATTTATCTGCAATGGCGTCGTATACTTCGTCGAATGAAGCGCATTTTTCGTAAAACTCATCGCAGGCAGTGTATGCCACATTGCGTTTATCAAGTTCGGCAACGGTCGGATGAACGGCCGTGCGCAGTATCAATTTATCTGTAGATGTTATTTTATCCCACGTATCAAGGGTGATTAAACCGAAATCTCCGGGGCCTAATCCTATAATTGTAATTTTTCCCATAAGTATTACCCTTCGCTTTCAGAAAAAAAGTAACCGCTCTGGCTGTACCCCGTGCGGTTACTATGAATTTGATTAATATTTAATATAAAGCATGAAATCTGTTTTGTCAATCAAAGATTGCAGAAAACTGCCGTTTCATAAGGTTTTAATGCAATTTTTTTGTTTTTTACGCTGTCCGAGCAGTTATTTTTGTAATTATTCAGGATACATTTGTAAGCGGAAAGGTCGTATGGAAGCTCGACTTCGCACTGTGTCGGATAAAAATTGCAGAGGACAATCAGTTTCTGTCCGTTGTAATTGCGTTCGTAGGCGAAAACCTGTTTGTCGTCATGCAGCAGCGGTTTGATATCGCCGTAAGCGATTACGTCATACTGTTTGCGCAGTTTAATCAGCTGCTGATAATAGTAGAAAATGGAATTGTCGTCGGCGAGATTGTTTTCCACGTTGATTTGCGCATAATTCGGTGCCGTTTCAATCCACGGCGTTCCGGTCGTGAAGCCGGCATGCGGCGAAGCGTTCCACTGCATCGGCGTGCGGGAATTGTCGCGGGAATGAACGTCGAGTATCATCAGTGCCTGCTCACGTGTCATGCCTTTATCGCGGAGAATTTGGTAATGGTTGAGACTTTCCACGTCGCGGTACTGCTCAATCGACTGGAAATGCGGATTGGTCATGCCGATTTCTTCACCCTGATAGATGTACGGCGTGCCGCGCAGCAGGTGAATTAAAGTAGCGAGCATTTTCGCCGAAATATCATGATGTTCTCCGTCGCTGCCGAAACGCGATACGACGCGCGGCTGGTCGTGATTGCACCAGAACAGTGCATTCCAGGCGTTATGCTGCTGCATATTCGTCTGCCAGTCAAACAGAATATTTTTCAGCTTCATAAAATCGGTCGGCACGAGCACCCATTTTTCATTGCCCATGAAATCGACTTTTAGATGGTGGAAATTAAATACCATAGTGAGTTCGCCCGTATCCGCTCCGGCATAGCGGTAGCAGTGCTCCATCGTCGTGCTGCTCATTTCGCCGACGGTGATGATGTCGGCATCTTTGGCAAAGGTATCCTGCGCCAGTTCATGCAGAAATTCGTGCACGCGCGGACCGTCCGTATAATACTGGCGACCGTCGCCGATAGAGGAGAAATCATCCTTGAACTCGCTCTTGCTGATTAAATTTACTACATCGAAGCGGAAGCCCTTAACGCCTTTTTTCATCCAGAAGCGTACAACATTTTTCACTTCTTCGCGAAGCTCAGGATTTTCCCAGTTCAAATCGGCCTGCGATACGTCGAACAGATGCAGGTACCATTTGTCGAGATTTTCTACATATTCCCATGCCGGTCCGCCGAATTTGCTCTGCCAGTTCGTCGGCGGCACGCCTTCTTTTTTGCCGTCCTTGAAGAAAAAGTAGTCCATGTATTTCTTATCGCCCGTCAGCGCTTTTTTAAACCATTCGCTTTCGGTGGAAACGTGGTTGAACACCATGTCGAACATCAGATAGATATTGCGCTTCTTCGCTTCGGCGATTAATTCCTCCACATCCGCCATCGTGCCGTAGGACGGGTCGATATTGTAATAATCGGCGATATCGTAGCCGTTGTCGTTCTGCGGCGAAACGAAAAACGGAGTCAGCCAGATGTAGTCAACGCCGAGCTTTTGCAGATAGTCGAGCTTTGCCGTAACGCCCTTCAAATCGCCCGTACCGCTGCCAGTCGTATCATAGAAAGATTTAGGATAAATCTGGTAAATAACCTTTTTTTGAAAATCAGTCATAAAAATCATTCCTTTCCATTTCTTTATTTTTAAAGAAATAAAATTAGAGAAACTACCGGTTCGACGCAATATAAGGTAAAGAGAATTATTTATTAATTTATTTCTATATTGCGCCGGGCAATTTTTCTTTG
>DCFC01000055.1 GCA_002314325.1 Megamonas hypermegale
AACCAGCTGAGCTATAGGCCCATGTTATTATGTTCAAGCCCTTAGGCTTTTTCTTTTCGCCGGCTCACGAGCCAGCTTCTATAGTATATTAAATTATCGCCATCATGTCAACACTTTTTTACAAAAAAATTTCATTTTCTTGAAAAAAATTTATAAACCCTTATAAATAAAGGCATGGAGACAAGCTCCACGCCTTTATCTCACCAGCAGTGTCCGCTGCGGTAATGATGACCGTCATCGTAATGACAATGATAGCCGTCGCCTACGCGGTTAAAATCATAATCCGATTTCGGCTGAGCAAATACTCCTGCTGAAAACGTCATCAGCATAACGGCCATCATCAGTAATGTTATTATTTTGCGCACTTTATCATCTCCTTGCCAATCTGCAATCATCAAGCAGTATCGAATGAAATAAGTTTCTTCTAATAATAGTATATATCATTCGGGATATTTTTTCTTCCCAAATTTTGTGTTAAAATTCTATTATATTATAAGAAACAACGAGGTACTTTATCATGCCATTTAAACTTATCAATAAACTTATGCTAATCCTTACAGCTATCGTTCTGTTTTTTACCGTTTCTTTCTGCTCTCTTTTTGGTTTTATTTTTCTCCGCCATGCCAATGATGTGGAAAACAGCCGTCTGGAGACTGCCGCCCTTTCTTTTGCCGACGTCCTGAGCAAAACGACGAATGACAGTATCCCTATCACAGTCAGTTATAACAATAATGTTTTGCAGCTGCTGAACGTTTTAAATCAAAATGAAATATGGCTTGTTGACAAAAACACGCTTCAGATTACTGGCAGCCGCTCTTACCCTAATTTAATCTATAATCAGCTTTCTGAGCAGTGCCAAAACGATATTCAGACAATCTTTACCGGTCAAAATCTGCGCACCGGTGATTTTACCGCTTTTACCAATTCTGACTACATCACTATCGGCGTTCCTGTTTACAATAAGACAGGCGAAGTGAAAGCCGCTCTGCTTCTGCATGACAGACTGCCTTCTTTTCAGCACAGCTGGTATGACGGCATAGCCATTTTACTGCTTTGCTTTGTCATTCTGCTCATTCTTTCGCTGTTTCTGCTCCGCTACTTCGTCAAAAAATACATTCTTTCCTTAAGCGTGCTCAATAAGTTTATGCAAAAAATCGTCAACCATAATTATGAAACACAGATAAAGACAAAATCGACGGACGAAATAGCTCTTTTGGCGCAAAACCTCAATAAACTTTCCCGCTATCTGCAAAATATGGAAAATAGCACGCAGTTCAAAGAAAAATCCTGCTCCGATTTAATCGTCAAAACGGCATATAAACTCCACTCACCGATTAAAGAAATCAAAGCCGCCCTCAATGAACTGACGGCGAAAAATAAATCCGCCCTCAACAAGGCTACGGTTAATAAGATGACCAGAGAACTGGAAAAAATGCAGCATTTGACAAACAATCTGCTCAATCTGACCCAGATAACCGATACAGGTTTTTCCATGCGCAAAGATTTGCTGAATGTCCTCGACATTTTACAGGACAGCCTTAAAGCCCGCCAGAGCTCAGCTGACGACAAGCATATCACGTTCAAGACGCATATTCTGCTGGATAATCAGCTTATATTGTTTACCGGCGATGCTAACCGCCTGAAACAGATGTTCTGCGAAACACTGGACAAAGCATTGCAGCTGTATCCGGCAAGCAGCACGCTGCATATAAAAGTTTCCGAAGACAGAGAACATTACTATATCACTTTCCAAAACAGCAATTCGGAAGTATCCCTGACGCAGCTGCCGGAAGTTTTCCAGCAGTTCTACAGCGCCAAACCGGATGACAGCCTTTTCTCCAGTATTGAGCTTTCCATCGCTCAGCATCTGGCCAAACTGCACCATATTAAACTGACATACGAACAGCAGGCCGATGAATACACTGCCTTTAAATTTACTTTAGATAAATAAAAACAGCCGCTACTCACAAACAATATGAAGTAGCGGCTGTTTTTATTGCGTCAGCAGGAAAAGATGACTGCCCGATAACTGCAAGTATATCGTATCACCGACCTGCTTATCATTATGCCAATATGCCTTATCAAATTCCACTCTAATCATCGCCGCGCCGTTTTGCGCCCTGACCATGAATATTATGCTGAAGATATTTTCTATAATATGCTCAATCGTGAATGCAAACGTATTTTCGCCTTCGTCCGACTGGCAAATTTTTATTTCATGCGCTCTGATACCGATATAACTGTATTTTCCTGCTATTGGCACGGGTAATTTTAAAGTTACATTCCAGTCCGTTGCTTGAACTGTATATTCATCAATCTCTACAATGCGCGAATGGTTTTTACAGCCGCTCAGTTTGGAAGCCTCCAGCGTCTGCGGCTTTTCAAACAGATTTTTCTTCGTCGTGAATGCCGTTACCCTGCCCTGCGACAATACGGCCACCTCATCGCAAAAGCGGTAGATTTCATCCCGATTGTGCGAAACGAACAGAATATTTCCCGTATACAATTTCAAAATATCTCTCAGCTCGATTTCCACCTGCCACTTCAAGAAATCATCGAGCGCAGAAAACGGCTCATCCAGCATTAAAATATCCGGCTCAGACGCAAATATTCTGGCCAATGCCACGCGCTGCTGCTGCCCGCCCGATAAATTGCGCGGATACAGGTTCCGCAAATCCTGCAAATGAAAAATTTCGCTGTATCTGTCCAGCACCGCCTGCCGATTTTTTGCCCTTACGCCCGCTAAAATATTTTCCTCCACGTTCATATGCGGAAACAGCGCATAATTTTGGAACAAATATCCGACATTGCGCCGTTGCGGCGGCAAATTTATCTTTTTCTCACTGTCGAACAAAACTCTATCGTTCAGCACAATGCGCCCCTCATCCGGCGTCTCTATGCCTGCAATACATTTGAGCGTCATGGATTTTCCGCAGCCGGAAGCGCCGAGCACGCCCAGTATCCCGTTTTGCAGAGCAAATTCCACATTCAGCATGAAATTACTGCATTTCTTCTTTATCTCTACTTCCAGTGCCATAAAAAACTCCTATTCAATCATACTTTTCTGTTTTTTCAGCCAATAGTTCATAAACATCATGACCAGCAGAGAAAAAATTATTATTATAACTGCCCAAAGGAATGCACTTTCCTGGTCATTTGCCTGTACTGCCGCATATATAGCTGTAGACATCGTCTGTGTCTTGCCCGGAATGTTGCCTGCCAGCATAATCGTCGCCCCGAATTCACCGAGTGCTCTGGCAAAAGACAGTACAGCCCCTGCCATTATCCCCGGCTTGGCCAGCGGAATGACAATCTTCCAGAAAATCTTCTCTTCGCTCATGCCGAGCGTCCGCGCCGCCGCAATCAAATCTCTGTCAATCTGCTCAAAAGCGCCGCGTGTCGTCCGATACATCAGCGGAAACGAAACGACCGTCGCTGTTATAACTGTTGCCGGCCAAGAAAAAATTATATTTATATCAAATAAGTTCAGAAACTGGCCGACAAAGCTGTTTCTGCCCAAAAACAGCAAGAGAAAAAAACCGACTACCGTCGGCGGCAGTACAAGCGGCAACGTGATTATACCGTCGACAATTCCCTGAAACCGCCGCAATCCTCTTATATATCTTGCCGCATAAATTCCCAACACAAACGTTATAACTGTTGCCAGTCCCGCCGTTTTCACCGATATGTACAGTGGCGACAAATCCATTCAATCACCTCATAAATAAAACAGCGACAGACTGCATATCAGACTGCCGCTATCTAAACTTATTTCACATCAAAACCGTATTTTGCCAAAATAGCCTTCTGCTCATCCTGACTTAAATATGCCAGAAAATCTTTCGCTATTTCCGGATTTTTTGAAGAACTTACCATAGCTGCCGGATAAACTACCGGTTTATGCGTACCTGCCGGAGCTTCAAGCAGGACTTTCACCTTGTTGGAAATCGCCGCATCCGTAGCATAAACCACACCGCAGTCAACTTCGCCCGTTTCCACCCAGCTCAATACCTGACGGACATCGGAGGCATACACTGCTTTAGCTTTAATATCAGACCATACGTTCAGATTGGTAAAAATCTCTTCGGAATACTGACCTACCGGCACCGATTTCGGTTCACCCAAAGCGATTTTGCTCACTTTATCCATTGCCGCAGCGGCAAAATCATCAAGTACAAGTGTACTGTTCTTCGGTACGATAAGTACCACTTTATTTTCCAGCAAATCTTTGCGGGTCGCCTTATCAATCAGATTTTCTTCTTCCAGAGCATTCATCTGCTTTTGCGCTGCGGATATGAACACATCGGCAGGCGCGCCCTGCTCAATCTGCGACTGCAATGCACCGGAACTGCCGAAATTATACATCAGTTTCACATCAGGGTGCTGTTTTTCATAATTCGCACCAATCTCTTTTACCGCATCCGTCATACTGGCCGCCGCTACGATATACACTTCCTTTTGCGAAGCATTTTCCTGCGCCTTATCTCCGTTTTCCGAAGATGTGCAGCCGGCAACTGCCAAACTAAATAATAATAAAGAAATCAGTGCGATGATATTTGTCTTTAATCCATACATGCTATAATCCTCTCACAAATATCATGTACACGAAATTATAAATTAATTACCGTTATAGCCACTAAACATACAGAAGCTACAGCTACCATTAAGCCGTTCATTGTAATCGCCACAATCTCCTTTCATTATTGTAAAATCACAAAGTTAATTAGCAGCTATAATCGCTGACATATGATATATTATAAAAAAAAACTTTAGATTTCAAGCATAAATACAAAAAAAGTACAAAATTATTTCAGCAAACAAAAAAGACAGGCTAAAGCCTGTCTTTATCTCAACCTTACGGTTTGTATTCAATATGGTGGAGATGAGGAGAATC